>JBBTXS010000001.1:0-79168 GCA_038062115.1 Patescibacteria group bacterium
AGTTAGGAATAAAGAGCAAGAATATAAAACTTGCCGATATTCCTAAAAAAGATATCGCTCATTACGCAAAAAAAGCAACTGAAGTTTGGTATAACTGGCCTTTTATGGGTTTTGGAGAATTAGAGGGCATTGTAAATAGAGAAGATTATGATTTAAGCAATCACGCCAATTTTTTAAGTAATGCTAAGAAAGACGCCGGAGAAGTTCTAAAATATCACGACGCGGAAACTGGCGAGAAGTACTTTCCTTATGTAATCGAGCCATCTGTTGGAGTTGGTCGGGCAATGCTTGCTTTTCTTATTGATTCTTACTTTGAAGATAGCAAGCGCGTAGTTCTTAAACTTCATCCAAAACTTGCTCCAGTAAAGGTTGCTGTTTTTCCATTGCTTGCGAATAAATTGCCTCTTGTAAAAATGGCAAAAGATATTTATTATAATCTTAAGAAGCAAATAAATGGAGTTGTTGCATTTGACGATCGTGGCAATATAGGAAAACGTTATTATTCACAAGACGAAATTGGTACGCCATTTTGTATAACAGTTGATTTCCAAAGCCTTGAAGATAGGACAGTTACTGTTAGAGATCGCGATACGACAAAACAAGAAAGGGTACGCATAGAAAATCTACAAACATATTTAAGAGGCAAAATGGTCATAAATGAGTAATGAGAGAACCATTGGGATTATTGATTGTGCGTTCCAATCTCTTGAATTGAGTAGAGATCATGTTTTTGCGCCGGGTGATCCTCCTAGATTTACTCGTTTAGGATCCCATCTTTATGGGCTTTTTGTAGTTCATAAGAATGAAATAATAGAAGCACGAAGGGATGGTCGCACAACAGAGGAGAGATTATACCAAATGGTAAATGAGGAGATTGAGGAGAGGCTTGCTGGTATTGAAGGAATATGGTGTAGAAAGATACCAAGGAACGGTATTGTTACTGCGTATTTAGAACACCAATTTAATGCAATAATGAAGGAGGAATCAATTTTATTGAGTAATGCTACGACTTTGACAAAAAAATAAAAATTGTTACAATTAATAAATATAAGTAATGAAAAATAAGAAAATATTGATAGCGGTTTTATTCGCTGCATTGATAGCATTAGTCGGCGGAGGATATCTTGCATTGTCTTCTAACTCTAAAAAAGAAACCCCAAAAGAAATAGTTTCAGAGTCACAACAGCCACTTGAAGAGACAGTTAGTGTTCTTTCTCCAGAAGACTTAGGTCTTTCCTTAAAGCCAATAAGTGCTAATAAAAAATTACTTATGGAAATTGAGAAGACAGATGACATATCTTCGTTGGATTACGAATTGTCCTATACTTCAATAGGAAATATTCCAAGGGGAGTCATTGGGCATATAGACGTTAAAACAGGGAAGAAGATTTTGCAAGAAATTGTTCTTGGAACTTGTTCGGATGTTTGTCACTACGACAAAGAAGTTTCGGATATCAAGCTAGTTGTTAAGGTAACTAAATTAGATAATAAAGAATATTTGGTCGAAAAAACCCTCGAATCTATACCCTCGATTTAAGGTATTTTTCTATAGGTTGAGTATTTACATTTTCTAATACACTATTTTGTTCTTTTGGTGTCTTGACAAGTGTTTAAATATGTCCCAAAATGGTAATAAGTGGGACAAAGTGGGATATGGTGGGACAATAAAAGATGAGATATGTTACTAGGGCAACACGAGGTAAAAGTAGATGTAAAAGGCAGGACTGCGTTTCCCAAAAAACTTAGAGAAATTATTGGAGACAAATTAATTATAACTTTGGGTTATGAAAACTCGCTCATTATTGTTTCGGAAGAAGGGTGGAAAGCATTACTTGAAGGAACAGAAGGTAAACCTTTTATCCAGCAGGAAACAAGAGAAACACAACGGTTCTTACTTGGCGGAGCAAGCAATGTTGAGCTTGATAGCAAAGGAAGGTTTGTTATACCTAACTACCTTCGAAGCTTTGGAAAGATTAAAGATGAAGTTGTATTCATAGGATTATATCGATACGTAGAATTGTGGGATAAAACTTTGTGGGAAGCATACAGAAAAACCCTTGAAAAAAATATCGATAGAATTTCAAAAAGACTTGTAAAAGGAGAAGAAGGAAAAGTTTTACCAGAGCGTAGATAGATTAACGATACGGGATCGTTACAGATATAACGAAACGGTAAATGAATGAATAGTTTCCACGAGTCAGTACTTTTAAAAGAGATCATTGAAAACTTAGGAGTTGAAGAAGGCAAGAGATACATTGACGCGACACTTGGTGGAGGAGGACACGCGGTTGAGATTTTGAAGCGTGGTGGAGTCGTGTTGGGAATTGATTGCGATCGAGAGGCGATTGAGCACATTAAAAAGATATTAAGAGAAAAAGATATTAAGATACTAAGTGAAAAAAAAGATAAAGCACTTAATATCTTGGTATCTCAATATCCTAATATCACTCTTGTCAAGGGGAATTTTAGGGACATAGATAAAATTGCACATTCACATGGATTCGAAAAGGTAGCTGGAATTATTTTTGATTTAGGGGTTTCATCCTACCAGCTAGAGACAGCCGAAAGAGGATTTAGTTTTCAAAAAGAAGGACCGCTTGACATGCGCATGGATCAGGATTTAGGTATCAGCGCAGCGGATCTTATCAAAATTTTAACGAAAGGAGAGCTTTATGAACTATTTTCTAAATTGGGTGAAGAAAGTAATGCTCGGAACGTTTCTGAGCATATTGTTAGGGCCCGTAGAGTGAAGCCAATTGAAACAACGCAGGAATTGGTGGAAATCATAGGCGAGGTTAAGCCTCCTTGGAGATTTTCAAGTATTCATCCTGCAACTAAGATTTTTCAGGCATTAAGAATTGCAGTAAACGATGAACTCAATGCATTAAAAGAGGCATTGCCAAAGGGAGTCAAACTTTTGGCGCAAAACGGACGATTGTTGGTAATTTCGTTTCAATCTCTTGAAGATAGAATTGTAAAGCAAAGTTTTATTAAATTTAGTAAAAATGGTTTGGGAAAAATTATAACAAAAAAACCTATAGTGCCAAACGCTGAAGAAATAAATAAAAATATAAGAGCAAGAAGCGCAAAGCTTAGAGTTTTTGAAACCCATTCGGCAAGCTCAGGGTAAAATATGAAAAAATCAGGTATTACTATCGTATTGATTACAAGCGTTATAATATTATTATTAATCGTACAAACTATTTTATCTAACAGGCTATCTACATCTGGAGCGTTAGTGAGTAAGGTTGATAAAGAAATTAAAGCTTACAAAACAGAAAATGCTGAAATTCGAGAAAAACTTTTTTTACAATCATCTTTAAATAATATAGCATCCAAGGCAGCAGAGTTAGGGTTTACTGGAGGTAAATTCGTGGCTCTAACAAAATCTTTGCCTTTGGCTGCTAGGCAATGAATTGGAGATATCGGTTAACTTTTTTAATTCTCCTCCTAACTTTTATAGCAATTACTGGTCGATTATTTTATTGGCAAGTTGTTAAGGCGCAAGAACTTTACGTATTGGCTCAATCTCAATATGGAAGACTTATAAAAGTAATGCCTTTGCGAGGTGAAATAAAAACATCCGATGGCTTTCCAATTGCAGCAAATAAAATTTCTTACCTTGTTTTTGCAAATCCCAGAGAGGTTAAAGACAAGAAAACTGCTGAAAAGATCGCTGCGATTCTTAAAGTAGATATTGCATCAATAAGTGCTAAACTTGCTTTAGATCGTTTATGGGTTTCCTTAAAATCAACTATTGATACTCAAACAAAAGAATCTATAGAATCTCTAAATCTTCCGGGAGTTGGTTTTGAGGAAAAATCAACTCGTTTCTATCCCGAGGCATCTATGTCGTCTCAAATGCTTGGCTTTGTTGGCAAAAATGAATTAGGGGAAGACAAAGGATATTTTGGGCTTGAAGGGTATTACGATAGGCTTTTGCGAGGTAGAGAAAGTTATATCGTTGGAGTTCAGGATGCATTGGGACGACCGATTTTATCAAAAGCAACAGATGGGGTAAGAAAAATAGACGGAAGCAATTTAATATTAAGCGTAGATCGACCAATACAGTTTTTAGTGGAGAAAAAGTTAAAAGAAGGTATTGAAACATACGGCGCAACTTCTGGTGTGGTTGGAGTTATGAATCCAAAAACAGGGGAAATTATTGCTATGGCAAGCTTCCCAACTTTTGTACCTTCTGAATATCAAAATTATCCCGAAGATTTATATAAAAATCCTTTTGTTTCTAGTATTTACGAGCCAGGCTCAACTATAAAGCCAATTGTTATGGCGGGAGCGTTAGACGCTCATATTATAAAACCAGAAACAAAATGTCCAATTTGTAGCGGTCCAGTTGTGATAGGGGACTACGAGTTACATACGTGGAACGATAAATATTATAAAGACATAAATATGATAGACGTAATTATTCACTCCGACAACACTGGTATGGTATATGTTGCTCAAAAGTTAGGGGTTGATAAAATGATTTCATATCTTAATAAGTTTGGCATAGGAAGTCTAACTTATATTGATTCTCAGGGAGAAATACCAGCAAGTCTTAAGCCAAAAAATGCGTGGTACCCAGTCGATCTGGCAACTACAGGTTTTGGACAGGGAATCTCAGTAACACCAATTCAACTTTTGACTGCTTTTTCTGCAATTGCAAATAATGGAAAAGTGATGCAGCCACACTTTGTATCCCAAGTTGAATCGTTAGATGGAGAGGTTGCTAAAATTCCTCCTAAAGTTTTGGGCACGCCAATTTCTGAGCAAACTGCTAAAGTTATGACCGAAATTTTAGTAAGCGCTGTTAATAAAGGAGAAGCACAGTGGGTAAGGTTAAAAGGGTATAGAATAGCAGGTAAAACTGGTACTGCGTCGATCCCAGTTAAAGGACACTATGATCCATCAAAAACCATTACTTCTTTTATTGGTTTTGCTCCAGCAGAGAATCCTAAATTTGTAATGCTTGTAATTTTAGATAAACCAACAGTTGCAATTTATGGAGCAGAAACCGCAGCGCCAATATTTTTCGACATCGCCCGCGACATACTCTCCTACTACGGAATTCCTCCAAGTGAGTAAGATTTTGAGTATTGTTTATCTTTTGAATAACATTTAATTATTTTCCGCGGTCGCGAAAAGAAATTAAAGTAGAGAAAACAGTAACAAAAGGGTATAATATAGCACGTGTGGTGGCAGAGGGTAAAGAATATTTATCACTTACTAAATGCTGTTGTTGCTAATCTCTGGTTTGGGTTTCCGTCAAGGAATCTTACTGTAGTTGGAGTAACTGGAACTGATGGAAAGACGACAACAGTAAGTCTTATTTACCACATTTTGTATACGGCAGGATATAATGCTTCGATGATTAGCTCGGTCGGAGCAATTATTGCAGGAAAAAATTATGATGTTGGTTTTCATGTTACGACCCCATCTCCTTGGGCTTTGCAAAGATTTATAAAAAAAGCCTTCATGTCAGGTGAGGCTCAGGGTTCGTCCCATCCGCTCAACGACTCTTCTGACTCAAACTTAGTTCTAACCTCAGTCCTTGCACGAGCAAACGATTATAAACGTGTTTCTAATGAGGAATTATTCAAGAGATCGTTTCGCGGAGAGGCTCGCCCTTCGCCTGCCACCCCTCGGTCGCGCTTTCTGGTTCTTGAAGCTACATCGCATGCTTTAGATCAGTATAGGGTTTTTGGAATAAAGTATGATGTAGGGGTCTTGACAAACGTAACCCACGAGCACTTGGATTATCATAAGACATACGAAAACTATGTAAAAACTAAAGCTAAATTATTAAAAACAGCAAGGGTTGCAATAGTGAATAGAGATGATAAATCTTACGAACTGTTAAAATCCGAAATCATAAATCCTAAATCCGAAACAAATTCAAAATTCAAAATTCAAAATTCAAAATTACAAGTCAAAAATCAAAAGTTTATAACATATGGAATGAGAAACGATGCTGATGTTAATCCCCAAAACTTTCCCTTTAAAACAACACTAATTGGGGAGTTCAATAAGCATAATGTTTTGGCTTCGATTGCTGTCTGTCGTAACTTGGGAATTAACGACAAGATTATACGTAGGGCGATAGTTAGTTTTAAGCCGCCAATTGGAAGAGAAGAGATTGTTTATCCTTCGACAAGCTCAGGACAAGTAAATTTTACTGTTATGATTGATTTTGCACATACACCTAATGCATTTGAGCAAATTTTAAGTTCAATAAAACCGAGTATAAAAGGTAGACTGATTCATGTGTTTGGAGCTGCAGGACAAAGAGACGCCACAAAAAGACCTTTGATGGGCAAAGCGTCATCAAAATATGCGGATATTATTATTTTGACAGCGGAAGATCCGAGGTCTGAAAGCGTTGAAGATATTATGAAGGAAATTGAGTTAGGAATTATGAATTATGAATTAAGAATTAAGAAAAAGACGCTATTAAAAATTCCAGATAGAAAGGAAGCGATTAATGCTGCTATTAAGATGGTAAGGAAAGGAGATTTTGTTTTGATTACCGGGAAAAGTCATGAAAAATCTATGAATTATGGTAGAGGGGAGGAGCCGTGGGATGAGTTTGAAGCGGTGAGAAACGCGTTGTCATCGCGAGCGAAGCGTGGCGATCCCATTCATAAAGAGATTGCTTCGTCCCGATTTGATCGGGACTCGCAATGACAAATAGCAAAACCTATGCTTAAAAAGTCTAAAAAAGGTTATTACTTTTGGGAAGAGTTTGCCAATATGGATGGTTTGGTCCATGGAGTTTCTACTAGGAATTTTGGAAGTATTAAAAATAATGGAAAGATAAATGAAAAAAACCTCAAGAATTTTTTAAATGCTTTGCGTATTCAGAGGAAAAGCATTATTTTTCCAGAACAAGTCCATGGTTCAAGTGTCGTGACAATTGATGATTCTAAAAACCAGTTCATTCAAAACGTTGATGGTTTGATTACCAATAAGAAAAACATCTTTCTTGGTGTAGTAACAGCAGATTGTCTGCCAGTGATTTTTTACGATCCCCAAATTGGAGCCGTAGGAGTTGCGCATGCAGGGTACAAAGGACTTCTGAGGGGTATTCTTCAAGAAATGATTAGGGGTATGAAAAAGCTGGGATCGGATGTAAAGAATACGAAAATTGCAATAGGACCTGCAATTGGAGCTTGTTGCTATGATGTACCGTATGATCGAGCTGAAATGTTTGTAAACTCTGATGGAGATTCTGGGCGCTCCCGACAAGTCGGGATTGCCAGAATGACGACGATATATCAAATACGAAAAGGAAAATATTTTTTGGATTTAAAGAATATCGCAAAACTTAGTCTTATATCAGAAGGTGTACCAGAAAACAATATAGAGGTTTCAGATATTTGTACGAAAGACAATATTAAAGACTTTTTTTCATTTCGGAAAGAGGGACCAAAAAACTTTGGGGATTTTGCGACTGTCGTGGGAAAGGTATAACTTGATTTATTCTTCGAGCGAAGCGACAGAAGGGAGCGCAGTCGAGAAGTTTACAGTTGATAGTTCTCGACTTCGCCCCGATTTAATCGGGGCTACGCTCGAACAATATACAAGTGAGATTTATTCATCTATGAAATATCAGAGAATACATTTTGTCGGCATCAAAGGCGCAGGGATGACACCATTGGCTATTATTGCGAAGCAAGCCGGATTTAATGTTACAGGCAGTGATATTGCCGATGTTTTTATTACAGATGACGCGCTTAAAAAAATGCGTATTTCGGTATTTAAAGGATTTAGCGAAAGTTACGTTGGCGACGTTGATTTGGTTATTGCGACTGGCGCCCATGGGGGGCTTGATAACATAGAGGTTAAAACAGCCAAGAAAAAAGCAATACATGTAATTACGCAAGGTGAGGCGGTTGGATTATTTATGGAAGGAAGTATTTTTGGAAGAGATTTTATTGGAATTTCGGTTTCTGGCACAAATGGTAAAACCACTACAACAGCAATGATTGCGACCTTACTTAAAGGTGCTGGTTTGTCTCCTTCCTATATAATTGGTACAAGTTTTATTCCTTCTCTTGGATATGCGGGTCATTTGGGCAGCGGAAAATATTTTGTTGCAGAGGCGGATGAATACGCAACAGACTCTGTTTTCGTAAAATCGGCAAAGTTTTTGTGGCAGAACCCAGAGATTATTGTTATCACCAATATTGATTTTGACCATCCTGATATTTATTCCAACATCGAAGAAGTAAAAAAATCTTTTAAAAAATTTATTTTAAAGCTTCCTAAAGATGGAGTTCTAGTTGCGTTTGGTGATGATCCTAACGTTTTAGATGTTATTACATGTTATAACGGAAAGAAAATAGTCTATGGAGAGGGTATGGACAACGATTATGTGATTTCGAATATAAAAACAACGAATAGAAAAACCAGTTTTTTTCTTAAATCAAAAGATGGGCTTAAGAGTAATTTTGCTCTTAATATTTTTGGAGAACAGAACGTTTTGAATTCAGCGGCCTCAATTGCAGTTGGTAGATACTTGGGTTTGACTTTAGATCAACTCAAAAAAGGCATAGCATCATATAAAGGAAGCAAGAGGCGTTCGGAATTTATTGGAAAACTCTCAAGCGGAGCATTAGTTTTTGATGATTATGCTCATAATCCTACGAAAGTCACGGCAACATTAAAAGCATTTAGGGACGCTTATCCGAATAAGCGAATTGTCTGTATTTTTCAACCACATACTTATTCTCGAACAAAATCATTGTTCGAACAATTTATTAATTCATTTGATGACGCGGATACCATTATAATAACTAATATTTATGCTTCGCTTCGAGAAAAAAAAGATTTTACTATTTCATCAAAAGACTTAGTGGATAGAATGAAAAAGTTTAAAAAAGGAGTACTCTTTATATCTAATCTTGACGATGTGGTAGAATATATCGACAAAAAAAAGTACGGAGAAGACACATTGATTATTACGATGGGCGCGGGCGATGTTTACAAGATTGGAGAATCAATGGTGGGGAAACAAAAAATTCGAAATTCGAAGCACGAAATTCGAAACAAATTCTAATTTTCAAAAATTCAAATTCTCAAAACTGCCCAAAACGTTTTGAATTTTGGATTTTGGTCATTCGATATTGTTTCGGATTTAGGATTTTGATATTCGAATTTAAGAATATATGGAAAAGTTGATTATAAATGGTGGGAGAAGATTAATGGGGACTGTTGTTGTATCTGGAGCAAAGAATGTGGCATTGAAGACTTTGGTCGCCGCGTGCTTAACGGATGAGGAAGTAATAATAGAGAATATTCCATTAATATCGGATTTTATGGTGATGGTTAATATTATTCGAGAGCTTGGCGGAACAGTTAAGATTAAAGATCATAAAGCTTATATTCAAGTTAAATCTCTCAAGCTTAAAAAAATTTCACTGGAGGAAGCAGCTAAGATTCGAACATCTTCTATGCTTATGGCGCCCCTTCTTGCTCGGCTGCATAGGGCTATTATTCCAAATCCAGGAGGGTGCAGAATTGGAGCTAGGCCTATTGATAGAACCATTGATGGACTAAATGTAATGGGAGCAGAAACCGCTTATAATAGCGATGATGGATACTTTTATATTAAAGCAAATAATAAAACAATAACAAAAAATGGGACTATAACCTATAAATTTGAAAAAAGCACTCATACAGGTACAGAAACTCTTATTATGGCTTCGGTTCTTTCTAGGAGAAAAACAGTTCTTGAAAATGCAGCAGAGGAACCAGAGATAGATGAGCTAATCGCACTTTTAAATAAAATGGGAGCGAACATTGAGAGAACAAGACAAAGAGCAATTGTTATAAAAGGCGTGGAGAAGCTTAGAGGCTGCAGATTTAAGATTGGATTGGATCGCAATGAAATTGTAACCTTTGCAGTAGCGGGAATTGCGACAAGGGGAGATGTTTTTATCAAAAACGCAAATACCGTAGATCTTTCTTCATTCCTGCAAAAACTAAAAGTTGCGCGGGCAGGTTGTGAGATAAAAAAGAACGGAATTAGATTTTTTTATAAAGAACCGCTTAAAAGCACAGACATCGAAACATCTATCTATCCAGGTTTTATGACTGATTGGCAGGGACCATGGTCGATTCTAATGACGCAGGCAGATGGAGTGTCGATAATTCACGAAACTGTTTATGAAAATAGATTTGGGTATGTAAAAGAGCTTAGGAAAATGGGAGCAGATGTTTCTCTTTTTAATCCAATAACTAAAAACCTGTCTGAAGTCTATAATTTTAATCTTGCAGATAATAGCCCAGAATATTTTCACGCATTAAAAGTATATGGCCCAACGAAATTGCATGATGCTGTGGTTACAATGTCGGATTTAAGAGCAGGCGCAACACTAGTTTTGGCAGCACTTCTTGCTCCTTTACAAAGCATTATTTTTGGAGTAGAGCATTTAGATAGGGGATACGAAAAATTTGAAGAAAGGTTGAGATCTTTGGGAGCACGCATCAAGAGGACTAAAAATTGAAATGAATAAACTAGCGGTTATTGTGTTGGCAGCGGGTAAGGGTAAGCGCATGAACTCGAAACATATAAACAAAGTAGTTCTTAAACTTGGTGGCAGGCAAATGATACTGCGCACGATTGATCTTTTGGAGAACTTGAAGATTAGTCCTATAATTGTAGTAGTGGGGTTTGCGAAGAAATCAGTGACTGATCTTTTGGGACAAAGAGTTGTCTTTGTGGATCAAAAGAAAAGGTTGGGTACTGCCCACGCTGTAAAATGTGCGTTAAAATATTTGCCTAGACATGTAACCGATGTTCTAGTTTTAAATGGAGACGATTCGGCTTTTTACGAGGGGGAAACAATTATAAATCTGATTAAAGTTCACCAAAAGAAAAATACAGAGGTTACATTTCTAACTATTGAACTTGATAATCCATCCGGACTTGGTAGGATAATAAGGGACGATAAAGAACAACTTCTTGCGATTATCGAGGATAAAGATGCGTCTTTACAGCAGAAAAAAATAGAGGAAATTAACCCAGGATGTTATTTGTTCAAGGTATCTTTTTTACGTAAATATTTAAGAAAAATTAAGAAGAGTAAAACAACAGACGAATACTATCTTACAAGACTTGTAGATATTGCTGCAGCAAATAATGAAAAGATAGAAACTTTAAGGGGAGGAAAAATCCCGTGGAGAGGGATAAATACGCCTTTGGAATTAAAAGAAGCAGAAAGATTCTATTTTCAGCACTCCACCTCCGAGGAGTCGCTTCGCAACACCTCGGAGGTGACCGAATGGGCTCCTCCGAGGTGAACATCGGAGGATGATACTTAGAGTTAATTGTATGTACAGACAGTTTGAAAAAGAAAATTTCTTTGATTTATCAAATTTTGAGTTTAGGGACATTTTCGATAATGTAAATTTTGTCTGGGAAGCAATACCAAAGATTGAGAACTACATAAATTCCCTTTTTCAAAAAAGAATTCTTGTTGGGAATTATAAAGATAAAAAAAATGTTTTCGTTGGGGAGGGTTCAATTGTTATGAGTGAGGCTCTAATCGATGGTCCTGCGATAATTGGGAAAAATTGTGTGATTGGACATGCTAGTTATTTAAGGCAAAATTGTTTATTTGGAGATAATGTGCAAATAGGTCATGGGTCGGAGATCAAAAATTCAATATTTTTAAATAACGCTAGGGCAGCGCACCTTAATTATATTGGAGATAGCATTATTGGTAATAATGTCAACATTTCAGGAGGAGCAATGGTAGCAAATTACAGGTTGGATAAACAGCCGGTTGGTGTTCACGCTGGAAATCAATGGATTGAAACTGGTCTTCAAAAATTCGGCGCAATCATTGGAGATAGCTCAAATATTGGAGCAAACGCAGTTCTTAATCCAGGGACAATTTTAGAAAAAAAAACGATTGTTTATCCTTTAACTTCTGTAAAAGGAGTACACAAAAATAATGATACCATCAGATAATAATTTTTCAGCCGTTATTCTCTTTGATATTGATTATACCTTGTTTGCTGCAAACAAATTTAGAAGAAAAATATTTAAGGCAATAAAAAAAAATATAGCATACAATAAAATCAACAATATAGACAGGGTGTTAAAAAATGCATATATTGCTTCTAGAGAAGATACTGGTTATTTTAGGCTTAGGCCATTTTTAGAAAATCTTTCGACAAAATTAAAAACAAAAGTTTCCTCCGACGCTTTGGAAAAAACAATCCTTAAAGAAAACATTATTACAGGGAATCTTTACGAAGGAGCAAAGAAAGTTTTGCATACGCTTTCAAAAAATAAGCTACTTAGAATTGGTATATTCTCTGGAGGAGAGTATGCGTTTCAAAGGAAAAAAATTAGACAAATTGAAGACTTTCTGCACAAGGAACATATTCACATTTTTACTTCTAGAAAACGTAAAGAATTACCTTACATTGTTGATAAATATAAAAAATACAAGTTATACATTGTCGATGACGTTCTTGAAGTATTGCATACAGCTAAATCACTTAATAAAAATATATTTACCATCTGGATTAAGAGAAGAAGATTTGCAAAAGAAAAGGAAATAATCCCTGGTTTTACGCCAGAGGCAATAATAAAAAATTTAAGAGAGGTTATTGATATTGTAGGGAGGAATTTTCAATGATCAAATTATTCTACAAATCCACCCCAAGGGTGGACGTTATTCACTTTGCTGAGTCTGCTTCTTGACTGATTGGTTGTTTTGTGATTAGCTTAAATAGGGTCAGCAATTTATGTTTGATTCGTTTGCTATCAAATACCAAAAATTTGCTCCAGTTTTTTTACGTATAGGTTTAGCTTTATTATTTGTTCTATTTGGACTTCAAAAGTTATTGCATCCTAGTCAAACTACTGCTGAGATACAGTTGCTCACAAATTTCGAATTGGTAGATGCTGCGGCTTTAAATTTTTATTTGGGACTCCTTGAGCTTTTCGTTGCAGCATCTTTTTTACTTGGTTTCAAAGTAAGATTATTTGCTCTAATTTCTTTTTTACTAGTTGCCATGTTCTTCCTTTCGTTTCTGAGTCGGTATGGCGTATCACTAAATCCAGATTTGTATCGCGATGTAGGATTGGTAGGGGCATCAATAGCATTATTCTTACTAGGAGCAGGACCTCTAAGCCTTGATAACCCTTCCAATAAAAAAGAAAGTAATGAATAAATATCTTGGTTTAGCTTTGTTTAGTGTATTCTTACTGGCAAGTGGATTTATCTATCAGGCATACTATCGTCCCGCTAGTATTGAAAGGATTAAGTCTACGGGTAAAGCAGTATTTATTAACATGCGGGTCATAAAGAATCATTGGAAGTGGGATCCTGATACAATAAAAGTTAAACCTGGAGATAAGATAGTCCTAAACATTTATAACGAAGACACATATGACCATGGGTTTGCAATAGATGTATTCGGGGTTAATCGCAGGTTATTTCCCCAAACTACAACTGTGGTTGAATTTACGCCTTCTTTGGTTGGCAAATTTAATTTTTATTGTTCAGTGCCCTGCGGAGAGGGTCATTATGACCAAATTGGTACTCTTATTGTGGGAGACGGACATGTTAGATCAGGTATATATCCTAATAAGAACTTTGCATGTAGTACGACTAATAAAATGGTGCATTCTATGTCATTCTGAACTTGATTCAGAATCTAGATTCCCGCTTTTGCGGGAATGACGAAGGGTGTTTTTATGAAAGAAAAGCCCCAATTTACTCAAAAACTCTATAGAATTCAGGGAATGCACTGCGCTTCCTGTGCTGTTTTAATTAACACAGTTCTACAAAAACAAAAAGGAGTAGAGTCTGTAAATGCAAGTTTTGGAGCTGAAAAACTTTCTATTTCATTTGATCCAAATGTTATACCCGAGGAAAAAGTATTGGGTTTTGGTAAATCTTTGGGATACTCTTTTGTGTCGGAGGAGTCAAGAACTGAGGATGAATTTAAAAAAGAAAGGGATGCTCATATCAGAGAGCTTAGAAATAGAACTATTGTAAGTTTTCTTCTTTCAAGCCCTATTATTGCATATTATATGGCAGTTCACATGTTTAATCTTAAGCATGTCCACGCAATAATGGTTGGAAGTTTATTTATAGATTTAAACTGGATTTATTTACTAATGACAATTCCAGTTCAATTTTGGGTGGGATGGATTTTTTATAGAAGCGCCTGGACGGCATTTAAGGTTGGTTCAACCTCGATGGACACGCTTGTAGTTTTGGGAACGAGTGCTGCATTTTTTTATAGTCTTATTGGCTTTCTGTTTTCAACTACCTATGGAAAGCTACAAACACTCTGGATAGGACTTGATCATCCTTTTTGGGAGTCATCTGCTGCTTTAATGTCGTTTTTAATTATGGGCCGCTTCCTTGAAGCTGTGTCTCGTGGAAAAGTTTCTGAGGCAGTAAGTAAATTGTTGCAGCTTGCACCAGAAAAAGCAATTTTACTTAAAAACGGTGAGGAAAAAGAAATTCTGGCGAGCGACTTAAAAAAAGACGATATATTTATTGTTAAGCCTGGAAGTAAAATTCCAACAGATGGAATAATTATTAAAGGCGAATCGGCATTGGACGAAAAAATAGTAACAGGAGAATCAATGCCAGTCAATAAAAAAGTAAACGACGAAGTAATTGGGGGTACAGTAAATTCGTATGGATTGCTTCACTGTAAAGCAACTAAAGTTGGAAGCGAGACTTTACTACACCAAATAGTTAGAATGGTTCGCGAGGCTCAAGCAACAAGAGCACCGCTTCAACGCGTTGCAGACTGGATATCCGAACGATTTGTGCCAACAGTTATAGTTTTAAGCCTTATCTCCTTTAACTATTGGTATTTTATAAAAGCAGACGGTTTTACTCCATCGCTTCTTTTTATGGTTGCAGCACTTATTATTTCTTGTCCATGTGCTTTGGGATTAGCAACTCCTATTGCTACTATGGTTGGTACAGCAAAAGGCGCTGAGTCTGGAATATTAATTAAAGGCGGAGAGGCTTTAGAAAAAGCGCATAAGATTACAGCGGTTGCGTTCGATAAGACAGGAACTTTAACAAAGGGAGAACCAGCTGTGACAGACGTCATTGCAATTAATTCCTCTGTCATTGCGAGGAGCGAAGCGACGAAGCAATCTCACGAGATTGCCACGGGTTCTTCGAGCCCTCGCAATGACATATTGAGGCTTGCTGCAGTTGCCGAGAGAGGTTCGGAACACCCCCTCGCTCAAGCTGTAGTTAAAAAAGCAAAAGAACTAAATTTAGAAGTTCCGGAGCCTGAAAACTTTAAAACAATTTCAGGGATGGGAGTTTCATCAGACTATAAAGGGAAACAAATTATGGTTGGGAATCAGCTTTTTATGGAGAAAGAAAGCATCAATATAAACGAGATTGCTTCTGAGGTAAATAGACTTAGAGCTGAGGCAAAAACTGTGGTCTATGTTGCGTATGATAAAAAAGTTATTGGATGTGTTGCCCTTGCCGATACGCTCAAGAAACATTCTATTGCTGCGATAAATGCTCTAAAGAAGAGAAAAAAAGAAATAATTATGATTACTGGCGATAACGAACAGACTGCTCATGCAATTGGAAAGCAGTTGGGAATAGACAAGGTTTATGCCAATGTGTTGCCTGAGAAAAAAGAAGAACTTATTGAGTCTATTAAGAAAGAGGGTAAGGTAGTTGCTTTTGTTGGGGATGGGATAAATGATTCGCCAGCACTGGCCAAGAGTGACTTGGGTATTGCTGTTGGGTCTGGTACTGATGTTGCAATAGAGACTGGAGAAATAATTCTTGTTCGCGATGATCTTCGAGATGTGGTTACAGCGATTGATCTTTCACAAAAGACAATCTATAAAATCTGGCAAAACTTTTTCTGGGCTTTTGTTTATAATATAGTTGCGATTCCTATTGCTGCAGGACTGCATCTGGTATTTACTCGACACAGTGGGATTCCGGCGGGCTGGGTAACTTACCTCGGAGATGTTTATTCTCTGATTCCAGTTATTGGCAATGAGGTTTCTTCTATTTGGCTAAATTTGTCCCAATCTGCTTTAAGGCCGGAAATCGCCGGATTTGCCATGGCATTTTCATCAGTCTCGGTTGTCCTCAACTCCCTTCTCCTTCGCCTCTACAAAAAACCAAAATTCGCGGATTCTTGACAACCATGAGTCACGCCGTGTAGGTTAACTGTTTTGTAACATGATTTTAAAGTCTAAAGACCGAGGAAAGTTTTTATCGCTTTTGCTAGCATTAAGCTTCTTTGGAATATTAGCAAGCGCGCCACAAGCAGTCGACCCTGATGTGATGTCGAGATTCCATGGTATGTTACCTGTATGGTATAGGTTATGGGTGACAATATACCTAGTTTCACAAATTGTAGTTCTTATCGGAATATGGAAGCGGAAAAGGTTTGCCGTATACGCATTTTTCCTTTTGAGCGGGATTCAGGTAGTGCTTATTAGTACCGCATTGAAACCAATTTACGATTCACATATCATTGCTATTGCTGTCTTTGCAATGTGGCAGGGTCTTTGGGTATGGGCAATCAAGCGTAAATGGCATATCTTTATTTAATAATTATGCATCTTTTAATAGCTCCTAGGTTTTGGGTTCACTATAGAACTAAAATTAATTTTAGTAAACATAATATGAATTATAGATGTTGTGTTTAAATATCAAAAAGGGTTTCGCGCAGATTTTGCTGGAGCAAAAATTGTGATGTTGTGTAAAGTTCTATATCATTTGAAAGGAATTTAAAAAATATGAGTAGTGAAAAATTTACATTATTACACGCAGCGGTTTACTTTATGCTTATTAAAGATGGCAAAATACTTCTTGTTAGACGTTTTAATACTGGTTGGCAAGATGGAAAATATAGCCTTATCGCAGGACATCTTGAGAGGAATGAGACAGTTAAACAGGCAATGATAAGAGAAGCAAAAGAAGAAGCAGGAATTAATCTTAACCCAAAGGATTTACATATTGTACATACCATGCATAGGAAGTCTAAGGATGACCTTGAATATATTGATTTTTTCCTAAGTTGCGATACATGGCAAGGGAAGCCTAGGATAACAGAGCATGATAAATGTGACGACATGCAATGGTTTTCTCTTAAAAACCTTCCTGAAGATACATTACGACACATAAGAAAAGCAATAGAAAGCTATTCAAATAAGATTTCATTTTCCGAGTTGGGTTTTGAATAATTAATATGCAAAGAAATATAGCTGTAGCGCTTGAGTGTTTTGTTAAAAAGGATGGAAAATACTTAATGCTTCATAGGAGTAAGAATAAGAAAATAATGCCAGATGTCTGGATGGCGCCTGGAGGAAAGAGAGAATTTAATGAAAGTTTGTTTGAGGCTGCTAGACGAGAGATTAAAGAGGAGACAGGACTTGAAATTAAAAATCTTCGAATCAAAGCAACGGGTAATGCGTATCTTAAAGATTTAGATCAAGAACTATATTTTCATTTTATAGTTGGTGATTACGCTGGGGGAAAGCTCAAACAAAACTCTGAAGACGGAGAATTTATGTGGTTAACGCCTAAAGAAATATCAAAACTTAACAATCTACTTTCGGAAATTCGTGAAGTTATGCCTTATATTTTTACTAATGATGACAAGGTCATTTCTTACAAGGCAGTATACGAAAAAGGAAATAAAATGGTCGACTTCCAAATTGAAAAACCTTAAAACCTGAGTCGTGAAATCTTCTCAAACACACTTGCCTTTATATGTTTCATAAATGTCAATTGCGACAACAGCCATACGCAACCTATTCCTAATCCGAGGGTTATCGTTTGTAAAACATTTTGGAAAAAGTAACAGTTATTCATGGTTCTAAAACAGATATTAGCAATCTTTAAATAGTTTATCAAGTATCAATTTTTTTTATTTTTTGAGGGTTGACAAAGAGGATAAAAGAGTTCTACTATAATTATGTAAGATGCCAATAATTACAAAAAAAGCTCTTAATATAGAAGGCATGCATTGCAATTCCTGCGCATCGGGGATTCAGCTGGTTTTGCAAAACACAGACGGCGTTTTGAATGCAACTGCCAGTTATGATTCCAAAAAAGGCGAAGTTGAGTTTGACGAGGAAAAAACGAATTTGGAGAACATTGTTAAGTCAATCGAGCAACTGGGATATAAGGCGACGCCGCAGTAAATGCGCGTTGTCATGCTGAATTTATTTCAGCATCTTGAAATAAGTAAAGGACTGCATCTAGACTCTGAAACAAGTTCAGGGTGACACAAAGAGGATAAGTTATGAAGTCTTTATTAAGTTTTTTCTCAACCACTAGTTTGTTGTTATTAACGCTTGCGGAGCCTGCTTTTGCAAATGGAGACAGTCACCCACCAGGAACTCCACACACAGAGGAAGCAACAAGTATAGATCCCGTAATAGTTGTTGGTATTGCAATAGTTTTGGTAATTGGCGGTTTTATACTTTGGAAATTTGTTCTTCATGGTCCTAAATCATCTTTACCTAATCAATTATCCTCGTCTGAAAAAACGCCACCTGTTCAGGAAAAAAATGTTTCTCAGAGCAATCTGGGTGATAATCCTCCAAAGAATGGATAGATATGGATGAGACAACTGCCAATGTCCCTGCGCAAGCTCCTGTAGAGAATAAAGTTCCTGTTGTTCCTGGAAAAAAACATCCACCTTTGTTGTTTCTTATTCTGCTTTTCGGTTTAATAGGTATATTTATTTATGGGTTGAGGTTTGTATTTTCTTTAGGTAGCGGGGATGTAGGCTCTGTTCCTTTTCTTCTTTTTGACTATACGGTTGGACTTACAATGATTTTTCTTCCCTGCACTCTGCCGCTTGCCTTTGTTATCGTGCCACTTGTGATGGGTAAGTCGTACCAGAAAGGAATTGGCATGGCTTTGGCATTTGGATTGGGGGTAACTATTACTCTTAGTTTCTATGGGGTGCTTATTGGATTGTTGGGTCAGGCGCTTGGAATCCACCAAGTTGAGACTGCAAAAAATATTTTGTATGCGGTAGCAGGTCTATTTGCAATTCTTTTTGCTCTGGGAGAGCTTAAGCTTATTCGTTTTGCAGCTCCTGTTTATGGGGGTGCTGTTCCACAATTTATCATGAAACAAAAAGATATTGCAAAAGCGTTATTTCTTGGTCTTTTTTTGGGAAATGTAGGAGTAGGCTGTCCGAATCCTCTTTTTAACGCAGTAATTATTCCTCAGATCATTGCTACAGGCGATGCTTTCCAAGGGTGGCTCATTATGTTTGTGCAGGCGCTTGGACGTATCACTCCACTTTTTATCCTTGCGTTTCTTGCAATTTTGGGGATCAATGCGACTCGATTTCTTGTTCTTCACAAAGATGCGGTTAGTAGGATTACAGCTTGGTCTACAATTTATATTGGTGGATTTTTGCTTACCCTTGGACTTTTTGGACACGATTGGTGGGTCATCTCGGGAATGCATACTTTTGTAGAGTTTGTGACTCAAGAAAACTTTGTCACAAATCTTCTTGGGAGCAAGGTCCAAGAACTTGGACATACTCACGGGATTCCAACTGGAGCAGGATTATTCGGCATGCCTATTGCTTTGGGAACCCCATTTATCCTTTTTATCTGGATCTTTCCAATGGTTTGGTACTATCTGTTCAAAAAAAAGAGCATCATTACACTTCCTCCCGAGCAGCAAGCGTTTGAGAAAAGATATACACGTCTTATTGGCTGGTTTTTTGTAGTCGTGTCGCTTTGGCTCATAACGGTTTTTGGATATTTTCTTCCCCATATGTTTGCAGATCATTGGTCCAAAATGGGGCATGAGGGGGAGGAAATAGATCATATGATGAAAGAGAAGACAGTAGAAAAGCAAGATTTTCATGCAACACTTTCAAGCACTCCATCGGCAATTCAAGCTGCTAAACCATTTACACTTAAGGTTGTTCTGCATGATAAACGCGGCAGACCAGTTAACGATTTACAGATATCTCATGAAAGAATTTTGCACGTAATTTTGGTAAGCGAAGACATGGAAGAGTTTAAGCATGTTCATCCAGAAGATGCAAAAAATTATGTAGCAAAAACTGGACAGACTGAATTTGAAATTCCTATAACTCTTTCAAAAGCCGGGCGTTACAGAGTTCTGGTTGATGGATCTAGAAAAGGAGTAGGGGAGGTATCCGATCTTGGGTGGCTTGAGGTTGGAATTGTCGGAGATAGCGTGGGAGAACCAGTTCTTATAAAGAAAGATCGTCGTCTAAATCGAATATTTGGAGAATATGATGTTTCACTAGTGCCGACTCCTCACAATGCTCTTAGATCAGGAGAGAAAACACAATTAAGCTATTTTATTAGAGATAGAGAAACTGGCAACCCAATCTTTGATATAGAACAATATCTTGGCGCTGACATGCATCTTGCGATTATGTCTATTGATTTATCTACTATTCTTCATACTCATGGAGCAAGATGGGAGCCAAAGTTGGGGCCAAATCAAGGTGTCGCGTTTCCAGAGATCCGAGCAAACTACACTTTTCCCTATCCAGGGCTTTGGAAAATCTACGGACAATTCCAGCATAAAGGCAAAGTTGTGACGACTGAGTTTATGGTGGAGGTTGCGCCGGGCATAATGGATGCTCAAAACATGGCTCCGCATATGGATGACAATGGGCATTAGTAACGTACCTTACGCACTGTCATCCCGAGCGAAGCCAGGTACCGTCTGGCACCTGGCGAAGCGAGGGATCTCCCGCAACTAGGGTGAGAGAGATTTCTCGACAAGCTCGAAATGACAAAGGTTGCGTAACATGAGTTAGTAATTATGTTATTCTTCGAGCGAGGCTGAAAGCCGAGTCGAGAAGTTCTACCTTCAAGATAGTTCTCGACTCACTTCGTTCGCTCGAACAATAAAACTTATATGGGTAAGAATATTACTATTCAGCTTGTATCCACTCCAGGTTGTACTCATTGCGAGGAGGTACGAAAAGTACTGCATGAAGTGAAATCGCAGTATCCGCAAATGCAGATACAAGAACTCGATGCAACAAATCCGGACGGATTAGAACTTGTCGCCAAGCATGGTATTTTGGCAAGCCCTGGAGTTATCATTAACGGAGAGCTTTTCGCAACAGGAGGGCTTAATAAAGACAGTTTTATTAAAAAATTAGCCTCTCTAAAAAATTAACCGCTCATTTCTCCGCAGGTGTAGCTACAAATCCACCCCAAGGGTGGACCGTCCCAAGTGGGGACGTTCGTACGACAGAGTTTGTATTTGTATATGGCTTGTTTGAGGAGTATAATAAACTTATGGCAATTCTGCTGGGGCTAACACTTCTTTCTTGTTTTATTACTGCTATTCTTATTATTCCCTTTATAGACTTTTTATACAAAATACGGCTTAGACGTCAAAAGCAAAAGACAGTTGATATGTTTAATAAGCCAACACCAGTGTTTGATAAGCACAATAACTGGAAAGTTGGTACACCTTTTGGTGGAGGAATACTTATTGTAAGCGTTGTATCCATATTAACTCTTTGGGCTTATGGAATATTAAGCATAGATGTTAAAATATGGCAGGTATTTGTAATTTTGTTTACATTTGTGGGCTTTGGGCTTTTAGGTCTTTACGATGATGCAAAGAAGTTAGTCAATGGAAAAAAATCTTCGTTTTTTGGCTTAAGATTTAGGCACAAATTTATACTTCAGTGGATTTTGGCATTTATTGTAGCAATTATTTTATATACACAGCTTGGATACGATTTTGTGTTTATCCGTGGATTTGGCTTAGCCGACCTTGGGTTTTTATTTGTTCCATTCGCAACGTTCGTAATTGTTGCTTTTGCTAACGCCTTTAATATTGCAGATGGACTAGATGGATTAGCATCAGGACTACTTTTAATTTGCCTGGTTGCATTTTTGGTGATTACCGCAAACCAATTAGATCAGCCCCTTGGCATTTTTATAGCTATTCTTATGGGAAGTATTTCTGCTTTCTTGTATTTCAACATTTACAAGGCAAGAATTTGGCTTGGTGACGTTGGAGCACTTTCTCTTGGGGCGGTTTTAGGGTTAATAGGGCTTTTGACTGGTAAAACTGTTGCCCTTGCATTTATTGGAGGTGTGTTTGTGTTGGAAGTTGCTTCGTCCTTAATTCAGATTTGCTCCAAGAAATTTTTAGGCAAAAAGGTATTTCCGGCTTCTCCTTTGCACTTGCTTTTGCTGCGTATTGGTTGGGATGAGCCAAAAATAGTAATGAGAGCGTGGATACTTGGTTTTTTATTTGCAGTTTTAGGACTTTACATAGCCTTCATCAGATAATAAACCCTTCATAACTCAAAACAGTATGAAAAAAGTAGATTTTATTCTTTTAGCAACAGTTGTTTTTCTAACTCTTTTTGGGTTTTTCATGATATACGATGCTTCTTCGTATGTTGCCTTTCGCGATTTTTCCGATAAATATCATTACGTTAAAGATCAATTTGTTTGGGTAGTGCTTGGTTTTACAGGACTGATTTTCTTTTCTTATTTTAATTACCATAGGCTTTATAACCTTTCTTTGCCTCTACTTTTTATAGCCATAGTTTTGTTAGTTTTAGTATTTGTTCCGGGAATTGGTGTCTATTTGTTAGGCGCACGTCGTTGGGTGGACTTTAAAATATTTTTATTGCAGCCCGCGGAGTTTGTAAAATTGGCTCTTGCTATCTATCTTTCTGCTTGGTTTGCCAACAAAGAGAAAGGAAGGCTCATGGCATTTCTCATGCTTCTAGGCTTAGTCCTTTTTTTAATAGTTATTCAGCCTGATATGGGAACTGCTGTTGTTATACTTTGTGAAGCCATGTTAATATATTTTTTGTCGGGCGGTAATGTATTATATTTTGCAATTTTAATGCCGATAATATCAATACTTGGGATGTTTTTAATTAAACTATCGCCCTATAGAGCAAAAAGGCTTGAAGCATTTTTGAATGTCAATCAATCTATAGAGAGTAGCTCCTATCATGTTAAACAGATACTAATTGCATTAGGATCCGGAGGAATTACAGGGGTCGGGCTTGGGAACAGTTTGCAAAAATACGCTTACCTTCCCGAAACGACAACTGATTCAATATTTGCCATTATTGCGGAGGAACTTGGTTTTGTAGGCGCAACCTGCATTATAATTTTGTTTATTATAATAGTCTGGAGGGGTTTTAATATAGCAAGTCTTGCAAAAGATGACTTTGGCAAGCTTTTGGCAACAGGCATCACAACGTTTTTAGCAGTCCAAACAATTATTAATTTAGGAGCTCTTGTCTCTCTTTTCCCCCTAACTGGAATTCCTCTTCCTTTTATTTCGTACGGAGGATCAGCTCTTATTATTGACCTTTGTTCTATTGGGATACTTTTGAATATTTCTAAGAATAGTTCATAGAGTTTATGTCATTGCGAGCGTGAGCGAAGCAATCCCCTTCTTTTTGAGATTGCTTCGTCTCAGGCTTCGCCTGATCCTCGCAATGACAATAGAACAGTTTAGAGTTTATATGAAAATAGTAATTGTTGGTGGTCATTTGGCTCCAGCGTTAGCGGCAATAGACAATTTACCTAAAGATACAAAACTTCTGTTTATTGGAAGAAAATATACTTTTGAAGGAGACAAAGCTTTGTCTTTGGAGTATAGAGAGATTACTAAACGCAAGGTCCCGTTTACAAATGTCATAAGCGGAAGGCTTCAGAGAAGGCTCACTCGCCATACAATCCCTTCACTTATAAAAGTTCCATATGGATTCATTCAGTCTTTTTTTATCTTGCAAAAGTTTAAGCCAGATGTGTTTTTAGGTTTTGGTGGGTATTTATCTTTACCTCTTGGTTTAGCAGCTTTTATTTTAAGAATCCCGATTGTTATTCACGAGCAAACATTAGAAGCAGGTATTGCGAATAAGATTCTTTCGTTTTTTGCTAAAAAGATCTGTATTTCATGGGAATCATCAAGAAAATTTTTTCCAAAAAATAAAACTGTTCTTATTGGAAACCCGATACGAAAATTTTCTCTGTCATCCCGACCAAGCCCGAAGGGCGCGTGGAGGAATCTCGGAGATTCCTCGACTCCGTTTCACTTCGCTCGGAATGACACCCCTATTATTTACATCACTGGTGGGAGTTCTGGCTCGCACTTTATAAATACACTGGTTGAGGGCTGTATCAAAGAGCTATTGGAAAAGTTCGTCATTATTCACCAAACAGGAGATGCGCAAGAATACCGTGACTTTGACCGACTTAACAATCTTAGAGATAGTCTACCATCAAAATTAAAAGCAAGATACTTTCTGATAAAATTTGTTGAACCGAAAGACGTTGGATCATGTTTACAAAAAGCGCATTTAGTAGTTTCACGCGCTGGTATAAATACTATAACAGAGCTTATTTTTTTAAAAAAGCCATCTTTGTTGATTCCTCTGCGTTATTCCCAAAATAACGAACAAATAAAGAATGCCCTTTTTTTAAAAAGCCTAGGGCTTGGGGAAGTTTTGGAACAAGGCCATTTAAGCTCGCAAAAGTTTTTGCAAAAAGTAATAGAGATGGTTAATAATATAAATAAGTATAAGATTAAAGATAAATCTAATGCTTTAATCAATAAAAATGCTGCCCAAAAGATAATTGAAGTCATTCAATATGCTACAAAGAGCAAGAAAAACTAATTCTTTTTTAAAAACCGCATTTTATATTTTTCTCTCATCCGTTTTATTTTTGTTACTTTTAAATATACTCTTTCCTAAAGCCTCGTGGTTTAAAAAGCCAATGGTTATTGATCCAGTAGTAAGAAATGCGAAGACAGACACCTCAAAAATTGAAAAATTGCTTTCAGATTCTAATATTCCATTTTCTTCAATTAGCTTCGCTCGAAGTTATTTCGATATAGAGCTTAAGGATAATGGGAGGGTATATATATCTTCTAAAAAAGATATTGTTATTCAAATCTCCTCTTTACAAGCGATACTAAAACAGCTTACAATAAATGGAAAGAGGTTTCAACTTATAGATTTTAGATTCGATAAACCAGTAATTGTTTTTGAAAAATAAGAGTTAATATGAGTGAAGGAAAAATTGTCGCGGGGATAGATGTAGGAACTTCAAAAATTGTTTCTATTATTGCAAAAATAGATGAGGGCGCGTCTAACGCCAAAACAGTAAATGTTCTTGGCGTTTCCGAGGTCCCATCGGTTGGAATAAAAAAAGGTCAGATAGTCGATATAAAAGAGGCGGTCGAGTGTATAAATAACTCTCTTGATGGGGCAGAACGTATGGCTGGTTACTCGGTATCCCATGCTATAGCATCAATTGGTGGAAGTCACATTGAATCACAGAACTCAAGAGGGGTAGTTGCGGTTGCAACGCGTCTTGGAGAAATCTCACAGAATGATTTAGACAGAGTAATTGATGCTGCTCGGGCAGTTTCTCTTCCATCAAGCCGCCAAATTATTCATGTTCTAGCTCGAAATTACACAGTAGATGGCCAAGAAGGCATAAAGGATCCAATTGGCATGACTGGCATTAGGCTTGAGGTAGATACCCATATTATATCTTGTGGTGTAACATCACTTTCTAATTTAGAAAAGGCTTTTTCTCAAGTTGGAATAGACATAGACGCTGTTGTTTTTAATGGATATGCAAGTAGTCTTGCAGTATTGTCTGATACAGAAAAGGAATTGGGTGTTGTTTTGGTTGATATAGGCGCTGGGACTTGCGATATATCTATTTATATAGAGGGTGCTGTTGCTTATTCTTCGGTTTTGCCAGTTGGTGCAAGACACATAACCAATGATTTGGCTATTGGACTTAGAATTTCCTTGGAGTCTTCGGAGAAAATAAAACTGTTTTTGTCCGGTTCAACAAAAAAGCAAAAGCTCGCAGAATTCGAAGAACATAAAGCGCGAGAAAACAGGAATATAGACGAAATAGACTTAAGTCCACTAAGCCTCCCAGAGGAGATTCGTAAAGTCTCCCAAAAGACTTTAATAGAGGGCATTATAAGACCAAGGCTTAACGAGATTTTTACGATGATTGGCTTAGAAATAAAAAGAAGCGGATTTGGAGGCCAAACGCCATCAGGATTGGTGGTAACTGGGGGGGGAGCACAAACAATTGGCATTGTAAATGCTGCAAAACGAGTGCTTGCTATGCCAGTAAGGGTTGGATACCCAACTAACATAAAAGGAATTATTGATGAAATTCAAGATACTCCTTTTGCAACGGTTGTTGGCTTGTGTGTGTATGGTGGAACAATTGAGACCCCATCGTCTTTGCCTTTTGGCATTTCTTTACCAAAGCTTCCAGGGCTTTTCTTAAATAAAATATTTTCAAAAATAATAGGTATCGCCAAATCCTTCCTGCCCTAGTTTGAGTGGGTTGCAAAACTAGATTTTGTGTGTTAGGATGAGCTCGCGGCTATGTTAATAAAACCTCAGACAACCAATTTTGCCAAAATTCGAGTCATGGGGATAGGAGGTGGAGGTAACAATGCAGTTAACTCCATGATTGTTCAGAGCGAGGTAAAAGGAGTAGACTTTATTTCGGTAAATACCGATGCACAAGCTCTTCTTTTATGCCAATCTCCAACAAAACTTCAAATAGGAGAAAATCTTACTAAGGGATTAGGGTCTGGCGGCAACCCCGAAATTGGCAGGCAAGCAGCAGAAGAATCTTACGAGAAAATAAAAGATATTATAGAGGCTTCAGACATGATTTTTTTAACAGCGGGAATGGGCGGAGGAACTGGAACTGGCGCAACGCCAATAATTGCAAAGGCAGCCAAAGAGGTTGGGGCTCTAACTGTTGCTGTTGTTACAAAGCCTTTTACATTTGAGGGGACTCGTCGCATGGTAGCGGCAGAGGAGGGTATAGATACGTTGAGGGATAAGGTAGATACGCTTATTGTTATCCCAAATCAAAGGATTCTTGATGTTGTGGATAAAAAGATGTCGCTTCTTGAGGCATTTAGAGTTGCAGATTCTGTGCTTAGCCAAGGCGTCCAAGGAATCTCAGATATCATAACAGTTCCGGGGCTTATTAATGTTGACTTTGCCGATGTTAAAACTATTATGAGTAATTCTGGCTCGGCTCTAATGGGAGTAGGTACTGGAGTTGGTGAAAACAGGGCACAAACTGCCGCACGGATGGCTATCGCATCGCCTCTCCTTGAGATTTCTATGGAAGGAGCTCGAGGATTATTATTAAATATTACAGGCGGATCTGATCTTACAATGAGCGAGGTTGATGAGGCGGCAAAAATTATTGCCCAATCTGCAGACCCTGATGCAAATATTATTTTTGGAGCAACAATAGATGAGGCTATGCGTGATCAGATAAAAATAACAGTTATTGCTACCGGATTTGATCAAACAAGGCAAACTCTTAAGGAGTTTATATCTCCACCTGTCAGTACAGCTAATCCAGATGGGCAAAATATTGAAGAGGATTTAGAAAAACCAAAGTCCAAAGAGATACCCAAGGAAGATAAAGACGAAATCTGGGACATCCCCGCATTCTTGAGGCAGAAGAACTAATCTTGTTGGCATGTATCATTTAATTTTTACTGCGATGATGGTTTAGGAAGGTATTCAGGAGGAACTGTTGCTTGCATTTCCCCTCGAATAATTTTACTAAGTTTTATATAATTTCCACCTGCTTCTTTAATAAGTTCGTCAACTGTTAAGCACTTTCCATCATGGAATCGGTATCTTCGGAAGAGATTATAATTCTTGATTTTTTCATCAGCATAATTTTGAACACCTTTTATATCATATCCCACAAACAACACAGCGATATTATGAATTTTTTGCTGTAGCGCTCTTTTTACAATTGATTCGATGGCAGTAGTCATGGTGGTAAAAGCTTCCTCTCTGTGTCCTTGTGGAGCAACAATCTCTATTCCAGCTCTTTGTAATAGTGGAATTGCATGATCTGTATATTGCTTTGTATAGCCTGCAATTACTTTTAAGAGCTGGGGATCTGTCATATCTATCCCATATTCGTCTATTAACTTCCGAGCCAAAACAGTATCCTCGTTGGCTAATCTTCCTGTTTCTTTAGTAAAAATTGGGAAAACTTGTACATGGATTGGAGTTCCTACAGGTTTATACCAACCTTTATGCTGATGTATACCGTTGGGTATAAAAACTTCTCTTCGACTAAAAGTCGAACTTCGAAATGTTCTTCCGATAACACGTGCCGAATCTCCTTTGTTTGCGTGCATGTGAGCGATTATGATTCCGTAACCCTCTTTATTAAGTTCCTCTGCTCTTTGCCACCCTTCTGATTTTGGTTTTGACGCTTCGGTAGGTAATGGTAGTAAAGCTGCTGTTCCAACTACGCGTCGAATGGCTTGTGCTGTTATAGGAACTCTTGTCTCTTGTGCTTCAGGTGATCGTGCCATAGCGATTTGCATTATAGCAACTTCTTGAACAAATTGTTCGATTAGACTACAATATAAAACATGTTCAAACCAGTTTCCCCAAAAGTTGATTTCCCAAAGCTTGAAGAGGAGATTTTAAAGTTCTGGAAAAAAAACAAAATTTTTGAAAAGTCTCTCAAGAAAGAATCACCAAAAGGCGACTGGACATTTTTGGACGGTCCGCCATTTATAACTGGTCTTCCTCATTACGGAAGCCTTCTCTCAAGTATCCCCAAAGATGTTTTTCCACGATTTAAAACAATGCAAGGGTATAGGGTTCGCCGTGTTTGGGGGTGGGACTGCCATGGTCTGCCTGCAGAAAATAAAGTGGAAGAGAAGCTTAAAATTCAAAGAAAGAAAGATATAGAAGAGAAAATTGGTGTTAAGCGCTTCATTGATGAGTGTAAACTGTATGTCTCACAAGTTTCTTTAGAATGGGAGTGGTATGTGGATCATATTGGTAGGTGGGTGGATTTAAAAAATGCCTACAGAACCATGGATATTGCTTATATGGAAAGCGTTTTGTGGGTGTTTAGAAACATGTATGATAAAGGGCTAATTTATAGGGGACTTCGCGTTTCACTTTATTGTCCTCATTGTGCAACGCCAATCTCTAATTTTGAAGTCGCGATGGATGTGGATAACTATAAAGAAGTTTTGGACTCGGCAACTACCTATAAATATCAATTAAAAGACGAAAAGAACACTTATGTTCTCGCGTGGTCGACAACTCCATGGAATAAAATTGTTACGCCCGCTTTGGCTGTTAACCCAAAACTAACTTATATAAAAATTGCTCAAGGCAAGGAAAAATATATTTTAGCTAAATCAACTGCAAAAATGATTGTTGGTGAATACAAAATAGAGGATGAATTTAAAGGCGAAAAATTAGTAGGAAAAAAATTTGTTCCTCATTATGACTACTATTCAGTTTTAAAAGGAGAGAAAGCGTTTGAAATTATAGGAGGAGATTTTGTAACAGATGAGGAGGGGACGGGGGTTGTGACAATCGCTTCCTATGGGGAAGAAGATTTAAAGGTAATGGTTTCTCAAAACATACATATAGAAATGCACCTAGATGGGGAAGGAATCATAAAAAAAGATGTGCCTCTTTTTGGCGGGATGTATTATCTTAAAGCCAATAAAGCTGTAAATGAAGATTTAAGAAAACGGCGTCTTATTTATAAGGATCAAGAACTTCCGCATAGCGTCCCTCTTTGCTGGAGGTGTTCAACAAGACTTTATTATGCTCCTCAGGACGCTTGGTATGTAAATGTCCAAAAATTAAAAGACAAAATGAAAAAAACAAACGATCTTGTCAATTGGTTTCCCTCTCATTTTAAGCATGGAAGATTTTTAAAAAGTTTGGAAAGTGCTCCTGATTGGAATATTTCAAGAAGCAGATACTGGGGATCGCCGGTTCCAGTGTGGGAATGCGAATGCAATGAGCGGTTTGTTCCGGGATCGATTAAAGAGCTTGAGAAACGATCAGGAAGCAAAATTACTGATTTACACAAACCAGAAATAGATAAAGTTACGATAATATGCGACAAGTGCGGTAAGAGCGCTCATCGCGTTTCGGAAGTTTTGGATAGCTGGATTGAGGCGGGAAGCGCTTCATTTGGGGAACGCCATTATCCTTTTGATCCGCCAGCCGGCGGACAAAATATAAAAGATTTTTACCCTCCGGATTTTATAGGTGAGTATACTGGTCAAATACGAGCGTGGTTTTATGTGCTTCATGTAATCGCTAATGCATTAAATCTTCGAGATGACGGCCTAAATGTGCTATCAAAAAATGTTTTAGTTGAAGGAATAATTTTAGGGACAGATGGTAGGAAGATGAGCAAAAATTATGGTAATTATCCAGATCCAAGAGAAATGCTTGGAAAATATGGAGGAGATGCGTTACGTCTCTATTTGCTTTCTTCACCTGTTATGAATGGTGAAGATATTTTAATTTCGGAAGAGCAATACAGAAATCAAGTTAAAGGCATGATGTTAATTTTATGGAATGTTTACAATTTTTTTGTAACATATTCTAATCTTGTAAATTGGAATTGTGATTTAAAAACAGGAGAGTTGACCGTGTTAGACAGATGGATACTTGCAAGACTTACGCAGTTGGTTATAGAGACAAACGAAAATTTAGAAAAATATAATACTATAGCGGCTACAAGAGCAATTGAAAATTTTGTTATTAATGATTTTTCGACTTGGTATATTAGGCGATCACGAAATCGAGTAGGTTTTAGTGCTGACAAAAAAGACAGAGACACGGCGTTATCAGTAATGTATGGGGTTTTAGTAGCTTTGAGTAAGCTAATAGCTCCAATTACTCCTTTTATTGCTGAGGAGATATTTCGGAACCTAACTCAGGAAGAATCAGTACATCTACAAGACTTTCCAAAAGGAGATAGAAGTTTACTAAATAAAGAATTAATAAAAGATATGGATTTAGTTAGGAAAATTGTAGAACTTGGTCATGCATTTAGAAAAGAGAAAAATATAAAGGTTAGACAACCGCTTTCTAAATTTTCAATTTTCAATTTTCAATTTTCAATCGATAGAGAATTGGTTGACTTAATAAAAGACGAACTAAATGTTAAGGAAGTCTCATTTATAAAGGGGAAAGGAGAATTAAGAGTTGAGTTCGATACTTTTCTAACTCAAGAGTTAAAAGATGAAGGATTGGCACGGGATATTGTTAGGCAAATCCAGGATGCACGAAAAAAGACTAGGACGAGATTCGATGAATGGGTAAATGTTATTTTTCCAGACTGGCCTTATGAATTCGAAGAATACATAAAACAGAGGGCCTTAGTTAAAAAACTAGAAAAAGGAAATAAGTTTTTGGTTGCACCCGCATGAATAAGAGGTTTCTTTTTAGTCTTGACTATGGTTTAATCGTTCCCGCAATTGTTTTGGTGACTTTAAGCTTAACTACTCTTTTTTCCATAAATATTGCATTATTTAAGAATCAATTAATTTTTTTTATTATATCAATTTTGGCTTTAATATTTTTCTCTCAAGTTAATTATAAAATTCTTAAAAAATATTGTGGGTTAATCTATGTTACATCAATTGTTCTTTTTATTTTGGTTTTAGTAATTGGGGTTGAAAGTAGAGGTTCTGTTAGGTGGTTTGAGATTATGGGGTTTAGAATCCAGTTTTCAGAGATTCTTAAACCTTTTCTTGCTATATCTTTTTCAGCATATCTTGCAAATAGAGAAAATCATTCTTACAAAACATTTTTTTTAATAATTTGTTTTTTAGCCCCAATTGCTGTTTTAATTTTAGTTCAACCAGATCTCGGAAACGCGTTAATATACATATTGGTAACTGTACTTACCTTATTTATTTACGGGTTTCCATTGCCTTTATTTTTGCTAAGTTCTATTTTAGTAAGTATCGTTGCGCCTTTTCTTTGGCAATTTATGCATCAATACCAAAAACAGCGTATTATTACCTTTTTTCATCCGACCGACCCTTTAGGTTTTTCTTATAACGCTATTCAATCAATAATAACAATTGGTTCGGGAATGATTGTAGGTAAGGGTCTAGGACAAGGCACTCAATCAGGGCTTCAATTTCTACCAGAGCGTCATACTGATTTTATTTTTGCCACTCTATCTGAAGGGTTGGGGTTTATTGGCGGAGTTATTGTTTTATTGTCTTTTTCTTTTCTTTTGTACAGAATTATTATAATTTTTTCAAATGCTCAAGACTCTTTTTTTAAACTTTTTGCAATAACCGTTTTTTCTCTTATACTTTTACAATTTTTTATAAATATAGGCATGAATATAGGCGTCATTCCTGTTGTTGGCGTTACATTGCCTTTTATTTCTTATGGAGGAAGCTCTCTTTTATCTAACTTTATAATACTTGGCATTCTTTCTGCTATTAGCCAAGATCCAACCAAAAGAAAAGTTCTGGAAATTAATTAGAAGGTCTGATATAATAACTTTATGGAATATGCAATTTTTAGATCGGGTGGCAAACAATACAAAGTTTCTAAAGGTAGCATAATTGAAGTTGATAGACTTCCTTTGGTTGAAGGCAAAGAGACAATGCTAGATGATGTGCTCCTGTGGGTTGCAAATGGAGAGTCCAAGATTGGAACACCAAAGCTTGCAAATGTTAAAGTAAGGGCCAAGATTTTAGGACAAATAAAGGGAGATAAAATAAGAGTTGCTAAATTTAAGGCAAAAGTTAGATACAGAAGAGTTATGGGCTTTCGACCCTCTTTAACTCGATTACAGATTGAAGATATTGAATCATTGTCAACTACTTGATCTACTTTGATCTGCTTGACTTCTGTGAAAAATGCATATAAAATATTTTTGTTTTCACAAAGAAGGTCATATTTATGGCACATACAAAAGCTCAAGGTTCGGTAAAAGGAAATAGAGATTCTATTTCAAAACGACTAGGAATTAAGCTTTATGCAGGGCAGAAAGCTTTTACTGGCAATATTATTGCTCGACAAAAAGGTAGTAAGTTTTTTCCAGGAATAGGTGTTTCTATAGGTCGCGATTTTACGCTTTTTGCTACACGTAATGGGGTTGTTAATTTTAGAATCTTGAAAGGCAAGAAGATCGCCGAAGTAAGAAATAATTAGTTAATCAAATAGTTGCCCTTTATATGGATAATATAGACGAAAGAATATTTGAATTGGATGTCAATTTACTTCAGTCGAATCCCCTTCAGCCGCGAGGAATTATACCGCCTCAATCTCTAAACGAGCTTGTTGATTCTATAAGAGAGCAGGGAATTTTAGAGCCATTAGTTATTGCTAGAACTCCAGCAGGATACCAAATAGTTGCAGGGGAAAGGCGCTGGCGTGCTGCTAAGATACTTGGGATTCAAAAAGTACCAGTGGTAATTAAGGAAACAACACCTCAGGGGATGCTTGAAATGTCTATTGTGGAAAATGTTCAGCGAGAAGACTTAAACCCAATAGAAAGAGCGCAAGCTTATAAAAGATTAATAGACGACTTTGGTCTTGCAACAAACGAAGTAGCAAAAAGAGTTGGCAAAAGCTCCCCAACAATATCAAATACAATAAGACTCTTGTCTCTTCCCGATGCAATTAAAGACGCATTGGTTGCTGGAGTCATTACAGAAGGGCATGTTCGTCCTCTCATATCTTTAGGCGACACGCAATTGATGCTTGATCTATTTAAAAAGATTTTGCGAGATAATTTTACAGTGAGAGCAACAGAAGATAAAGCTCGCGAAATTAAAGGCGAAGTTCAAAAAAAAGAGCCTCATGCTATACATGATAGACTTTGGATTCCCGAACTTGACGAAATGGCTAAAAATTTAGAGAAAAAGCATAATTTGGGTAAAGTAACTATATATCAATCCAGAAGTTTAGGAAGAATAGTTATTGTAGTTAGGGGAAGCGTTGAGGAAAGTGGGTCTAAAATTAAAGAAATTTATAATGTCCTTATGCAAGAATCTACAGCTCGCGGATCCTCAGGATGAAAATGGTTTATAACCCAGATTCAGTTATTTATAAGGATTTTTAATAAGACTCATAGAATCTAGCGGCCAGTAGGCAAAAAATGACTCTCCTATTATATTTTTTCTAGGAACAAAACCCCATTCTCTTGAATCCGAGCTATAAAGCCTGTTATCTCCTAAAACAAAATAATTTTCATCTGTTACAGTTATTTCTTGCGATTCTTTAAGAAATGATCCTGCGTTAGTTTCAATTTCTCGTTTTATGTAAGAGATTTCATCAAGCTTTTTGCCATTAAGATAGATATTTCCGTCTTTAATAAGCACTCTATCCCCAGGGACGCCGATAACTCTTTTTATATAGTCTTTTTCTGGATCTTGAGGGGATTTGAATACAATTACAACGCCTAGTTTTGGGTCGTGGAAATGAAGACTAATTATATTGGTAAGAATATATTGATTATCACGAAAATTAGGATACATAGACTCTCCCTTTACCTGAAAAGGACGAAAGAAAAAAATATATATGACAAGAAATACACTAGCAGCCAATAAAAGGCTTTGAATTGTGTCGATTAAGAAGTTGTAAATTTTGCGTATTATAAACATCTAATTTATTGTCGTAGATTTAGCACCTTTTGTCAATGAGGGCTATTTATGATAAGATGAGCTAAATTTGGACTCGTAGCTCAGCGGTAGAGCGCTTCATTCACATTGAAGAAGTCAGAGGTTCGAATCCTCTCGGGTCCACAAATCTAAAATTCTGAACAAACTTTAATACTGGAAAGTATTAAAGAAATGTTTCATTCTTTTTATATACAACGACCTACGAGGTAGCGAAGCTGCCACTTCATAGATCTAACTACCGTAACCCCCAATCCCTCGAACCATATCGCTAATTTTGTAATGCAAGATGTCCCAAACACAAAAGTAGTGAAAAAAAGTACTAAAGAGATTATAATAAGAATGTAAATAGATCTAGAAATAGATTGATACTAAGATAAAGTTATGCATACGCCGAAAAAATCAATTATTGCCAAGCAGGCAAAAGCCTACCTATATGAAAAGCAACTCGACCATATAGTTTATAAACTCTACGGCATTACGCCGGAGGAAATTGAAGTTGTGGATAGTAATAATGAATAAAGACAATAAGTATACAGCCTTCAGCCATAATGAAATTGATAGATTCTTCAGGTTTTTAGAATATATATTAATTGTATCAGCACTTTACTATCTAAGCGAGCTAAGTGGGCATATGTTGTTAAAGGTTGTTTTTTACGTTGGTTATTTCTTTTTATATGTGGAGTTATTAAACCTATCCAGTGCACTAATAGATCCTTACTCAGAAATTAGACTTATAAAGAAGCATCGATTAATGTTTAGAATGGTAGTTTTTTAATTTCAGCTATCTTTACTGCAGGACTACAGGTTGGCATTAATATTATAATTTATGAACATCTTCTAATAAAATAGTTTTGTATTTTTATCGCCAAAGAAATTACAATTGTGGAAGGTAAAAATGACACACTTTGATTTATCACCGGCGGAGAAAATTACGAAATGATAATGGGGACAGGTAGAGTACAATTAAATTAACTATGAAAAAAATACCAGACAATCAAATCTCTTTCTATCAATCGACGGATGGATCGGTGAATATTGAGGTACTGTATGCCGAAGAGAACATTTGGCTTACCCAAAAGAAGATGGCAGAGCTTTTTGATTGCTCATCCGATAATATTTCACTTCATCTAAAAAATATCTATAACGAAAAAGAATTAGATCAAAGTTCAACTACCGAGGATTTCTCGGTAGTTCAAAAAGAAGGCAGCAGGGAGGTTTCAAGAAGGATTACTTTTTTTAGCTTGGAAGCCATAATTGCTGTTGGCTATCGGGTTAATTCGGAAAGAGGCACACAGTTTCGTCAATGGGCAACGGGGATTTTGAAAAACTATATCCATAAAGGATATGCTCTGGATAGTAACCGTATGAAATATGGCTCCCGTTTTAGCACCAGGTATTTTGATGAACTGTACGAAGAAATCAAAGACATTCGTACGAGCGAACGGATGATCTATCAGAAAATTACCGATATTTACGCAACAGCTATCGACTACTCACCAAAAGCATACGAGAGCAAACAGTTTTTCGCTACTGTCCAAAACAAGCTTCATTTTGCGATCACAGGAGAAACCGCCGCAGAAATAATTACCAACAGGGTAAGCAGTAAGAAAGACAAAATGGGGCTCACTTCGTGGCGAAAGTCTCCGCAGGGTAAAATTATGCCAAGTGATGCGACAATTGCCAAAAATTATTTGGACAAAAAAGAACTCACTCGTCTTAATCGTATCGGCAATATGTATTTAGATTATGCGGAAATGCAGGCGGCGAGAGGAAAGGCAATGACGATGAAAGATTGGACAGAAAAATTGAACGCTTTTTTGAAGTTTAGCGAATATGAGATTTTGACCAACGCCGGCAGGATCAGCCACATTGTGGCAGAAACTCTTGCCCTTGCTGAGTACGAAAAATATAAAAAAGTACAGGACAAAAACTACATCTCCGATTTTGATCAGGAGATTAAAAAACTTTTGAAGAAAGCTAAGAAGTAATGCCTAAATATTACAACCCAAACCGAAAACGAAATCTTTATGATCCAAGCTCAAAAGAGCCATATAGATTAAGTCGGACAAAGATAGATCTTTTTATTGAATGTCCACTGTGTTTTTGTTTGGATAGAAGATTAGGTGTTGCACAACCTTCTGGTCCATCTTTTGCTCTTAACACTGCTGTAGATAAACTTCTTAAAAAAGAATTTGATATTCATAGAGCAAAAGGAAGTTCTCACCCACTGATGAAAAAGTATGGAGTCGGTGCTATTCCTCTTGCTCACCAAAAAATCGATCAATGGAGAGATGCTTTGGGCGGTGGCATTACTTATCTTCATAGTCCCACAAACTTTATGATTACAGGCGGAATTGATGATATATGGATAAATTCAAAAGGAGAACATTTTATAGTTGATTACAAAAGTACTTCAAAAGCTGGAGAAGTAACTTTAGATGATGAGTGGAAAATTTCTTACAAAAGACAGACCGAGATTTACCAATGGTTGTTTCGTCAAAACGGATTCAAAGTTTCAAACATAGGTTATTTTGTTTATTGCAATGGAGATACAGATAAAGAAGCTTTCGATGCAAAATTGGAGTTTAAAATAAAAATTATTTTATACGAAGGAAATGATAGCTGGGTTGAGAAAACAATTTTAAGAGCACACGAATGTTTACAAAGCAATTTGCCCTCTGATTTCTGGTAAAGATTGCGATTTTTGTAAATATAGAGAGGCAGTCTCAAATATGTAAAATGAGACAGTTTGATCCCGATTAAATCGGTACAGGTTTATCATCATCAACAATAGGGCTATTCATCCTCCTTCTCCGTCAGTTGGCGGATTCGGTGGGGTTGAATATTTATATATGACCATTATTTTTTTCACTCGGCTTTTTTATCCCCATATTGGCGGCGTTGAGAAACATGTTTTGGAAATTAGTAAAATTATTATAAAAAAAGGTTATAAAGTTACAGTTATTGCCGAACAGCACGATCAAAAATTAAAACTTAAAGACAGTATTCAGGGTATAGAAATCTATAGAATTCCAGTTGGAAAAGACGATTGGTTCAAAAAATTTAGAATATGGTTTAAATTATGGAAATATAAAAATCTGATTAAAACAGGAGATATTATCCATTGCCACGATGTTTTTTTCTGGTATCTCCCTTTTAGATTCTTATATCGAAATAAACCTATTTACACCACGTTTCACGGATACGAAGGAAATAACTTGCCATCAAAAAAAGCCATTTTCATGCACAAGATTGCAGAGAAACTATCAAAGGGCAATATATGTATTGGCGATTATCTAAAGAAATGGTATGGGACTAAGCCAGATTTTGTGACATATGGCGGCGTAGAAGTATTAAGTATTAAGTATAAAGTATTAAGTATAAATAAGGAGAAAAAAATAAAGATTGTATTTGTTGGTCGGCTAGAACAGGAAACGGGAATAATGGAATATCTTAAAGCGCTAAAAATTCTTAAAGAAAAAGGATACGAGCTTCATATGGATATCTTAGGAGATGGATCACGGCGCGGACAAGCTGAGAAGTTTTGCAATGCAAATAAATTAGATGTTTGTTTTAAGGGATTTGTAGATAATATTGCTGGTTATTTACTTGAATCAGACTTTGTTTTTACGTCTAGATACCTTGGGATATTAGAGGCGTTTGCTAATAAAAAATTAGTTTTTGCATTATATAATAACGAAATAAAAGAAGATTATCTTAAGATGTCCTCTTTTGCAAAACACATGATAATAAGTAAAGATGACGACAGCCTTGCATTGACGTTTGTCAATTTTATAAAGGATCAGCAAGTAAAGAATAGAATATTAGAACGTGCTTTTGAATGGGTAAAGAGTCAGTCTTGGGATAAAGTAAGTCGGTTATACATAGATCTTTGGAGAAGAAAGTAATGAAATCAAAATCAGAATTTTTTTTCAGACGATATTTGCATATTGCTCCTTTAGGTTTGGCTCTTTGGCGATCGGTTGAGGCTAGGCATTTATCAACAGTTAACTTAAAACGTCCTATCCTTGACATAGGGTGCGGTTGGGGAGAGTTTGCCGAGGCGTTTGGAGAAAAAATTGATATGGGGGTTGATATTGCACCTCGCGATTTATATGTTGCGGCAAAAGGAGGCATGTATAAAAATCTTACGCTTGCCGATGCTCGCGATCTACCATTTGCAGAGAATAGCTACTCATCGATTATCTCAATTAGCACATTTGAACATATTTCAAACGCTGAAAAACTTTTGAAAGAGATGTATCGCGTGCTCAAGCCTAATGGGGTTCTTGCTATTACAATGGAAACAGAAGAAGTTGATAAGAATACCTTTTACCGTCCATTGCTAAAAAAGATGGGTTTTGGTTTTTTAAGCGATTGGCTAACTTATGCTTATAACACAAACTTTAGTCGTCTTAACCTGCCATCAAAAGAAAAATGGATACGAGATATTGAAAAAGCAGGATTCAAAATTGTAATGAAAAAAGATATCATCTCTCCCGCAATTACAAAGCTTTATGACTTTTTTATTGCGACCTCATGGCCTGCGCAGCTTTTTAGACCAATTATTGGGAGAAGAAAAGTGTTTAGGCCAAAATTTGCTGAAGACCTTCTTGTTAAGATATTCTTAAAGTACGTTGAAGAGGATGAAAAAATTGGCACAAATCTTTTTATAGTTGCAGAAAAAGGTATTCGTAGATAACCTATTGGTATCATTATAGTATGGATAGCTACATTGATGTAAGTTTTCATGTGATAGTTAGCTTGCTTTTGGGTTATATTATCTTTAGACTTTTTGGCTTAAGCGATAGAAAAAGTCTTTTGATATCCTTTCTTTTTACCTTTTTGGGGGGTGTATTAATTGACGTAGATCATTTTATTGATCATTTCTTGAGTTTTGGCATTAATTTTAATTACGATTACTTTATAAAAGGAGAGTACTTTTTAAAAAGTAATAAGGCATATATAGTTTTTCATGCGGTTGAATACATAATTCTTTCAGGCTTACTGGCTATTCTCCTAGGAGATAGAAAAAAGAAAATGATCTTTACCGCGTTGGCATTAGGGATGCTTTTTCATATTCTGATTGATATTTTGTTATTCCCCAATCCTATAAAGGGTTATTTTATCCTTTATAGAATGTTGAATGGTTTTAATGTCGATATGAGTAAAGGAATTTTAGAATAATAAAGATAGAAACTCCAACTAGACTAAGTAGGCTTACAAATTTTAACAGCTTGTAAATAGGAATATCTTCATAGACTACTTTTAATTCGTACAAGCCTTGAGGAGCTGAAAGGTGAATGATCCCTTTATCTGAAGGTTTAAGAGGAATTACCTTTTCGTTTACGAACGCTTTCCACCCTGGGAAATAGAGAGTATTTTCTTGAAGCAAAAGAGGGGTTTTTGCAGAAACGCTATAAATATGTTTTGTTGATGCTCTAATAAGATTTTTTATTTCTCCCTCTCCTTTTATTATTTCTATGTTGCTTTTTGGGCGTTTAGAAAACCATGGATGTTTTATGTCAATCCATTTTGAATTTGCATAAAAATGTCCTTCGCCCTCGGAAGTACTTTTCCAAAGGTTTGCTTTCAAAATGCTGTCATTAATCTCTGGAATGACTCTTCTATGGCCCCAATTTAGAATAGTATATCCAATAGTGGCAACGATTAGTACATATACAAGAACATTTCTCTTTACTAAAATTAAACTAAGAAATCCAGCTAGGATTGCAATAGAAAAAGTCAGTAACAACAAAAGACGATGAGATCCCGCTGCTTTAACAAAAGAAAAATTCTCCCATAAAAATTTTGAATAAGGAGAAATAAGAAAAAGTATTATAAAACTTATAATTAACCAAAACCTTTGATCGTTTAAGTATTTTTTAGCCGTTTTTTTTAAAAAAAACAAAATAAAACTTGCTATAACAACAAAAATTTGTGTATAACCGATCAAAAAAGATATTTGTCCGATTGGTCCTTGAAATAAAAATCCCGCTCTCCATGGAGAATAGAATAATTCAAAAACTTGCGGAAAATATACTGTTGTCACCGGAGCTTTTTGAATGTAAAGATAGGAGTTAAATATAAAAGGAGCAAGCCAAATATAAAGAGAAAGAATTGTAGTAATCATAAAGACATAGATATTTTGCATGAGTCCATTTTTAGCACGATGTTTGTTCAAAAAAAATATATATGGGGCTATAATGCTTATGGCAAAAAAACCGATTATTGCATGGGACATAATTAGAAGAGAAAGAAAAGTTCCAGCCCACAATAAAAAGGTAAAATCTTTTTTTTCATAATACTTTTGAATAAAAAAAAATATTAGCGGGAGAATTGTAAATGCCAATATTTCTCCAATTGCTATCTTAAAATGAATGTCAATTAAGTGATAGGGGGTAAAGATATAAAATATAGAAGCAGTAAAAGCGGCTAAACTATTTTTTAATAATTTTTGAGAGAATATATACATAAAAATTCCAGACAAAATAATATTAAGAGCTAAGAATATTTTCATACTTTCGATAAAACCTAGTCCCAAAAAATGCAAAAAAGATAAAAGATAATAGGGCAATGGGTAGTTGAAAATAAAAAGCGGATAGCCGTAGGTTGCGTTTAAATCTTTTGCCCAGGATGGCATTATATTTCTATCTATCAAAGAGTCATAGAATGCCATACTTCTATAAATATGTATATTAAAATCCCCACTTTCATAGTCGCCATTTCTAAAAATACTTATGATTGGCAATATCGAAATTAGTATCAATAAAAAAAATAAATTAATTTTCTGTTTTGGGAAAATGAACTTATAAATTAATAAGCCACTAATTAATATAAGTGAAGAAGCAATATTAACTACAATCATTCTATACGGATCAAGCATGATGGTATAATATAATTTACGAAGTAAAAGAACAAGTTATGAAGGTATCTTTTATAGCAACAGTTTTAAATGAAGAAAAGACAATCGATGACTTTCTAAAGTCTATTTTTTACCAATCACGAATTCCAGATGAAGTAATTGTTGTGGATGGAGGAAGTACCGATGCTACGGCATCGGTAATCTCAAATCTCAAATCTCAAATCTCAAATAAACGAATAAAGTTTAAATTTATCATAAAGAAGGGAAATAGATCGGTAGGGAGGAATGAGGCGATCAGAAAGGCTAACAACGAAATTATTGTTTGTTCTGATGCTGGATGCGTTTTGGACAAGAATTGGGTAAAAAATGTAATCGAACCATTTTTTGACTCAGGAGTAGATGTTGTGGCAGGGTATTATAAAGGAAAAGCAAATTCTATATTTCAGAAATGTTTGATCCCCTATGTCTTAGTGATGCCAGATAAAATTAATCCTCAGAGTTTTCTGCCAGCAACGCGCTCCATGGCTTTTAGAAAATCTGTATGGGAAAAAATTGGAGGATTTCCAGAAGAATTTTCCTATAATGAAGACTATGTTTTTGCTCAAAAATTAAAAAAAGCTGACGCTAAAATAGTTTTTGCTAGAAATGCTATCGTTTACTGGATACCAAGAAAAAACTTTAAAGAAGCATTTATTATGTTTTTCTGCTTTTCCCTTGGAGATACAGGGGCTGGAATTTATAGATCAAAAGTTTTGCTTTTATTTGCAAGATACTTAGTCTTGCCTTATTTGTTATTTTTGGCAGTTGTTTATAAATCTACTATTCTATCATTTTTTATAACGCTGTCCTTACCTATTTATGTAATATGGGCGATAGTTAAAAATTATAAATATGTAAAAGACAAAAAGGGTTTATTTTTTCTTCCTTTAATACAATTTACATCAGATTTAGCTATAATTTTAGGAACATTTGGCGGTTTCATAAAATATGTAAGTGTTAACTCGCTATTTAATGTGATTAGAAAAAATAAGACTGTAAGTATTATTATTGGAATATATATTCTTACAATGTTATCAGTTTTAAACTGGGGCATCCCAAATCCTAATCACCCTTTTTCGTATCATATGGATGAATGGCATCAATTGCAGGCAGTGCGCGCAGTTTTTAAATACGGAACGCCAAATGTTGAGGGCGCAGCTAATGGAACAATGTTTCATTTTTTTCTCTCGGGTGTTTATCTTCTGCCATTTATTATGTTAGACATAGTAAACCCTTTTGCAATAAAGTCAGCTATTGGAGCACTTTTAGTGCAGGAAAGATTATTCCAGATCATGAGGCTAAATACCCTCTTATTTGGTATAGCATCGATTATACTAATTGCAAAAATTGCAAAAAATTACTTTAAAATTAATCCATTTATTGCAGCATTTATTTTTACAGTAACACCTATTTGGCTAATTCTTAGCAATTACTTCAAATACGATATTGCGCTCATTTTTTGGATATTACTTTCTATGCTTTTTACTCTTCGATTTTGTCAAAAACCAACCCTGGGAAATTTAATAATGGCCTCAGTATTAAGCGCATTTGCCTTGTCTTCGAAAATTAGCGCTTTGCCAATTGTATTAGTTTTAGTTTTTTCATTTATGCTATTTACTCCAAAGGCTCACAAAAGTTACAAAAATTTGTTCATTGCCTTATTAGTCTTCTCCTTTACCTTCGCATTGTTTGGAATACCTGATTTAGTTTTTGGAAAAGGAAACCTATTTGGGTATTTTTATTCCAATGTTTTTACGGTTCCCAAGCTTAGTAGTAATTACATTTATGGCAATTGGCTTTATTTATTTTTCTACTCGTTTATATTGGAATTTGGTCACACGCTATCTATTTTATTTGGGTTAAGCTTAATCTTTTGGCTTATAAATTTTATAAGAGCCATAAAGAATAAAACATTGAGTCATAAGAAATATGAATTGTTTATTTTTATTGCTTTTGTCATTTATCTTATTAGCCTTCTTCCTCTTAAAATATATGCGACAGGCAATAGGGCACTTGTACTACTTCCTTTTATGGCTATAATGACTGGATCTTTTTTACAAGTGTTTCTTAAACGGAGAAAAAAAGTTAGTATTCTTATATTAGCATTGCTTTTTATTCTGCAATCATTCGAATCCTTCTCTTGGGTTTATATGAAATGGGCGAAAAGTCCACAAGAAGAAGCATCCATTTGGATTGCGAAGCATACTACACAAGGTACAACAATTGGAATAGAAAACATTCCCATTTATCAATCGCTGCCCGATATTATTGTTAAAGAATTTTATTTTAAAGAATATAATCAGGATAAAAATAATTTATTTAAATATGAAGTAATCGATAGTAAAACAAAAAATTTGCCAAGTGTAATTGTTGTTTCAAATGGCAATGGTTCTTTGCATTACGAAAGAAATTCTTCTAAAAAAAACCTGGTAGTTCGTATCCAAAAGGAAAACTATAAACGTGCCGCTGTGTTTATGCCAGATTTTACTTTTTTTAGATTTTTTGGTACAGAACAAGGATTTTATTTTTTGCCATTGGTTGCTTCTCCGCTAAGCATTGAGGTGTACAGAAAAATCTAGTAAAATGTAAACCTGCATGGAGAAAGTATTAATTATAGGTGGTTGTGGGTATATTGGCAGTAGGTTATTCCAATACTTAAGTGAAAAAAAATATAGCGTAGATACAGTTGACACAGAATGGTTTGGAAATTTTGTCAATCCTAAAAATATAAAATGTAATTATAATACATTGAGTAAAAAATTTTTAAATTCTTATGGCGTTATAATTCTTCTCGCAGGCCATTCTAGTGTACAGATGTGTAAAGATAATATGTTTGCATCATTTAAGAATAACGTTAACAACTTTATAAATTTACTAAGTAAGTTATCAGACCAGCTATTTATTTATGCAAGCTCCTCAAGTGTTTACGGCAACACCAAAAATATTAGCGCTAAAGAAGATTACGAGAGATACATACCAACAAATTATTATGACCTAACAAAAAAAACGATCGATTATTATGCGCATCTTAGCAAAATTTCTTATTATGGGTTAAGACTTGGTACAGTTAATGGTTTTTCTCCAAATTTAAGAGTAGATTTGATGATTAACAAAATGTATGAAGCCGCTCGGAATACAGGAAAGATTAAAATTATTAATGCTAATACTCACAGGCCAATTTTAGGAATGATTGATCTTTGTCGGGCAATCTCTCAAATTATTCGCATGAAAGATAAACCCGGAATATATAACCTTGCAAGCTTTAATATGACTGTTAAAGAAATTAGTTACTATGTAAAAAAAACTGTTGGGAAAGTAGGGATAATTGAAGGGAAAGGGCAAGCAGGCTATAATTTCTCAATTAACACAAATAAATTTAAAAACACTTTTAATTTTAAGTTTCTAGATGATGTAGAAAGTATAATTGCTTCTCTTAAAATAGGGTATAAAAAAGCATACAAGTCGATACGCTTCTAAGTTATGAAGAATAGAGAAACCTGCAGATGTTGTAACGAAAACAATTTATTTCCTTATCTTAATTTAGGCTTGCAACCTCTTGCTAATAGTTATCATAAAGGTGAGAACTTAAAAAAATATCAACTAAAAGTAATGCTATGTGAAAATTGTTTCCATAGTCAATTAAGCGTTGTAGTTGAAAGAGACTTAATGTTTAAAAACTACCTATATGTTAGCGGTACTACAGAAACTTTTCGAAATCACTTAAAGCAGTTAGCCGAAGATGCTGTATCAAGAGTTGGTGAGAAATTAAACTTAGATGTATTAGATATTGCATGTAATGACGCAACTTTACTTGAGTATTTTAAAAAGCTAGGTTGTTATATACAAGGTGTTGATCCAGCAGAGAATTTACAGCTAATTACAAAAAAAAAGAAAATTCCGGTTGAGGTTAATTACTGGACTCAAAATCTTGCGAGAAAACTAAGAAAAAAGTTCGATATCATTACTGGTACCAATGTATTTGCACACGTTGACGACTTAGACGAATTCTTAAAGGCGTGTAAAATTGCCTTAAAACCCAATGGATTGCTGATATTGGAATTTCCTTATTGTAATATGATGATTGAAAATAATGAATTTGACACGGTTTATCATGAGCATCTTTCGTATTTTCTAGTGAATTCATTCAAAACTCTTATAGAAAGAATGAACTTTCATATTATAGATTTATTACAAACACCCATTCACGGGGGAAGCATTCGTTTTTTTCTAAAAGATGGAAATGGCGAGCATTCTAATAAGGTTTATAGGATTATCAAACTAGAAAAAGCTAAAGATCTTTTAGATAAAGCAGCATATAAAATTTTTTCAAACCGTATTCATAGAAATAAAAAAGATTTAAAAAATTTAGTTAAAAAATTAAAAGAAAAAAAGCAAAAAATGATTGGGTATGGAGCGTCTGCAAAGGGAAATACTATGCTTAACTACTTCAAACTAGACCTAGATTATGTAGTAGATGATAATCCATTGAAATGGGGGTATTTTACTCCGGGAAGAAATATACCTATTCGAAACCCAAATGATATGAAATTGGAAAAAAATGGATTGAATATTGTAATTTTATCATGGAATTTTTCCAAAGAAATATTAACAAAAATAGCTAACATTCGGGGGGAAAATAGAAGTGACAGATATATTTTGTATATTCCAACTGTGCAGATTAAATCAGTATGATATACGATTGTTTTAATTTTTTTGACGAGTTTGACTTACTTGATATTCGACTTAATACTCTTGATAAAGTAGTTGACGCATTCGTTTTAGTAGAAGCAACAGTTACTTTTACTAATAAAAAAAAGCCTTTATATTATAGGGAAAATAAAGACAGATTTAAAAAATTCAATAGTAAAATTATTCATGTTGTAATAGAGGATAGTCCAAATGTATGGAATCCGTGGATTATCGAAAACCATCAATTAAGCTGTGTAACAAGAGGGTTAAAGCGAGCAAAACCTACTGATACAATTCTTATATCATGCGTAGACGAAATTCCAAAACCTGAAAAAATTCTTGAGTGGAGAAAGAAACATGGAAAATATAAAGTTTTCTTAGAGCGCATGAGTTATTATTATCTTAATTTCGTAAATTACAATGGAGAGCCGTGGCTTGGAACGCAAATGTATACATATAAAGATTTATTAACCTACAAAAGTCCTTATATAGCGCGCTTCACGCCTCCAGACGTAAGAATACGAGATGGAGGATGGCATTTTTCTTATATGGGGGGCATAAAGCAGATTCAAAAAAAATTGGCCTCTTTTTCTCATCAAGAATATAATAACAAAAATTATAATACGGAAGATAAAATTCTTAAGGCAATTTTGGAGAGAAGGGATTTTTTACCGACAAAATTACGTTTTAAGGTTATGGACGATCATTTACTACCTTCGTATGTTGTAGAAAATAAAGAAAAATTTTCTAAGATGCTTATAAATCCATCAAAGCTTTACTCTTATAGAAATTTACAAATGTTAAATTTTTACAGAATAAAAAATCTTCTAAGGACAGTAAAGCACAAAATTTACCACTAAATATCCATAGCGATAAATTATATTATGCATGAAAAGTATAAAACAGACATCTTCTCACTTAAATTAAAAACATTTCGTGGAATAAGCCTACTTATTGCAAGAGAATTCTTTATAAAGGCATTAGCAACCATTGGACAGATTATTTTGGTTCGATTTCTTGCTCCTGAGTATTTTGGAATATTTGCTATCATAACTTTTATTATAAGTTTTTTTGAGCTATTTACGGATATTAGTTTTAATCAAGCAATAATTCGGAAAAAGGATAAACCTGATTATCTTGCGCTTTCCACAATTTTTTTTGTTAGAGAGATACTTACTATACTATCGGTAGTAATTTTATTTATATTTGCATCGTATATAGTTAGTTTTTTTTCTAGTTTTTCTACAAATGAAGTTTTAATGATTCGTGTATTTTCTCTTACCTTACTCTTAAAGCCTCTTCGCAGTATTATTATTTCTATTCTTGAGAGAGAGCTTAGATACGATATAATCCCAAGAATCGATATAATAGGAGTTTTGGTTTACTATATAGCTGTTATCTTTTTTTCAATTAATCATTTTTATGCATGGAGTTTTATATGGGCAGTATTTATTAAAGAAGTTGTTGAGTCTGCTGTTGCCTTTTGTTATCATCCTTGGTTTCCAAGGTTTAGTTTTAGATTTTCAAGCATTAAGGATATGATCAAATATGGTTCGTATCTTCAGCTAGGAACAGTTATTAGTTTTATTCACAAATCAATAATTCCAGTCATCGCTGGAAATCGTACTAGTCCTTATGAGGTAGGACTTCTTGATTGGAGTATGAATATTGCTTCGATTCCACGGTCAATTACTGATAATTATGGAAGAGTTTCTTTTGCTGCGTTCTCAAGGATTCAAAGCAATAGGAGATTATTGTCGATGGCAATTGAGAAGTCTTTTGGCATAATAAGCGTTATATGCATATTTTTTAGTCTAATAACATTGGGGTTTGGACGAGAACTTATTCAATATATTTTGACTAATAAGTGGTTGCCAGCTCTTCCTGCACTAAATTGGTTTATTGGAAGTATTATTTTTATTGGAGGAACTGCGTCGTTTGGACAAGCACTTATTGCTATAGGAAAGACGAAAGAAATACTTATTGTATCAACTATCGTCGTAATTGCTGAATGGTTTCTTTCATACACATTCCTTAGTATTTGGAATTTTACAGGCATTGCAATGGCCTCTTTTATTGGGTCTTTGGCGCTTTTTGTGTTATATATATTTCTGGGAAGAAAGAATGGATTGTCTGTAAATCTTAAAAACACTTTTATATATAAAAGTGTTCTATTTTGCTTAATGATATTATTAATTACTTTAATAAATTATTTATTACACGGTTCCCTTTTATTTTTGATATTAAAATTAATTTTAGTAAGTACAGCTTATCTTTTATTTTCTTACCTTCTTTGTAGAAATGAAGTAATAGAGATTTTTATTTTAATCAAACAAACCCTAAAATTTATAAAGAAATGAGCTTAAATATTAAAAAATATGGGATATGCTGTTTTTAAAAAAATAAAATTGTCAACAATTATACTTAATTGGAATGGAAAGGATAGGACGCTAAAATGTTTAAATTCATTAATGTCAATAAAAAAGGATAGTTTTGAGAACTATATAATGGTTGTTGATAATAACTCTTTCGATGGTTCTGTTAAAGTATTTAAAAAGTTTTATCCATCAATTAATCTGATTAGAAATGAAAAAAATTTAGGTTGGGCTGGAGGAAATAACGTTGGAGTTAGGTATGCGCTCAAAAGTGGAGCTGATTGCATTTTTATTTTAAATAACGATGCTGTAGTTAAAAAAGATTCAATCGAAAAATTGTTAGACGTGCTTTACTCAAAAAAAGAAATTGGAATAGTAGGGCCCAAAATGTACTATTCTCCAAATAAAAAAATAATTGCTGATGCTGGTGGGATAATTAAACAACATAGATTTTTTGGTATAAATAGAGGAAATGGAGAGACAGATGAGGGTCAATACGATGTTATTGAGAAGGTAGGTTTTGTTTCGGGAGCAGCAATGTTGGTAAAAAATCAAGTTTTTAAAAAAATTGGTTTATTTGATGAAAGTTATTTTCTATATTATGAAGATGTAGATTTTTGTTTTAGAGGCAGAAAGGCGGGTTATTTGTCGGTTTTTGTTCCTAATTCTATTGTGTATCATAAATTTGGAGCAACAAGCAAGATTGGATCCCCCCTGCATAATTATTACACTACCCGCAATCACTATATCTTTGTTGAAAAATATGCACCATTAAAAGAAAAAATGAGAGAACTGTTTAGGACGCCTAAGACCATTACAGAATTTTTTTTGTCCAAAGATGAAGTCAGAAAAAAATATTCTATACTGGGCGTTAGAGATTACTTTCTGAGGAGATTCGGTGAAAAAAGATATTGGTAATTTAGATAAGATATATGAAAATTGCAGTTTTTCATGAATTAAATCAAGGAGGAGCTAGACGTACAGTAAATGAGTTTACAAAAAGATTAAGAGAAAAGCATATTGTTGATCTTTATATAGTTGATTCAGAAAAAAATCTTGAAGAATTACCTTTTTTTACTAACATTTTCTTCTATAAATTTGTTCCGAAAAAATGGCACGGCGGAGATTGGAAGATCAGGTTATACAAGGATACTGTTGAAGTTCTTAAGCTCTATATTCTGCATAGAAAAATTGCTAGGATAATTAATAATAATAAATACGAAGTTGCGTTTATTCATCCATCAAAGTATACCCAGTCACCTTTTGTTCTACAATTTTTAAAGCCTTTTTCGATCTACTACTGTCAAGAACCACTTAGAATAGCATATGAGGATATCTTTAAACAAAAAAAAACAGATATTTTCCGTTATTGGTATGAAAAAGCTAATCGATCGCTTAGGATGAAGATTGATGCTTTTAATATAAGAGGCGTAGATAAAATTCTTGTTAACTCAGAGTTTTCCAAAAGAAATATTGCAAATGCCTATGAAAAAGAAAGCGAGGTTTGTTATCTTGGAGTAGATACCGGCTTTTTTAAACCATGTATGGGTAAAAAGGATACAGATATTCTTTTTGTGGGCAGCGATGATGATATTGATGGATATCCACTTCTTGAAAAAGTCGTAAAGCATATGAACTTAAAACCTAAAATTAAAGTCATTAATAGTAAAGCTTGGGCTTCGGAAGCTGCTCTTTTAGATGCATATCAAAGAGCAAGAATTGTCGTCTGTTTTGCGCATAATGAGCCGTTTGGTTTGATTCCGCTTGAGGCAGCTTCATGCGGGTCTGTAGCAGTTGTAGTTGATGAGGGAGGGTATAAAGAATCAATAATTGACGGAAAAACAGGATTTTTGGTTTCCCGTAACCCAATAGAGATTGCTAAAAAACTGGACTGGTTACTTTCAAATTTAGACAAAGTTTCTACAATTAGTAAAATTGCAAGAGAAAATGTTGTTAAAAATTGGACATGGGACAAAAGCGTACAAACACTATGGGATATCTTAAGCAAACAGTAATTAATGTTTCATGGGCGGGCATACTCAGAGCAAGTACAAGGATAATTACTTTTATTAGAATCATTGTTCTTGCAAGAATTCTTACCCCATCGCAGTTTGGAGTATTTGGTATTGCCTCACTTGTCTTATCTTTCCTTGAGATTTTAACAGAGACTGGAATTAATGTTTTTTTAATACAGGAAAAAAAAGCTATTAAATATTATATTAATGACGCATGGCTTGTCTCTATTTTAAGAGGTATACTTATTTCTGTTTTTATTATTGGATCATCCCCTTTTATTATTAAGTTTTTTAATTCTGCCGATGCGCAAAGATTGCTATTGTTGATTAGCGTTGTTCCCTTGGTAAGAGGTTTTATAAATCCAGCGATCGTAAGATATCAAAAAGAACTACTTTTTAATAAAGACTTTTTTTTAAGATTGGCAGTTTTTGGATTTGATTCTATAGTTGCTGTTATTCTTGCTATTGTTACAAGGGACGCGTCAAGTTTTGTATGGGGATTAATAGCTGGAGCTTTCCTTGAAGTTTCGATTTCTTTTGTATTTATAAAACCTACGCCAGCAATTTCTTTTCAAAAAAATAATATCAAAAAAATAATAAGCCGGGGAAAGTGGGTAACACTTTTTGTGATCTTTAATTACATCGCCCAAGAAGGAGACAATGTTGTTGTTGGCAAAATTTTAGGAACTGGCTCTTTAGGGATATATCAGATGGGTTATAAGATATCAACGTTGCCGATTAGTGAAATTTCCGATGTCGTAAACAAAGTTATCTTTCCAGTATATTCTAAAATTGCTTCGGACAAGATTAGATTAAGAAAAGCATTCTTAAAGACTATGCTTATAGTTATTCTTTTAGTTTTATTACTTGGATTCTTAATATTTTTATTGCCAAATAGTTTAATGATTTATGTTTTAGGTGCAAATTGGGTTGACGTTGCTTCAATTTTGAAAATTCTTGTATTTTACGGAATTTTTAGGGCGATTGTAGGGACAACAGCGTCTTTATTTTTGGCTTTGGGAAAGCAAAATTACTTTGCAACAATGACTTTTTTAAGACTGCTTGTTTTAGCAATTACAATTATCCCATTAACACTATTATATGGAATTGTGGGAGCGAGTTTTTCGGCACTACTATCTGTAATTATTGAATTGCCGTTGACAGTGTACTTGCTTTTTCTTGTTTTTGGTAAGAAAAGTAATTTTAAATGAAGCTGAAGAATTCAGAAAAAATAAAACTTTCTATAATTATTGTTCATTATAGAGTTAAAAATGATTTATTTAATTGCATTGACTCTATAAATAAATCGAATCCCAATGTTTCCTACGAAGTGATTGTAGTAGATAATGATGAGCAAAAGACCATTGAAAAAGAATTAAAGAAAAAATTTCCTAAAGTTAAATATATAAAAAGTCCTGGAAATATTGGATTTGGAGCAGGAAATAATTTGGGAGCAAGATATGCAGAGGGCTCATGCTTCTTCTTTTTAAATCCCGATACAATAGTTTCTACTAAAGCAATAGATGCATTATTCAAGTTCATTCATAATAAAAAAAATGTAGGCGTAGTTGCTCCTTTACTATATGATATGGGTAACAAAGTTTATTCGCAACAAGGGTCAAGATCATTAGGGGTTTTAGAGGGAATCGTTGTGTTATCTTTTTTAAATAAGCTATTTCCAAATAACTATATTTCTAAAAAATATTTACTAGCTTCCTGGAATAAGATAAATACGCAAGAGGTAGATGTAGTTCCTGGTACAGCCTTTATGATAAAAAAGAGAATTTTTGAAAAGGTTGGGGGATTTGAAGAAAAATTATTTCTTTATTTTGAAGAATTTGATATTTGCAACAGAGTCAAAAATCTTGGATACAATATATATATCGTGACAGATGCAAAGGTAAAACATTTATGGGGGGTAAGTACAAAGAAAGCTAATTTTGATATAAAAAAGATTTTTGAAAAGAGCAGATTTTATTATTTTAGGAAACATTATGGATTAGTTTCAGCTTATCTTGTAGAAGTCTTTACTCGTTTAAATAAAACACATTTATTATTGGGTTTTATATTAACATTTGGGGCTTTTTTACGACTCTATAGATTACAAGAACTTATGCCTTTTATTGGAGATCAGGGATGGTTTTATCTGTCTGCACGCGACATGATTTTAACAGGCAATATACCACTTGTTGGAATTACGTCAAGTCATGTGTGGCTCCATCAAGGTCCTTTATGGACATACATACTGAGCCTAATGCTTAGTCTATTTAATTTTAATCCAATAAGCGGAGTATATCTCACGGTATTTTTAGGAATAATTACAATTTTAGTTATCTATATATCTTGTTCTGACATGTTTTCAAAAAAAGTAGGTATTATTGCGGCAAGTTTTTATGCAATGTCACCTTTAACTATTATGCACTCACGCTTTGCTTATCATACAAGTCCTATTCCTCTATTTACTATTTTGTTTATTTTATTTTTATATAAGTGGGTAAGCGGAAAAAGTATTTATTTTCCATTAATTATTTTTACCTTAGCAATTCTTTACAATTTAGAGCTTGCTACAGCTTCATTGTGGTTTGTGCTGATAAGTATTTTAATCTATGGTTTTTGGAAAAAAAAACCGTGGTTAAAAAATACATACAAAAAAAACATAATTCTTCTTTCAATTGTTAGTTTTATTATTCCTATGCTTCCAGTAATTGTATATGATATTAACCATAGATTTCCTCAAACAGTAGGTTTTGCGGTATGGATTGTTTATAAAGTCTTTAAATTTGTAATTCATTTCGGACAATTATCTGTTTTAAACAACAATGGTAGTTTACTCCTATCGTTTTTTTATAACAATATTCAAAGACTGTTATTTTTACCAGACGGAAGAGTCGCTGTGTTATTATTTATAACTTCGTTGTCTTATTTTTTTTACTCTTTATATCAGATGCATAAGAACAAAAAATATAATATTGGCCACATAATCATAGCAAACATTTTTATAATTTCTGGAATTGGTTTATTTATTAATCAAACACCATCAGAGGCATATTTACCAATGTTCTTTCCTTTAGTAATAATTATACAAGCTTTATTAATGTTCAACGTATTAAACAAGAAGCATTTTTCATATGCAGGTATTTTGCTATTTATACTTATTGCGTTTATTAACAGTTATTCAATAATTAACAATGGATATAGCTATATAAGAAAGGAGAAAAATATAACATTTACCGATAGATTGAACGCTTCACATGAGATAATTAGTTATTCTAAGGGTAATAAGTATAACTTAATAGGCAAAGGGTGGTTAAGCGAGTTTGATAGTTATACTATGAATTACCAATACTTGACTTGGTGGATGGGAAACGCGCCAGCAAAAGAGAATAGCGAGATTAAAATTTTTGTTACAGAAGAAAAAGGTAAGATAATAATCGAGAAGAAAACAATAAAAGTAAATAATTTTTTATGATAAGCGCCATAATATTGACTAAAAATGAAGAAAAAAATATTGTTGATTGTTTAGAATCACTTAAGTGGTGCGATGAGATTGTTATAATTGATGATAATTCAGAAGATAGAACTGTCGAAATTGCTCAAAAGTTTGGGGCGAAAATTTTTAAACATTCCCTTGATGATGATTTTTCCAAACAGAGAAACTTTGGTCTTAAAAAAGCAAAAGGAGATTGGATTTTATTTATCGATGCCGATGAAAGAATAGCAGAAGAATTAAAAAACGAAATAGAGAACGTGATTTCATCACAAATTCTGCTCCAGCAAAATCTGCGCGGTTTTTATATACGAAGAACTGACATTTTGTGGGGGAAAAAATTGAAACATGGAGAGACTGGAAACATAAAATTATTAAGACTGGCGAAAAAGAATTTTGGAAAGTGGGAAGATAAGGTTCATGAGAGATGGAGAGTAAAAGGTCCTGTTGGTGAACTAAAAAATCCGCTAATTCATTGTCCACATCAAACCATAAGTGAATATCTTACAGAAATTAATTTTTATACAGATATAAGAGCAAATGAATTGCACAAAGAAGGTGTACGTATATATTGGATGTCAATAATTTTGTATCCAGCAGGAAAATTTATGTTAAATTATTTCATCAAAAAGGGGGTTCTTGATGGGCTCCCTGGTCTAATTGTTGCAATACTTATGTCGTTTCATTCGTTTCTAGTAAGAGGTAAATTATGGTTTATGAATAGTAAAAATGAATAAGTGGTTTATCGTTCTTTTGATTTTTCTTTTTTCAACTATATTAAGATTATGGAATCTTAATCAAATGGGAAGAACATGGGACGAGGGCGCATATGTAGAGATGGGTTATCGATTTGTTCAACTTATTCAAAAAGGTGATTTTACAAATAGTTATTGGTACAAAACTTCAGATGCCCCTCCTTTTGCAAGATATGTATATGGTTTAGTTGGGCAGCTTGATATTTCCCATTATGACTATACTTTTAGTAGATTGGTGTCAGTTCTTCTTTCCTCACTTTCAACTGCGATAGTAACTTTAATCGGTTGGAAATATGTGTCTTCCTTCGTGGGAATAACAGCAGGTTTAATCTTTGCGACGTTGCCATTTTTTTTAGGTTTTTCGCAACTTGCTACTCTAGAAAGCTTTATTATGTTTTTCTTCACAGCATCCGTATATTATTTCCTCGATTTTCTTGAAAACCTTTCACTTAAAAAGATGATTATAACAGGAGTATTAATAGGGTTTTCATTGTTAACAAAATATACCAATATATTACTTTTACCCCTTTTTATCTTGATCTATTTACTTTGGTATTTCCATGTAGGGAGGAATAGAGGTTATAAAAGACTCAACTATAAATTGGTCGGGATATTTATCACCGCGTTAATTACTTTCTTTCTTCTATGGCCTATGCCATGGCTCCATTTAAAAGAAGTGATAAATTTTAATTATGAATGGCGGATTATTGGATCAAAACATTCAGTTCCTGAAGTTTTTTTTGGAAGATTAATGTTAACACCTAAAATTTATTATATTGTGCATTTTTTAATTACTACGCCCCTGATTATATTAGGACTATTTTTTGTAGGTTTAAAAAACATCTCAGATAAAAAAAAGTGGGTTTTATATGCTTTAGTTGCTTGGTTTGTATTACCGTTTGCTCAATCATTATATAATTTTCGCCAACACGGAATTCGCTATATCATCGAAATTTATGCTCCTTTTTCGCTAATTGCAGCTATTGGTTTTGATTATCTTGTAAGTAAATTCACAAAAAGTATAAAGACAAAAGTTTTGTATCTTATTCCAGTTGTTATCTATATGTTGATAATACTTATTAAAATTACCCCCTACTATCTTGATTATTTTAATATCTTGGTCGGAGGAGCAAAAGGAGTTTATGAAAAACGGTTGTTTCAACTAGGATGGTGGGGTCAGGGAATAAAAGAGGCAGTGTTATATGTTGCTAAAAATGCTCGTACTAACGCAAGAGTTGGCCTTGCAGTAGAACCATTAACAAGTGTTCCGCCAATAAAACATCTTAAGATGTATAGTTTTGAGAAAGATAAAGCATACGATTATGTATTGGTTAGTTATTTTATGATAGTTAGGGAAGGATTCGATGATAGTTCAATAAAGAAAAACTATAATCTTGTTCACTCAGTTTCTGCGGATGGAGCCTCCCTTATAGATGTATACAAACGTAAGGTAGGCAACATGTGATTCTTTAGTTGTATAAAGTTCAGTTTTAATGATATCATACTAGCTAAATGAAAATTGAGTACAAAAAAGTTATCGAGAGAAAAACTCTACTCATAACTGGTGGAACTGGGTCTTTTGGCAATAGCGTTGTTGGAAAACTTCTGGAATACAATCCTAAAAAGATCATAATTTTTAGCAGGGACGAAAAGAAACAACTTGATATGAGGAATAAATACGCGAGTCAGTTACTAAAATTTGTAATTGGTGATGTCCGAGATAAAGAAAGTATTGAAAAGGCTATAGACGGAGTAGATTACGTATTTCATGCTGCAGCCCTGAAACAAGTCCCAACCTGTGAGTTTTTTCCACTTGAAGCAATAAAAACGAATGTTTTGGGTACTTATAATGTTATTAACTTAGCAATGCATCACAAAGTTAAGAAAGTTGTAATACTTAGTACAGATAAAGCAGTGTATCCAATAAATGTGGTTGGTATGACAAAGGCACTAGTGGAAAAAGTCATGATAGCAGAGTCAAAAAACTACACTGATTTAGGCAAGACTGATACGGTAGTATGTTGTGTTAGATATGGAAATGTTCTCTATACCAGGGGATCAGTTTTGCCATATTTCGTGTCTATTTTTAAGGAAAATAAAAAGTTGCCAGTTACACATCCGAATATGACTCGTTTTTTGCTACCGTTAATAGACGCTGTTGATTTAGTGCTCTATGTTCTTTCAAATGGAGAAAATGGGCATATTTATGTGAGAAAGTCCCCAGCGTGCACCTTAAAAACTCTGGCTGAGTCTGTCTGTAAGATTTTTAATTATAAAAAAGGGTACGAAGAAGTTGGAGTACGAGCAGGTGAAAAAATGCATGAGACTTTAGTAACAAAGGAAGAGCTATTAAGAACGGGAGAATCTTCACGCTACTTTAAAATACCTCCTGAAAGTCAAGGGCTTGATTATAACAAATACTTTTATAGAGGAGACATAGATATAGAGAGTATTAAGCCCTATACCTCTGAAAACACAAAAAGACTCAACGTTTTAGAAACTGTTAGGATTTTATTAAAACTTCCTGAGATACAGCACGAGTTGAAATTAAGGAAGTAAAAAGGCTTTGAATGCGTACTTAAAGTAATCGCGGAAAATTCTAAAATTATACTTGAAATGGGATTTAGAATTAGTTCTTGGGGTTAATGTATATGGTATTTCTTTAAAACGAGAGTGTTTTTTTTTAAGATAGTACAATTCCTCCAAGATTATAGAAAAACTTTTTTCTTTAAATTTAATTCCTTTCAAGAGTTCTAACCTGACCATTCTAAATCCATTGGTACAATCTTTTATTCCAACATTAAAAAGTAGTGATGCTATGTAATTGCCGATTATAGAAATTAATTGTCTAAAATAGGGGACGTTAACGACTTTTCCTCCTTTAATGTAGCGCGATGCTTTAACACAGTCTATATCCTCTGACATAACTTTTATAAAGTCAACTATATATTTAGGTGGGTTAGTAAGGTCAGAATCCATTGTGAGATAAAATTTGTATCTCTCTTTAATAGCATACGAAATTCCTGTCTGAAGAGCTGCACCATATCCATTATTCTTTTTATGACTTAGAATAACTAATTGATTTTTATATTGTTTTTTTTTATTTTTAAGTAGATCGGCGGTTTTATCTATACTTCCGTCATCAACAATTATTAATTTTATTTGATTTTTGATCTTGGTTATTTCTTTGATAACCTTATCGATACATGAAGAAGCAGTATTTTCTTCATTAAACATGGGGATTATTATACAAAGTAATTTATTTTTAAATTTTGATACCATCTTCCATAAAAGAATGCTGTATAGGCAAATGATTATCTTCTGGTAGGTGACCACGAAGCCGATTCTCTCGCAGCCGCTTAACAATATCCTCGGCAATTTCTTGTGTTCCATTTCTGCTCCCAAATGGCTGGTGCCACTTGGTCACTGTTATTTTCTCAAGCTTTTTAAAAATAATTTCAGGCGTGTATTTTTCCGATTTGTCTGGGTCAAATTTTACTGCAGAACGGATATCATAAACCTGTGGCCGTTCCGTTGCTTTTCTAATATTGATACAGGGAATATTGAGAATGCAGGCTTCTTCATTAACTGTTCCAGAATCAGTAATAATTGCTTTAGCATGGGTCATAAGAATAAGAATTTTTTCGTATCCTATTGGGTCGGTCATGATGAGGTTTTTTGGAAGCTTTTGTTTCATTTCTTTTATGACAGCTTGTGTTCGGTAACTTGCAGCAAAATAAACAGTATGCTTGGCGTGTTCAATTAGATTCAAAATAGCCAGGAATGACTTTTGTATATGGACATTTTCTCTTCTATGGCAGGTCATAAAATAATAATTGTTTTTTTGTAGTCCTCTTTTGGCAAAAAATTCTTCAGTTGCCATTTTCTCCAATTTTACTTTTTTACTAAAATAAAATCTTTCCAAGATATCAATGCCAGGATGTCCGGTAACCACAATATATTTGGGATTAAGTCCTTCTGCGATACCTTGGTCTTTATACCCTTGCGCATATGTATAGATTACATCAGCAAGATGGTCAGCAAGCGTTCTATATTTTTCCTCAGGTAACCGCCAATCATACGAGTGCCAGCATCCTTCGATATGAAGAATTGGGATATTCAATTGAGCTGCAGCAATGCAACCAACTACAGTATTGGTATCTCCCAAAAATACTACAGCATCGGGTTTGATTTTATGTAACACTGGGTACAATGAAGCAATAGCTTTTGATGCAACTTCTGCATCTGTCTCTCCTTTGCAATCAAGCTCTATGTCTGGCTTTTTGACATGAAGTTCTTTAAAAAATACGCCTTTTAAATTATCTGAGTAATGCTGACCAGACCAAATAAGAATCAAATCAACATCTTTTGCTTTTTGAAGATGCTCCAATATGAGTACTGCGCGAATAAGTTCTGCTCGTGTTCCCAAAACAAATGCTAATTTATGTTTTTTCATATAAGTTCTTTCTCAAAATCAAGTAATTCTTTGAGCGCTTGGGGCAATGATCTAGTATATTTATTTAGAGTTGATGAGTCAAGATAATAACTACTAAGTGCTCGAGAAATTTTTTTACCGTGTGATTTTTCAACAACTTTTGAGGAGCGAATAAGTTGTAAAAATTCTTTAATGATTCTGAATTTCGTAACAGGCCCAACAGGTGCAAAATGATAAATGTTAGATTGTTTTGATAATTCAGAAAATCTGTTGTTTTGAATAATATACTTGCATAGGGTGGCAAACTGGCAAGTTGTGCAACCTGTCCAGATTTGATTTGTAAATCCACGTAATTTTTTCTGCTTTGCTCTTTTTGCCCATTCCAATATTCCTTTATGTTTTATTGGATCAAGTCCGATGATTGATGTTCGAATATTCAAGGCATTAGGAACGCGTAATTCCCCAAGCAATTTACTTATTCCGTAATTACTATCAGCAGATGCAGGAGATATCTCATCTACTTTTCCAGCTAAAGAGGAAAATACCGCATCAGATGAAACGTGAATAATTTTAAAGTTATGCTTTTTTGATAATTCGAGTAAAATGTGAGGGAAAAGAGAGTTAATATGAATTAATTTGCTTGTAGGTGCATTTTGCTCAACAATTCCTATACAATTTATAACAAAATCAATCTTTTTTAATTTTTTTTGAATAATTTCAAAATCTTTTTTAGTAAATTGTGCACGGAATAAAAACAAGTTTTTTTTTATTTCACTTTTGTTTCTTGTTGTACCAAAAATCGAATTTGGAAAATAATTTTTTAAAAATCTAAAGACTATTCTTCCGGTCATTCCTTTTGCTCCAAGCACAACGACTTTATCTTTCATAAGCTAATTATTTTTACCTTTGGTAATGGGATAATAAATTTTAGTTTATTTTTTAGATTAATGTTTCTTTTTTTTATTTCATTAATAAATGACCAAGCAAACAACAAGATATAGTTAGGTTTACTCTTATGAAGTTTTTTTAATGAAGGATAAATTTTTAAATGTGTTCCGGGAGTAAAAGCATATTGCTTTGCTGGTGAGTCATCCACTATATAATCAAGATATTTTTTATCAATTCCACAATAATTCATAATAATTGTAGCTCTTCCAGATGCCCCATATCCTACAATTTTCATTTTTTTTTGTTTTAGATTATTAAGAATTTTGAGAAGACCGTTTTTTTGTTTGGTTATTTTTTTTGCTAACTTTGCGAAAGTTTCAGCTTTGTGTAGGCATTGTTCCTTTTCTTTTCTAATAAGCTTATTAATTTTTTCTGAGACAGCATTTTTTCCAGTCCTTTTATTTTGCAGATAATACATTATTGACCCTCCATGTAATTTTGCAAATTTTATATCAAATATTTCCATCTTATGCATTTCAAAGAACTTTTGCAGAGTAAGTAAAGAATAGTAATATTGATGCTCATGATATATCATGTCATATTGTGTTTTTCTAGCAAGATTTGCTAAGTAATGTACTTGAAAAGCTAAAATTCCATCTTTTTTTAGAAGTAGTTTTATTCCGCGGACTATATCATGCATGTCTTGGATATGTGCAAAAGTGTTAAAGCTATAAATTGCATCTACCTTGCCATATTTACCATTGATTTCTTTTGCAAGTTTTTGGGTAAAGTACGCATTAATTATTGGTAGACCTTTTTCAATTAATGGTTTTACAATATTTGTTGCGGGATCAACTCCTAAAGCTTTGTAGCCATTTTTTATTAAAGATTTAATAAAAGATCCATCATTGCATCCGATCTCAACTATAAAGGTTTTTGAAGCATTAGGATAAAGTTTTTTAATATACTTGACGTTTTCATCGAAATAATCAACAAGAGTTTTTATAGCTGACGAATGGTAAAAATAATCTTTAAAAATTAAATCCTTATTAATAACTGCATTAGCTTGAAGTAGATAACATTTTTTGCAAAAAATAAGTTCCAATGGATAAAATTTTTCATTCTCTAGGGTTTTTTTACTAAGATTTTTAAGGAATTCCCCGGCAAGAGGCATTAATCCCAAATTTATAACTGGTTCAACTTGGTTACTAAAACAGAAGCGACAATAGTCGTAATACCTATATTCGCCAATATTTTTAGGAGTCATACAATAATAATGTAGTATAATATAGTTTACACTTGATAATAAATCAACATGTATATAGTAGATATTAAGCGAACTCCAGTCGGAAAATTTTTGGGATCTTTATCAAATTTATCTGCACCAGAACTATCAAAGCCATTGTTCTTTTATTTTTTAAATAAATATCCATATCTTAAGAAAGGAACAGATGAAGTGATTATGGGAAATGTGCTATCTTCTGGTATTGGTTTGAATCCTGCCAGAATAGCCGCTTTTAAAAGCGGCATTAGTGAAACCGTACCATCATATACTATAAATCATGCGTGCGCATCGGGAATGAATGCTGTAATACAAGGATTTCGTTTGATCAAAACAAATGATGCGAATCTTATTTTGGCAGGAGGAATGGAAAGTATGTCCCAGGCTCCATATCTTGTAAAAAGAGCCAGACAGGGAGCTAAAGCTGGTTCAACTGAATTGATAGATTCGCTTCAGAATGACGCATTATGCTGCAGCATAAGCAATCAAATGATGGGGAAAACAGCTGAGAATATTGCGCGAAAATATTCTATAAGCCGTGAAGAACAAGATATCTTCTCTTTGAATAGCCATAAGAAAGCATTGAAAGCGCAGAAAAAGAAAATTTTCTCTAAAGAAATTATAGAAATGAAAGAACTGCAAGCTGATGAGGAGCCGCGAAAGGATACTTCCCTTGGAAAATTGGCAAAACTTAAACCGGTTTTTAAAACTAATGGAACTGTCACAGCAGGAAATTCAAGTAGTATTAATGATGGAGCAGCTCTTGTATTATTGTCTTCGGAAAAAGGTTTAAAGAAATACAGCTTATTGCCTATTGCTCAGATTTTGGACGCAGTGTTCGTGGGATTAAAGCCGGAACTGATGGGTATGGGCCCAAAATACGCGATAGAAGAAGTACTAAAAAGAAATTCTTTAAAAATTAGGGATATTGATCTTTTTGAGATTAATGAAGCATTTGCAGCACAAGTATTGGCTGTTATGAAAGAGTTGAAAATAGATTCAAGAATTGTAAATATTTATGGAGGCGCTATCGCTCTTGGACACCCTTTAGCAATGAGTGGAGTACGGATAATTGGCAGCCTAATTGCAGGACTAAAACAAGCCAGTGGTAAGTTAGGTATTGCTAGTGTTTGCGTTGGGGGAGGGCAAGGAGCGGCAATACTTATAAAAAACATATGAGACAAACAGCATTAGTAACTGGATCAAGTCGGGGAATCGGAAAAGCCATTGCTATTCGACTAGCTAAGGAAGGATACCAGATTATATTACATGGTTTTCATTCGAGTAAAGAATTGAAAGCTACCGAAAAAGAATTGAGAACGCTCAACGCTTTGGCAATGACAATATGCTTTGATGTTTCAAAAAAAGCTGAGGTGGAGTCTAATTGCAAGTTGGTCTTGAAAAAAGTTGGGGTCGTTGATGTGTTGGTGAATAACGCCGGAATTGTCAGAGACAGAACTTTTCTCAAAATGTCAGGACAAGAATGGAATGAGGTTCTCAAAACAAATCTGTATGGCCCTTTTTATGTAACTCAACAGTTATTGCCAAAAATGCAGGAACGTGCATATGGCAGAATTATCAATATGTCCTCGATCGCGGCGAAAGGAGCATATGGAAAAACAAGCTACTCTGCCTCAAAAGCAGGCCTTATTGGTATGACCAAGTCATTAGCTCTTGAGGTGGCAAAATACAATATTACTGTCAACGCAGTCTGTCCTGGTTACATCGATACGCATATGTCTGGTAGCATTCCTGCTAAATATCGGAAACAGTTTCTACCTCAAATTGCCTTAGGTAGGATAGGTACGCCTGAAGAAGTGGCAAGTCTTGTTGCCTATTTAGCTGGGAACGAAAGTTCATATATAACAGCTGCTGTAATTGACATTAACGGCGGATGGTTATAAATTGTTAATGCTATCTCGTGAAGTTTTTAACGGCCCATTATCTACTTGAACTAAAAGATCTAAAATCTTCTGAATAAAACTTATCCTTTCACCAAAAGTATATCGTAGTGGAATGACAGGATGATTATAATGTCCTTTAAGATCAACAAAATCAATCGCGTGAAATAAATACAGAAGATATTTATGCCTAGTTTTTAAAAAGGCTAAGATTAGTTTGCGATACCAATCACCTAAAAAATAGGCAAAGGTAGTGTGTATTGGGAGGCGAAAAAAAGGCATTACGGAAATTGGTAATTCTAACAGCTCATTGTTTCGATGCATACCTTTAGCAATAAATGGATGCTGTTGACTTAGGAGGTAACTCAAACGGCCAAAAGTTTTATATCTGTTTTTACCTCCTTTTATATTAGCATAAATACTCATTAAAATTTGAGAAAATCCTGGAATAAGACTGGCATCGTATTTATAATTAAGTTTTTGTAAAATCGTGATTATTTCTTTGTCTTGATAATAACCCGGACCTCTAAAACCAACAGGTTCTTTTCCGCAAATTTTTATAATCTGTTGATGGGTCTTAATGATTTGTTGCTTTTTCTGTTGATAGGACATAGTGCCGAATGAGATTGGATGATCAAAGCTGTGGTTAGCGATTTCATGTCCGATGGATAATGCTTTTTTACAAAAAGCTTGGCAAGCTTTTAATTTAAGATCTTGACCAATAACCATAAACGTTGCTTTTGATTGGGATTTTTTTAATAGATTAAGAAGTACAGGTAAAGCCTGAGAATAAATATATTCCTGATCTTTGTTGATTTTGATATTAAATTCCTTTTCATAAACCCAAAAATTGTCAACGTCAACATGAAGATTAATCATAAGTCGGGAACGATTACTTTATCTCGTTTTCCAATAATGCGAGGGGGTAATCCGGCCACGATATTGTAGGGCTCAATTTTATTTTTAATAACAGTATTAGCACCAACTATCGCACCTTCTCCAATGTATGCTCCGGGAAGTAAAACAGCTCCTGTGCCGACACAGGAATCTTTTTCAAGTACAATTTCTTTAGAATAGAATGCTTTGTATTCTTCTGGAATCATAGGACCGCTCATACGTTTTCCACCATATGGCCGTTCGCTATTGGCATAGATTTTAGCTGAAGCTCCAATACCTACATAATCATGTATTATCACCTTTTCTCGTGCAGCAATAATAGCATAGGGCGCAATATGAACTCTTTTTCCTATTTGTATTTCCCCTAACATTGCTTCAATACGGCATCCCATATCTATCCAAGTATAATCATCGATTGAAATATTTTTAGTTCCATTCAAAAAAACTCCAACATCAATAAGCACATTTTTACCCATTCTTTTGAGCATTGTTTTATAGTACAAATACCGCAAGCTGTATCCAAAACCTCCAGGAATATAGCGAATAAACATCTCAAAAATAGAAAGGAAGGATTTTAAAATAAGTATTACTATGTATCGGATCGGAATTTTTTCGCCTTTAATAAATTTAGCAAAGGCTTGGTATTCTATATCGTACGGAGACTTATTCTTCATAAGTGTGCTATCTCCAAGGTAATTTTACCAGAAAACGGAGATTATAGACAGAAAGGAATTATCTTACGGTTTTGGTTCAGGAGGTAGAATTTTACTTTGGTTCATTTTTCAACTGACACATATATCCATTCTGCTGTAAATGATCTAGCAGTTGCTAGAGGATTTTGCTTTTTAAGTTTCCTAAAAAACTCATGAGATGCCTTTGTTATTATAGTGTCTCTGTCTTGTTCTTCTTTTCTTGGTGCATCCTTGCCTCCAATCTCTGGCAAAATGCCCGCCTGTAAACGTTTAATTCTTACAAATCTTAGCCAATCTTTATATTTTACTTTTATCTGTTTATATGTTACTTTCTCGTTTTTAAAACCGACAGATTTTAAGATCTTTAAATAATATTCAATTGGTCGGGGAGTGGGAAAAATAAATATGCGTTGCTGAATTTGTTTTTCGATTCGTTTATCAAGACTATTTTTATATTTATTGAATTTTTTATCAGTACGTATAATTTCAATGGCAATATCATGGATTTTATTTACTGAATCATCAATCATTAAAACCCCACGATTTCTTGGAGCGCGGATAATGTTGCCGCTTTGAAAAGTAAAAGTTCCGTGATTTTTTAAGGCTGCATAAATACCCTTAAATGCCTCTTTTATATTTGGTATGAGATGAACAGTATTTGCGGATACCACATGGTCCACAGAATTTTTTCCAATTGTTTCATCAAGTGCCGTATATCCATCAACTTTTTTTTCCAAAAGAAAAAAAGAAACATTTTTATTTAAGTGAAATATTTCGTATGCTTTTGTTAACCAAGAGGGTGAGTTGTCTACAAGTAATAATTTGAAATTTGTTTTTAAATATTTTAATAAATATATGCTTGATGTGCCGGTTCCAGCTCCATAATCAACCACAATATCGCTATTTTTTATTTTTTTCCCCACAATTTTTATTAATTCCTTGATATTTTCTTTATGCCAAGAGGCATTTACAACAGCATTATGATAGGCGATTGCGCCGTTGGATAGAGGTCGACTTGGTTTCCATGTTGAATATCGCACTAAATTTTTTTGGGTCATTTTGGGTTATAATACTATAGTTTATGCGTTTTAATAAATCAACACATATAAAGATTCTGATTGAAGCGCTTTTCTACTTTTCTATAGAAGTCTTATTAACCCTTTTTTTCAGGAAAATTAGAAACCTATTTCCTATTCCTACAATAGGAGAAAATAAAATAGTTGGATACGCGCAGTACTTTGGCTATCCCTTTTATTTCGATAACTTCGTATTTTTTCTATTTATTATTTCTCCTTTACTTTTATTATCCATAGTCACGGTAAGAAGAAAAATTTTCAAAATAAAAACATGATTATTAAAAATAAATCTTTATTCTTTCAAGCAATTATAATTTTTTTATTTTTCTGTGTTTTAGCGATTGTTACCTTTAAAGGGTATTGTAAGGTATATAAAAATTATAATTTTGATACCCAAGCGCTTTTAACATGGGATTATTCTTCATATAAAGGTCTTCTTCCATATAAAGACACATTTTATCCTTATGGACTTCTTCCGTACTACGAAAATACCCTCCCTTTTTTTCAATTGATTTCTTTTTTTATTGGGCCAATTTTATATACTTTATTTTTTATCGTCATTATGAAAGTCTGGCAAGACAAGCTGTATGCTCTATTAATTTTTATACTTTTTTATTTTTTTATCGAAAAATTTATAGGACATGACGTGTTTAATCGGTATGGGATAATTACTATTTTAGCATGTATAACAGCATATTTATTTTTAAGAAACAGCTATTTGCCATCTAAAATTACCCTTGTACTTGGAGTAGCTACAGGACTAATATTTTCTTTGGTGAATGATCAGGGAACGTACGGGGTTTTAATAGTTACTCTATTTATACTTTTTAATCCGATAATAAAGTACGGCTTTAGAAACATATTCTCAAGAAATTATTACAAAAATACAGGTAAATCAATAATTGTTTTCTCTTTGGGTATAATAATAGGACTAATTCCTTTTGCAGTATATTTAACTTATAACAATATTTTATATGATTTTTATGTCTCATTTATAAGATTATCAGATAGCGCTTTATATGCTAAAACTCCATTTTTTCCTTATTCACGATCTCCTGAAAATTTATTTACATTTGTATCAATTTTTCTGACAATTTTTTACATCACTTACAATAAGTTTTTTAGAAAAATTGATTTTAATTTTATATTTTACTTACAGTTAGGCTTAATATCTGTTTTGATACTTCTTGAACAGAAAAGTTTAATTCGTTCAATTTCAGAACAAATTACTTTTATATCATTTCTTCTTTTTATGCTGCTTTTTTACGATTTTAGAAAGTTTTTAGAAAAACTGAAGGTACCAAGTCTATCTATTTTAATTTGTTCTTCGATACTTGGAATATTTATTCTTTACAGAATACCATTTAAGCACTTTAATACTGAATATAATTTAGCCAATCTAGATCCGAAAGCGTGTCTTAATAAAAACGTAAATAATTTATTAAGTAGTAAAAATGAATATGGTTTAGTTAAACAAAGAATTGAGAAAGACTTAAATTATAAAGGAAAGATATTTAGCTTTCCTGGCGATCCAATTTTTTATATACTTAATAAGCAAAAGCCGCCCTATTATTCTAATGTCTATGATTCTTCTTCTCTTATTGCTCAAGAGAAACAGGTTAGGTATATAAAAGAAAGAGGCATACAATACATTATATATAATAAAAAAGTATTGGCTGTACAAGATGGTGTTCCGGATTTTATTAGGGGAAATTTTGAATTAAGATTTATACTAAATAATTTTACTCCAGTTAATAAAATTGGTGATTTCCTGTTGCTTAAAAAAGATTCAGGAAAAGATTTTTTTAAAGAAAGGTTTCTCGATACAGTTCCTAAATTTAAAAAGTATTTATTACAAGTTGATTTTGCTTTTATTCCAAAATCAGAAGGCTTGTATAAGAAACGTTTTTTAAATAATATTAATAATCTAGTTTTACAAAAAAGTACAGTACGAAATATTAATTCATTTTTAACCAACAAATCTGTAGGCTCAGACAATACTGTTCTTGTTGTGTGGGGAAGTAATGTTGGTCAAAAAGGTGACAGGGCATGGATTACTTTGAAAACTAAAGATAATTTAGAGACAACAATATATTTCTATAAATGCACTAACAGAAAGCCGTGTATTATAAATTTGTCACGTTTACCTTTATTTTACAAAAATAGGATAATAGAAAAGATTATAGTAAATTCAAGCTTTAATGATTTAATAGAGATGAGAAACAGCTCTAATGATAATACATTATGGTAAGGATTCAAAATGTATAGTATTGACAGACTTTTTTTAAATATTGTTGATAATTACAAATTTCTTAGAGCAGATTACGTAAGCATTACGTTTAATATTATTGGGATAATGCATGTTATAGTAAATTTTTTGTTAGCAATAAGTCTTATTCTAATCTTTTATTTAATTGGTAAAAAAATAAGGTTATTAATTATTAAAGAAAACTTTGGCAATCTAGAACATTTTATAAATATTGCGTTGGGTTACATTTTGGTTGGAACTGGTATCGCAATATTAGGCGCGTTATCTCTGTTACATGCTCGAATCCTATTTACGTATATAGTAATCTTAGTAATTATTGCATTACACCCTCTTAGCAAACTCAAAGACACTCTAAAAGATCTTTTTGATGTAATTAATAAATCGAATGTATATTTTAATAGAGATAAATGGATTTATATTGGAATTTTTGTTTTTATTCTGATTTCTTTTTTACGATTAATTCCTCCAGAGATAGGTGAAGACGCAGTGGGCTATCATACAGATTTACCTCTTATTTATCTAAAATCCCATACCATGATGTTAGACTCTAAGGAGATACAACGGGTTCTTCCCATTCCTCAGCTAGGCGAAATGGTTTATGTGATTACACAATTTCTAGGAGTTAAAGATGCCTCAAGATATGTTCACTTTATGTTTTATGTTCTTGTAGTTATGCTTCTTTGCTACATAGGAAGCAATAAAAAAACTAATTTTTTGGGGATGTATGCTCCAGTATTATTTGTGTCTGCTCCAGTTATTATCCGCCACGCATCAATTGCAAACGTTGATTTTCAGGCGCTGTTTTTATGGCTGCTATCTGTTTTTTTAATTGTTAGTGAAAAAAAATATACAATGCGTAGCGTAATGCTTTCTGGATTTTTTTTTGGTGGAGGATTGTCAACTAAACTGTGGGAAGTAGCTTTCTCTCCAATATTTTTCTTATATTTTTTCTTTACCAAGAAACACAAATTGTACTACTTTAAACTAGGTATGGTATTCTTATTTTTTGCCTTCCTAGTTTCCTGTATTTGGTACATAAGAGCTTACATAATTACTGGCAATCCAGTATTTCCAGCTTTTTCTTATGTTTCAGACGACAAAGCCATAGACAAGATTACGTTGTTTAACTATATAGGTATCAATAGGTTGTTGTTTTCTTATTCTAATTTAGTAGTCTTTAGTCCATTATTTTTTTTAGGAATCATTTTTTTGTTGTGTCGTATATCCTATGTTATAAAACGATTAAAACGTTCGGGGGTTTTTTTATTTTTTATTTTACTTAGTATTGAACACCTTTTTATTTATTATTATTTGCCGAGGTATTTGTTAAATTTGTACTCAGTTTCTATGCTCATTGTTTCAAGTGGAATACATCAATTTATTGTATATAGCAAAATGGGAAAATATATCTTCTGCATCGTATTTTTGACTCTATTTTTTTACTATTTTCTAAATACACTTTTTATATTGCCGTATGGTTTTGGTTGGGCAGATAAAAATAAGTATCTTACGAGAATCTTTGCAAAGGATAGCTCTAGTTATTATGATTTTGATGGATTATTTGATAAGCATCTCTCAAAAAAAGATCTCGTTGCTGTATACAGGCTTGCCGGATTTTATTATGCAAATTTTGAATATATAGACATAGGTTACATTTTCGATAAGAACCATAGATCTTTTGATTTATTAAGAAAAAAAGGGGTAACAAAATTGATTGTATTTGGTGGAGACACAGAATGGTTTTGTAAACAATTAAAACTAACAGGATGCGATCCAAGCAAGTACAGTCTTCTTGCAAGTTATCTACCAGGACTTAGGTATTTATATTCCATAAATGAAAAATAATGTAAAATTATTACTAATTACACATGAGGTATAAAAACTTAAAGACTAAAGTTAAACGATTAAAGAATGATCATTATAGGACCGTAAGAGCGTGCAGATCTTGTAAGTCTAATAAGCTTGTCGATATTTTGTCTTTAGGTGATCATTATTTATCCGATTTTACAAAGACTAACAAAGAACCTAAAAAATATCCCCTTTGCTTAATACTTTGCGAAACATGTAATTTACTCCAGCTTAAACACACAGCTCCGCAATCATCTCTTTATACAGAAAGATACGGTTATAAATCTGGAATCAATAATACTATGAAAAAAGAATTAAAAGAAATTGTAGAAAAGTCACTTAAAAAAGTTAAGGATCAAGGGTTTAAAGCATTAATCGCAGTTGATATAGGCGCAAACGATGGAACATTGTTAAGTTATTATCCAAAGCATATAGTAAGAGTTGGGGTTGAGCCAATTAGAAAATTTGCAAAGGAATGCGAACAACATGCAGATTTTGTTATAAATAATTTTTTTAATTATAGATCATATATACAAAAAGTAAAGAATAAAAAAGCTCATATAATAACTGCCATATCTTGTTTTTACGATATTGACAATCCCAATCAATTTGTTTCTGATGTAAAAAAAATTTTGCATAAACGTGGAGTTTTTGTTGTTCAGCAAAATTATCTTGTAGAAATGCTAAGACAAAATGCTTTTGATAATATCTTACACGAACATCTTGGTTATTATTCTCTAAAATCGCTTGAAAATTTACTAAATAGACATAACTTAGCCGTCTTTGACGTAGAGAAAAGCCCAATAAATGGAGGAAGCTTTAGAACCTATATCTCTCATAAAAATAGTAGACTCGTTGAGGAATCCGTTAAGCGATTAAGAGAGCATGAAAAGAGCTTTAAGCTTAATGAAATTAAAATATATAAAAATTTTGCCAATAGAATAAAAAAGAACAGGAACAATTTATATAAATTTATAGTAAATCTTGTGAAAAAGAATAAAAAAGTATATATTTATGGAGCATCTACGCGGGGTAATACGCTATTGCAATTTTGTAATTTAGATAAAAGCCTAATTAGCGCCGCAGTTGAGAGAAATTCAGAAAAATGGGGCAAAAAAATTGCCTCTGTTGCTATACCAATTATATCTGAAGAACAAGCGCGGTTAGAAAACCCTGATTATATGTTAGTTTTACCATGGTTTTTTAAGGAAGAATTTTTAAAAAGAGAACAAGATTATCTTAAAAAAGGAGGACATTTTATCTTTCCATTACCCACTCTAGAAATTATTTAATAAGTGCATTTTTATATTAGTTATTTTTAACCTTAAAACTGTAAAAAACGCTTCTTTTAACTCTTTTAAGTTTAGATTTGAACGATTTATGTCAACTGGTATAAAATCTATTGGAATCTCCGCAAAACTAAAACCTTTTTTATAAATTTGGTTTGCAATTTCCGTAAGAACAATAAAACCATTGGATGCAACTAAATTAAAGTCGATTGTTTCAAGAACGTATCTTCTGTAGCACCTAAAACCGCTTGTATTATCGGTTAATGAAATACCTAACATAAATTTAATCCATAGATTGGCAAAGCGGCTTATTAGTCTTCTTTTTAAGCTCCATTTGATTATTTGTGAAGAGACCATATACCTAGAAGCAACTACCACGTCATATTTTTTTGCTTTTTCTATTAATCTTGGTAGGTCATTTGGATTATGAACTAAATCAGCATCCATTTCTATAAATAAAGCTGCCTTTTTATCCTTGAGAGCTTCTTTGAACCCTCTAACAACAGCCGATCCTCTTCCGCCTTTTGATTTTCTAACAATAACATTTATTCTTTTGTTTCCTAGAAAATTTTTATTTATTATTTGCGCTGTTTTATCGGGAGAGTTGTCGTCAACTACTAAGATTTTTGCATTTGGTACATTATTTAATGTTCCCAATAGAACCTTTATTATCGAACCTTTTGCATTATAAGTTGGTACTACTATGATAATATTTTTGTCCTTCGATTTTATCATGCCCAGAAAGTTTGTATAGAGCGCACGTGACTATATAAATATTTTCTATTGCGATGTATAAATAATATTGCTACAAAAAGAGTTAATATAGAAATTGCTTTGCCAATTTTATAAGAAATTGGGTCATAAACAAAAGTTATATCGTGCATTCCTTTTTTAAGATAGATTGATCTAAACATGTAATTTGTTTTAAGAATTTCTGTTTCGCGCCCATTGTCGTACGCTTTCCAACCAGGATACCAGATTTCGCTTAAGACGAGAAAACCAGACGAATAAACACTAGTTTTTAACTTAATTTCATTTGGCTTGTATGAAGTAATCTTAACAGATCTAAATTTTTCTTTGTTTTTAAGAGTAACTCTTGAGGCTTTTTCTAATAAAATATATTCTTTAGGATTATAATTCTTACTTTGCAGTATTCTAAAAGTCTCTTTTTTGTCTTGTATTACATTTGCATTGCCAACAATATATGCCCTAGGAAGGATATCGATATCTTGGTAAAGATAGTAATTTTTGTTATATATGTTTGCATATTCTTTATTAGGTAAAGCACCTTTAGAAATTACATATTTGACATTTAGCATTTTTAGAATTTTTGGGTTTTTAATATTGTAGAAATCAAGAAAATTCTCATAAGGAGTTTTTAAATGATCTCCAATTAACCAAACAAATTCTTGATAGTGTTTAAGATAGCTGGAATTTATACCCGTTACGCTTTCTATTCTTTCTGCACTTAAGGGGGTAATAAATTTTCCAGACAAATCAAATACTCTAAATTTACTTTTATCGTACTTAATTTTTCTGATTATTTCAGGGATTGTAAATACCTCGTTAATGTTTCTTGTTTCGTAGAACTTCATTCCAAAAGAACCAAGGTCGAATGTGATTAATGCAATTATTATTACTTTTATAATGAAAGATAGACCGTATCTTTTTAGCAGTCTTAGAATGATAACTGAAAAAATAATAAAAATTGACAAAATAATAAGATCATTTTGTATTTGAAAATATAAAGTTGAATGGTTTATTCCAAGTGCGTAACTATTTTTCAATATAAATTTTTCCAGTAATACAATCTTGTCTTGACGAAAATTTAACGACAAAACAAAAATTATGATAGTTAAGAAAATTCCTAGAAGAAGAACTTCAAATTTTTTAACTTTTATTATACTCGCGTATTTATTTTTAATAAAAAAATTTATTCCAATACCAGCAAGAATTGATATGGAAAATCCATAAATATACAAAAATCTCGCTGGTACGCGAAACATATTAAAACCCGGAACGTATTTATAAAAGATTGGAAAGATGAAAAAATGAGAGCCAAAAGAAAATAAAAGCGCAAAAAGAGCCAACAAAACAAATATTAAGACATATTTATTTCTATTATATATGACTGCTATTCCAGCAAAAATCAGAGGTAAAATTCCAGCGTAGCCGCAAAGCGACCAGAAATTTCCTTTTCCCCAATATGTTTGGTTTAAAGGAGATCCAAAGAAATGTGGAAGTAGAAATGATACAAGCTGTTTTGGTGGCAGCGCGAAGTCCGAGGCAAATTCGTATGATAAACCCGCACTCCTAATAGACAGTCTTGATAGTTGTAGGCTTGGTAAAATCTGAATAGATGAAAGCAAGAAAGCAACAATAAAAGCAATAATAGGAACAAACATTATAGGTAATATATGTTTCTTGTATGTTTTGTAATCCATAATGATACGAAGTGCAAAATATCCCAAAGAAGCAAGAGAGCCAAAAACTGCTGGTTGAGTATGCCCAGCCAATACCATAAAAGACAAAGGAATTCCAGATATAATTCCAAAAATAATTTGCTTTTTAATAAGTGCAAGTTCGAATAAGAAAAGGATGAGTGGAAACCATATAATAGCATCCGCAACAAATAAATGTCCTTCGTAGATAAGGAGGGTGAAGGTTCCACTCAGCATCATAGATATACCAGAAACTAATGAGCTGAATTTTTCTAAACCTATTCTTCTTGCAAAAAGATACGTAAAAAGTCCTATTAAGAAAAAATCTAGTATAAACGCATACCCAAATACTAAATTTATTGGGAAAAGATAAAAGAGTAATGTAAATGGATAAAACATCCCCGATTGAGCATCGCCTAAGAAGGGTATGCCACTGAACATATATGGATCCCAAAGCGGAAAGGTATGATATTTTAAAACAGACTCTACTAGAAACGATCTCCAAAATGAATACATGCTTATTACATCGGATGCGGGATAGATCATCCGATTATGATTAATGATTAACTTGTAAAAGAAGCTTACTGAAATAAGAAGAATAATAAAAATTTCTTTATATTCCAGAGCAAATTTTTTAATAATTTGAAGAAAGTATTTTGTAGATTTTGTGACGCATGAAATCATGTATTATTTTATGTATTGTACCATTCTAATCACATTTACCTCGAGCGAGCGCTTCTGACACGGGAGTCGATAAGCCCAGTCCAGTCTATGTTAGAATAAGAATGATTTGTGTGCGTAACCGTTATGGCACAAAAAATAGTGTTTATTGCTTTTATACTTTGGTCTATATTTATTCTTTATCAGTATATAAATAATCTTCTTTGTAGGGGAGGGGTATGTTTACATTTGCCATTTTGATAGGAATTTATTCATATCTAATTTTTTTACTCGGGGTATTAGGGTTTATTTACAGACAGAACATTACTCTATTAACAATTATTTACCTAGCAATTGTTTTATATCTCTATGGAAAAAAGTTAAAAATGAATTTACTTAGATCTTTTAAAACATTTAAGAAAATTCAGAAATTAGATGTTGATTTTTTTAAATACAATTTATTAACAGTCATTCTCTTATCGCTTTTTGTTTTACAAGCAATTATAAATTTCATTGGAGTGCTTGGTCCCGAACTTGGTTTTGATGCGCTTTGGTACCATTTAACTTTGCCGAAAATATATTTATCCAACCATTCAATCTTTTACATTCCGGGAGGCCTTTTATATTACTCTGTCATGCCAAAGCTTACAGAAATGCTTTATGTTGCAGTCTTATCGTTTGATAGCGAAACACTAGCAAAGTTTATTCATTTTTCTTTTGGCATATTATCATCAGTTGCTTTATATAAGTTATCTCGTATGTTTTTTGCTCCTAAAATTTCTCTTATACCGGTTATTGTATTTTACTCAAATTTAATAGTTGGATGGCAATCAACAACGGCGTATGTAGATTTAACAAGGACATTTTTTGAAATTATGGCGTTTTGGGGACTAATAAATTGGCTTAATACAAAAAAGAAAAGATGGCTTATCGGATCGGCAACAATGCTAGGACTTGCTATATCTACCAAACTATTAGCAATAGGATCGTTATTTATATTTTGGGTCTTATTGATACTATATTTTTGGTATCGCAAAAAATCATTTAAAAACTTAGTAATTGAATTATTGGTTTATTTGTTTATTGGTTTATTATTCCCACTGCCTTGGTTTATCTTTTCATATATTCATACTGGAAATCCAATTTACCCTTTTTTTACAAATATTTATAAAGTGAATTTTGATGTAAGCTTGCTCAACCCATCTCGCTTTTTATTTGATACATGGAATTTGTTCACGCGATCTCCTGACCCAATCCCACCAATCTATATAATATTTTTGCCTTTAGTCATAGTCTTTTTTAAAAAATTTTCTATCCAAATGAAGCTTATTGTTTTATATTCTTTTTTGGGAATTTTCGTTTGGTATTTCACCCCAAGAACTGGAGGAGGAAGATTTATCTTGCCCTACCTACCAGCATTATCAATAGTGGCAGGAGGAGTAATTCGGGAGATAACTAAGATCAAAAATCTTAAAACAATAGCGAACTTATCTATATTTATAATTTTTTTTTGTTCTTTAATTTCTATTGTTTATAGAGGAGGTGCGAATGCAAAATATATACCAGTGATAATAGGTAAAGAATCAAAAAGTGAATTTTTAACTCAGAATCTCAACTTTTCATTTGGAGATTTTTATGACACCGATGGTTATTTCAAAACACATATAAAAACAAAAGATAGGGTTCTTTTATACGGGTTTCACAATCTTTACTACGTTGACTTTCCATTTATCGATTCTTCTTGGGTAAAAAAGGGAGATAGATTTAATTACATTGCTTCTCAAGGCTCGTCTATCCCTAGTAGGTTTAGTAATTGGCACTTAATATATAATAATTCAGTTACTAGAGTAAGTATTTATTTAAAAGGAGGAGAAATGTGGGAGTATTAGAAGTATTGTTTGCTATTTTAATGTTTACTTTTACAATCGGGGAAGTTATTAGGGTGAATCTAGGCAATAGTGTTTTTGTAAAACCAGTTGATTTGGTAGCTGTTATTTTAATTTTAGCTTGGTTGGTAAAAGAAATACGTCATTCTGGTAATCAGGCTTCGCCTAAACATCCAGAATCTCCTAATACAAAAAGAGATTCTGGGCAAGCCAGAATGACGAGTTCAATATTATTATTTGTTGGAGTAGCACTTATATCTCTTTTTGTTAATATTAAATACTTATCGAATAGTGAACTTATTGTTTCTTTCTCTTATCTAGGAAGATGGGTATTGTATGCTGGCTTATATTATGTAGTAAGAGATTTTCCATTTGAGTTTAGAAAGAAAATTATATTCATTCTTGCTATAAGCGGGGCATTATTTGTTTTATTTGGATTGATCCAGTATTTTTTCTACTCCAATCTTCGCAATCTTTATTATTTGGGCTGGGATGATCATATGCACAGACTATTTTCCACCTTTCTTGACCCAAATTTTGCTGGTAGTTTTTTTGTTTTATATTTTATTTTTCTATGCGGAATACTTTTGTATTTTTTAAAAAAAGGTAGAAAGAAACTTGCCATAATAACTGTTTTATTGTTAATAACAACTCTTTTGTGTATTTTCTTAACATTTTCAAGAAGCGCTTTATTTATGCTTGTTGTTAGTTCTTTTACTTTTTTGATATTAGTAAAAAGAAAAAAGTGGATTTTAGGCCTTGTTTTTGTATCGTTAGTATATGTCTTATTGTCATACAAGAATTTTTACATAGAAAATATAAATTTATTTAGAGTAGTTTCAGCCGAAGCTCGTTTAGACTCTGCCAAAAATGCTATTGAAATAATTAAGGATAGTCCGTTTTTGGGAGTGGGCTTTAATGCATACAGGTATGCTAAGGTTCGTTTAGGATATTTGAGTCAAGAAAATGCATTTTTAAGCCACGCTGACGCTGGGACAGATAACAGTTTTCTTTTTGTTTTGGCAACTACTGGTTTTATTGGACTTCTGAGTTTTCTGTATTTACTGTTTTGTGTTTTGAGACGGGCTTATGCAAACTATAAACTATCAAAATATTCAGAAATAAGATATTTTATGTCGGTAATTGTTATTGCATCATTTGTTGGAATTATTATCGACTCATTCTTTATTAATAGTTTATTTTATACGTTTAATATGATATGGTTATGGATAGTTGTTGGACTACTTGATAGTAGATAGGATTACATGCTATTTGTAAACCCCGCACCCACGACCTTACGGTCAGGGCATTCTGGGTGCGGGGTAAATGTTAGGGGTTGTATGTCACTTTTATATTCTTTTCGGTTTTGTTGTTAGCAAGATCGGTTGCAATAATTTTTATTGAATTTTCTCCACTTTTAAGCGGTAGGTTGTATGAAAAATGATTTTTTTGGTCTGTCACTGCCCAAAAATCATTAACAGTGACTTTAACTTGGGTTTCGGTTTCGCCTTTAACATCAACTGTGTTTTCGTCTTTTGAAAAAGATTGACCATCAGATGGAGAGTTTATAGTAAGAGATGGTGGTGTATTTTTGTAAAAAATATTAATAATTTGGGAAAATTCACTTTCTTTTTCGTCTCTTACTGCTTTTGCTTTTATTGCATTTTCTTTTTCCTCTAAAGTTTCTTTAAAAGAAAAGTTACCATTTTTTTGAGCATTGGTTGTATCAACAAAATTACCATCTATGTATAAATTTATAGTTTGATTAGGAAATGCTGTCCCAGAAACTATTACCTCAGCGCTATTAGTAGCAATAGGCATTGGATTTAAAACAGGAGGAGGAATAAAAGTTACATCGTCGTGTTTTACGTTTTGGTCAGTGTCTTTTGTACCCGCAATAAAAAGCGTAAAATTAATTATCATTGGAACCCCAAATTTTATTACAATTGCAATTATTAAAATAATTCCAAAGATAGTTAATAAAAAGTTTTTCCTTGATTTAGATTCAAGTCTTTTGTACAATCTTGAGCGTCTTGTATTGTATGTTTTCATTAACCCTAATAATATCTTAACACTGTTTTGAGCTCTTTTACGAAAAAGTTCGCACTAAGTTTCAATCGCAAAGGTAGGCCACGCGTCCCTTCTCACGTCGCCTTCTATCCGCTCTGCCTTTCGGCCTCGCCATGCACCAGATGGTGCGTGGCCTCGCTCTTTTGTATTTTTTGCACAAACGAAAAGAAGCGCGATTTTTTAAGTAAAGAGCCGGACTTAAACTCGTTTGATTATAGCATATTCCGTATCAACCTACCCACCCGATTATGGTGGCGGCGACCCCGCCTTTGTGCGAGAGGTCGCCCTATGGGGCGACTTGCCCATGTGTTTCTATATTTAGTATCTTGGTACAGTATCTTCCCTGCTTTTATTTATATTTAGTATCTCCTGCAGTCGGCGGGGTGATCCGCTTTTCGCCCCCGCCTTTATTGTTTTACCCCTTCCTGTTCATGTGGAGTCGGTCGCATCGGGCGACCTTGTGGTAGTTCCGTTGGCTCGCCCCGTTTTCTTTTAAGACAAAAGTAATTTCTCTCGGGGCGAGCAAGGGTCGGGCTGTCTATCCAAAGATATTTTTAACTTAAAGTCCCTCTGACGGTAGCCCTCCTTTTAGCAACGACTCCATTTTGGGCGGGGGCGGCGGAGCCAGTCACCGACTGGTGCCTGGCGGACCGCCACCAAACCAAAGTAAAACTTCACCTCCTGAACCAAAACCGTAGGATAATTCTCTTCTGTCTATAACCTTCTCTTTCTGGTAAAATTGTTTTGGAGATAATTCAAATATGAAAAACGATTATCAAATTGTCACTT
>JBBTXS010000002.1:0-7738 GCA_038062115.1 Patescibacteria group bacterium
TTTCATAATATATACATCATATATTATGGTGTATGTTTTGTCAATACCCCTCCGAGTAAGTATTCAGTTTTTACCAATGTCATTCCCGCGAAAGCCCTGTACCAGACGGTACAGGGCGAAAGCGGGAATCCAGTCTCCAAAATGCTTTTTTAAATAGATTCCCGATCTAGTCGGGAATGACAAGGAATGCATTTTGGTAAAAACTGAATAGATACTTTTTTTCTTCTAACTACCGCTTATCAATTTTTCGTATAATCTCAAATACTCTTTCGCGCTTTTGTCCCAGGAAAAATCTGTAGAGAGAGCATTTTCCACCATTTCTTGATACTGCTTTTTTTTATGTCTCCAGATGCTCACCGCTTTTTCAACCGTTTCTCGTAATGCTTCTGAAGAATAATTGTCGAAAAGGAAACCGTTATGCCCGTTTTTTATAGAATCAATCAAGCCACCGGTCCTGTGAGCAATCGGGAGAGTACCGTAACACATAGCAATCATCTGTACCAATCCGCAAGGCTCAAATTTTGAAGGCATGAGGATAAAATCAGATGCCGCATAGATTTGATGCGCCAATAAATCATTAAATTCAAACGTGCAAGCAACATTTTTAGGATAAAATGTATCCAACCACAGAAAACGTTCTTCCCATTCTAAATCGCCCTTTCCCAATATAATAAACTCGTAACCTCTTAAGTCAATCGTCCGAAGCATTTTGTGTAAGATATCGATACCTTTCTGCTTAGGGGCAAATCTACCGATAAAAGCTAAAAGCGGGATAGACTCATCAATCCTCAAGCCAAGTTTCTTCTGCAAGTATAGCTTATTTAATTTTTTCCCTTCTTCCCAAGAGTTTTTTTGAGATAAATCCAGCACCTTTTTCTGCTGGGGATTCAGCCCACCAAGCAGGCTTTGAGGTTTTGAAAAGGTGCTGGATAAAAGATATGGATGTTTTACTTTCATTAGATGCACTGATCTTGTCCTCTGATCGTCAATACCATTAAGTACTCCAAAAATCCTGCCTTCTTTGCCCCGCAAAACTTCCTCCAAACCCGCACCGTATTCCTCAGTCATTATTTCCTTTGCATAGGTCGGAGAAACCGTAGTGATAATATCCGCATGGGTAATTCCTTCAAGAAGGAAATTAACTTTCTTAGATTCGATCTCCCATTGGGTTACATTACATTTGTTTTTCTCAAGACCAATTTTGGCCAAGATATCCAATGATGTTCTGCCTTGATGGGCCAAATTGTGAATGGTGAGCATCGTCTTGATAGATATTTTGTTTTCCTTAAGCAAAAGCGGGATCAAACCTGTATGCACATCATTACAATGAATTATTTCTGGTATGAAAGATAGATGATTTTCTGCTACCAAGTCTACAATTACTTTATCAAAGAAAGCAAATGTATCCGGAAATATTGGAGTATCCATGTAATGGCTATTTTTCAAAAGATAAACTGGTAGTTTACTTACAGGATGTGTTACTTGAAATAACTCCACTTTTTCAAGTTTATCTGCATATTTCAGTGTAAATTGTTTAATAAACTTCTTTCTGCTTCGTCTTAATCTCACGGCTCGATAGAAAGGAATTACAATACGAATATCAATACCTAAATTACTAAGCGCTCTGGGAAGCGATGCGGCTATTTCTCCCAAACCACCGACTTTTATAAACGGGTCAAGCTCCCAAACAGCAAATAAGACTTTCATATGTTAACCTTCTTGATTGTGCTTGATTCATTTTATCATATTTTATTCTGGATTATATGAGGATTTTCTGTTAGGCATATCGATCTATAAATAATGCTATCAAAATATCTCAAGAGAATCTCTCTTTTAAAACCAGGCATATAAACTCTAATAATGCAATTTGGCGTTTTATTCGCCACGGTTGAACTATTAAACGAAACAGCCATTCAAATCCTATTTCTCTAATAAATCTGGGCGCTCTTGGAATTTTACCGCTTATATAATCAAACGCTCCTCCAACGCCTATGGCAACTTTTACTGGAAGACAATCTAAGTTTTCGCTAATCCACCTTTCTTGCTTAGGAGCGCCAAAAGCAACGAATAAAATATCTGTATTTTGCATTATGTATTTTGTATTATGTATTTCTTCAAAAGATTGCTTTTTTTCTTTATACTTAATACTTGATACATGATACATACTACTATCCCGTGGCCACTCTGAAGCGGCAAAAGCAACTTTAAGTCCTGGATACTTTTTTCGTAAGCACTCGGCAGTTTTTTCTGCTATTTTATCTTTCGCTCCCAAAAAGCCCACTGTTATAGGCTTTTCTGCAACTTGCCTACATAGATTTTCTAGTAAGTCAACGCCTGTTGCTCTTGCTTTAATGGACCTGCCCAAGATTTTACTAGCCATTATAACCCCTACTCCGTCTGCCAAGGCTATTTCTGCCTTATTTAATATCTTTTTATAGCTAAAATCATTATTGGCAAGTGTCAAAATTTCCGGGTTAGGGGTAACAATAACGTACTTCTTGCTATCTTTCTCTAGTCCTCTAATAATATACTCTAGGATTTCATCCATTGTGGAGTTTGTAATTCCTACTCCTAGAATAAATTTTTTCTCAAGCATACAATATTTATTATAAGATATTTTCTATGAATTCTCATTAATTTAAACTCTTTCATTTTGGGTATTTAATGTGATCATAAATTAGTCTTAAATATTTTTCATTCAACCTAGAATAACTTAGAATATTTATTAAGGGCTATCGTTATACTATAATCCTATTTGTTTGTGAAAATTTTTGCAAAAACACACATTCGCTGAAGCTAAATGCCTAAATTGTAAAATAATATAGGACAATATTAATTTAGAATTTAGAATTAAATTCATAATGTAGAATTGAACTTATTGCATATTAATTCTAAACTCTAAATTCAATTCTGAATTATAAATTCTGAATTATAAATTTATTTCTTAGAGATGCTTCGTTTGTAAAGCTCGATATTCTCTAAAGCCACTCCTGTTCCTCTAACTACGCATAAAAGTGCGTCTTCGGCAACATGACATGGAACTCCAGTCAATTTTGTCATTAACTTATCAAAATTTCGAATCAAGGAAGTTCCCCCACTCATTACTACACCTTTATCAATAATATCGCTTGCAAGCTCCGGGGGAGTCTGTTCTAATACACCTTTAACAGCAGATACAATATTTAGTAAAACTGGATATATAGCTTCATTAACCTGAGCCTCTGTAAGTTCGATTGTTCTTGGCAAACCGCTTATATTGTCGCGTCCTTTAATCTCTGTTTTTTTTATTTCCCCTGTTTTTTTCTCATCCAACAATGCGTTTCCTATTGCAATTTTTATTTCCTCAGATGTTCGTTCTCCAACAAGAAGATTAAATCTTTTCTTTGTATAACTTGCAATTGCTTCATCAATTTTGTTGCCTCCTGCTCTAACTGAGCTATGAACAACAACGCCTCCCAAAGAAATAACAGCGCACTCAGTTGATCCTCCACCAATGTCTACTATCATATGCCCTGCAGGTTGAGCGATTGGAATTTTAGCCCCAATTGCTGCTGCTAACGATTCTTCAATAAGATAGGCAATTTTTGCACCAGCAGACATAGTGGCGTCTAAAACCGCCCTCCTCTCAACCTGAGTAACTCCTGATGGAATGCACACCATTACTTCTGGCTTAAAAAACCGAGATTTACCGCAAGCTTTATCTATAAAATAAGAAAGCATTGCCTCGGTTATAGTGTAATCTGCAATCACTCCATCTCTGAGGGGACGCATTGCAACAATATTTCCTGGAGTCCTACCCAACATTTCTTTTGCCTCCCGCCCAACAGCAACCACTCTATTGTCTTCTGCGGTAACGGCAACAACAGTTGGTTCATTTAAGACTATTCCCGACCCCGCAAGATAAACAAGCGTGTTAGCGGTTCCTAAATCTATACCGATGCGTTTGTTTGAAAACATACCATATTTTGAACTTTGAACTTATTTGAATATATCAGAAGATATACAAACCTTATCAAAAATGATTATAGCTTTAACAAATTCAATTATAGACCCTATTTTTTTTTCTTGCAAGAGGCAAGTCTGACTTGCCAAGAACCATTCTGAACTTGTATAATGCCCTGATATGCGCAAACAGCTAATTTTGCCATTTTTAATCTTCCTATTTTTAACAATTGGAACAGTTTTGCTAGTTCTGTACGGTAAAGGATACAGGTTTGAATCTATTCTTGGCAAACCAAAACTGCAAGGAACTGGTTTATTGGTAGCAACCAGCCAGCCGGACGGAGCGCAAGTATTTATTAACGGTCATCTAACCACAGCTACAAATAATACTATTAACCTCCCCCCTGAGACTTACAATATAAAAATTGTTAAATTTGGCTATTTTCCTTGGGAAAAAACAATTAAAATTCAAAAAGAGGTTGTAAGCGTAACTGGAGCCTTACTTTTTACAACAGCACCAAAACTTGAGAGCATAACCGAAATTGGAGTATCTGATCCAATCATTGATCCATCCGGGACAAAGCTTGCCTATACTGTAGCATCCCAATCTGCAAGGAAAAATGGTGTTTATATATTAGACATGACCTCAAGACCAATTCTTACTCTTCAAAGTGCATCTTCGCAAATTGCAGATGATACGGAAAACAGCTTTTCTCAAGCAAAACTTACCTGGTCACCGGATGGACAAGAATTATTTGCTAGCCTACCTTCCCCTCAAAAACCAGAATCACCAACCACTTATCTTCTTAAGTCAAATGGATTTAATCAAAATCCTCAAGATATTACAGAAACAATAGAAAGCATACTTCTTGTGTGGGAAAAAGAAAGAGAGAATAAAGAAAAATCCCGCATCGATGGCTTAAATACAAAAGTTAAGAAACTTATTAACGAAAACTTTAAAATAGTATCTTGGTCGCAAGACGAAACAAAAATCCTTTATACAGCATCTCATTCTGCTAAATTGCCTTTAATTATTAACCCAGCTTTAATAGGCACAGATTCCACGCCCCAAGAAAGGTCTATACAAAAAGATTCTTTTTATGTGTACGACATAAAAGAAGACAAAAATTATAAAATTGGAAATTGGAAATTGGAAATTGGAAATTCTCAAGGGTCTCTACCCTTAAACTGGTTCCCAGACTCAAAACATCTATTGTTTGTGAATAATAGAAAAATAAGCATTATGGAATATGACGGGACAAACAATACTGTAATTTTCGCTGGTCCTTTTATAGATAATTATGCTTTTCCCTGGCCAGATGGATCAAAGATAGTCGTATTGACTAATCTTGGCAACACCAATATTACTCCCAACTTGTATACGATAGGGCTGAAGTAAGCGCTCCCGGGCCGAATCGAACGGCCAACCGGACGCTTAGGACGCGTCTACTCTATCCTTTGAGCTACGGGAGCAAGTATTTGTATTTTACCACAAAAGAAAGTAGAATACGCAAAAGGTGCGGAGCGTAGTTCATCGGCAGAACGCTCGGTTCGGGACCGAGAGGCACTGGGTCCAATTCCCAGCGCTCCGACTCAACAGAGGTTCTTCTTCGAGTGTTTCAAGTGGGATAAGAATACGAAAGCCTTGAACCTGCATTATCCATTCAGTTCGCTGTCGATGTAGATGTTTGATAGATCTTTTTTGTCCCACTCAAATATTTCATCTTTATTAAAAACTAATGTTGCCTCTTGATTGGCAATATCAACGCTTTCAGAAGCATGAATTAGATTGTATTGCTGGCTCATAGCAAAATCGCCCCTGATTGTTCCGGGTTCTGCCTCGCGTGCCAAAGTTATACCAATCATTTTCCTAATAGTTTCAACCGCATCTCTCCCCTCCCAAAGCATTGCAACAACTGGGTATGATTTCATGTAGGCTTTAAGCCCTCCAAAGAAAGGTTTATCCTTGTGATGCGCATACCATTCATTCAAAATTGCATCGTCCATTGCAATCATTTTTATACCAACAAGCTTAAGACCTTTCCGCTCAAAACGATGGATAATTTCACCAATCAATCCTCTCTGAACTCCGTCTGGTTTGACTAATATTAGGCTTTGCTCCATATTTACAACTCTAGCAGCTTTTCAAATTTTTGTCCATTGGGAAAATTACCAATGGCCGCCAAGTTTAATCGGCTCTTTACAAAATACTTCTTTGCTATCTCCTCAACTTGTTCCAGGGTTACTTTGTTTACTTTTGCAATCACTTCGTCTGGCGTATCGATTCTTTTTTCTAATAATTCTTGACTTCCGTAAAATCCAGCAACTGCACGACTATCTTCAAGCTCTAAAACCAAATGTCCCTTAAGAAACTCTTTCGCCTTCTGTAGTTCCTTATTTGATATTTGATATTTGATATTTGATATTTTGTGATACTCGTCAAGTATCACAACTACCGCCTCCTCCACTCTCTTAGGATCAACTCCAGCCATAGAAACCATAGTGCCGCAATCTGAATAGTGATCTGAGCTGCTTCTTACATAATATGCTAAGCCACGTTTTTCCCTAACTTCATGAAAAAGCCTGCTGCTCATTCCTCCACCCAAAACCGCAGCAAGTATAGATAATGGGTATTGATCTTTATGCTCAAGAGGAACTGTTCTTACGCCTAATGCAATATGTGCTTGTTCGGTTTTTTTCTCTTTTATTAAGACTTTTGGTTTTGTTTGACTTTCTAGTACTTTACTATATCTTAATGAATTAAAACGTAACATTTTCCCAAAATATTTATCAACTAAGTTCTGTGCTTTTATAGAATCTATTCCGCCAGCAATAACAACTGCAATATTATCTGCACTGTAAAGACTAGACATGTAAGACAAAAAGTCTTCTCTTTGGATTTTTCTAATTACATCCTTTTCTCCTGCTATATCCCAACCCATTGGAGTATCGCCGTATAAAAGCCTTTCGTATATATCTCCAATTTTTCTAGCAGGTGTATCCTCATATAGATTTATTTCCTCCAAAATTACTCCCCTCTCTTTATCTATCTCTGTTCTATTCAATAATGAATTTTGAAGCATGTCAGACAACACATCCAAAGATAAATCGATATGGTTCGATGATGATTTGATATAGTAACCTGTTGCTTCTTTCCCAGTAAATGCATTAAATTCTCCACCGATTCCGTCAATTAGAGTTGAGATTTGGATAGCAGATAGTCGCTTTGTTGTGCCCTTAAATGCCATGTGCTCTAAGAAGTGAGAAATACCGTTATTAAGTTTGGTTTCGTATCTAGAACCTGCTCCAACCATTACCAAAACAGTTACGCTTTCAAATGAGGGCATGGGGATTGTCAAGATACGAAGACCATTAGATAAAACCTTTCTTTGGAAATTCATAATTTAGAGCCTATTCTACCACTTTTAACTTTTTTTGCCAAGAGCTTAATCGGTAACTCAAACTATCACGAGTTTCGCACATTTGTCATTCCGTGCTTGACACGGAATCCATATAAATAAATTATTGGTATAGATTCCCGCTTTCGCGGGAATGACATGTAGGTATTCTACTAGAACTGCGAAACTCGTAACTATTAAACTATTTTATAATTCTAAAGCATTGTTTCTGTAGCAAATGTGTGGAGTGCGCGTTAGTATTCAGTTCTTCCCAACGGATGTGTCATTGCGAGCGTAGCGAAGCAATCTCATGAGATCGCCACGGCTACTTCGTAGCCTCGCGAAAATACACCCTTACGCAGCAAGCTGCGTAGTTGTATTCTAAAGCACTAGTCTCA
>JBBTXS010000003.1:0-8901 GCA_038062115.1 Patescibacteria group bacterium
TGCTGGTATTGTATATAATTTATGACCCAACTTCAACTAAGAAGAGATAGGAATCCCTGCCCAAGACTCCTATCTCATCATAGTCTACAAAGAAAATTTTGTAGGGTTGTTTACAATTCTCAAAATATCAAGACTTAATAATCTAAAGATATGTTTTTAGCCTCCGTTATTTTTATTGACAACACCACAAATATCTGATATCTATTACTTTGGCATTTAGTATTATTTCCTGCCTGAAAGACTAAACTGCCAATATAACAGAGCATTGCTTATCGTACTTGTAATTATTGGTCATATGTAACGAAAGCGATGCTCTTTTTTTCCGCCAGCTGGCGGATTAAAGTAGCGCTACTGGGACTCCCAACCCTTTTTTCACTAAAATTTTAAACTGTTCGCTGCCGTATTTTATTAGGATATCCCTTTTATAGTCGGAGATAGTTTTTTTTGAATTTTTCTTGGGTCTTTTGAGGGTAAACATCAAAAAGATTTTATCATACCGTGTCAAGCATGTCAATCCTATAGAAAAAGTAGGAGAAGCTTTTTATAGACCCTAGAGTAAATAATAGTTAGTTTAGCTTGTTTTATCAATGCTTTTATTTTATTAAAAAAAATGTGGATAACTCGTGGGAAACACTAAATACCACGAATAAAAACACGAAATACCACCAATTATTTTAGTGGTTATTGGTGTTAGTATTAGTGGCGGTTAGTGTCTTATTAGTGTTTTTAGAGGTAAAAAAATTGACCAAAAAGAAGGATGGTAGTTATAGAAAGTTTTGGATTTTAAGAATAGCTTAAGTAAAGAGGGATACTGTTTTATTTTCTGCCAGCGTCTTGTTTTTGATTGTCTCTTGTAATAAAGGGGTTTATCTAGATTGGCAAATAAGCCATAGGGAAGAAGCCTAACAAACATCTCGGAAAAAAATAATGGATATGTGTTTTTTTGGAAGCGAATAATGTCTTTTGGTAAAAGGGTGGTATTGATCATTGCTGTTTCAAATTGCATAGAAAGCCCAGCCATTAGAGTTTGGTAAATGCTGCCGTTGTCCTTTGGGAAAAAAATTTTTCCGCATTTTTTGGACTTTTTATCTATAATTACTCCAAAGGTGCCAACAACAACGGTTTTTGAATTAGCAAGAAGATATGCAACCTGTTTTTGTAAGCGTTTTCTGTGGCATACGTCTCGAGCATCCATGAAGGCAATAAACTCTCCGCGGGCTTTTTTGACTCCCCGATTTAGGCAAACAGTAACTCCATACTGTTTTTTGTTTTGAATTATGCGAATCCTCTTGTCGCGCTTTCTGAATTTCCTTAGAATCGATCTTGAGTTATCGGTTGAGCTGTCGTTGACTATAATAATTTCTATATTTTTGTAGGTTTGAGTAATAAGACTCTTTATGCAGTCGAGAAGGAACTTTTCTGCATTTCTTATGGGCAGAATAATAGAGACTAAAGGCTCCATAACACAATTAAAGTAGGGCAGGGGATTAAAATTTTAGCTTAGGCAGAAGATTATTTTGGCAGATTAGAACGTTAGTCTACTACAGTTAGACCCTCGTTGTCAAATTTTGTGCCTCTTGACAAAATATATAAATTATGGTCTAATATGGATGGATCAACAATTTTCTCTTCAAAGGATTGTTCCCACAAGATATTTACTCGTAAAATTCTAACTTTTAATTTTATTTATGTATAGAAAAACTACTTCGCCTTCTGCTCTATCCCTGATTAATGAGATCGTTGGCAAACCAGAGATTTCTCAACCAATTCCAAGTGTTACTCAAAGATATGTAGAGCAAGCGTCGACTCCGACCCGGGAAGTATCGGGAATCTTAGATATCCAACCCGAAGGTCATGGTTTTTTGCGGCCAAAATTTATACCATCAAGCCGCGATATATATATTTCTCAGTCTCAGATAAGAAGATTTTTGCTGCGACCCGGAGATCATGTTTCGGGAGTAGGTCGCCCTCCAAAAGACACAGAACGCTACTTTGGGCTTTTAAAAGTAGAAAAGGTTAATGGAATTCTTGCAGACGACTCTTTAAAAAGGCCTTTCTTTGATGACCTAACGCCTATATACCCTAAGAAGCAAGTTACTTTATCAACTGGAAAACTCCCTTTATCTACAAGAATAATTGATTTGGTTGCGCCTATTGGTTTTGGCCAAAGAGGAATGATTGTTTCGCCCCCTAAGGCTGGAAAAACAACAATACTTAAAGAAATTGCAACTGGAATATCGCAAAATTTTCCAAAAGCACATCTTATGGCAGCCCTCATTGGAGAGCGGCCAGAAGAGGTAACAGATATAGGACAGTCGGTAAAAGGAGATGTTGTTGCTTCTAATTTTGACGAGCCTCCAGAAAATCAAACAAGGGTAGCAGAGATAACCTTAGATCGCGCAAAAAGGTTGGTAGAAGTAGGACTTGATGTTATTATTCTTTTGGATTCTGTTACTAGGCTAGCTCGAGCATATAATCTGTCTGTTGCCCCCTCTGGTCGAACCCTAACTGGTGGTTTTGACCCAGCAGCCTTATGGCCGGCAAAACGGTTCTTTGGAGCAGCACGCAATTGTCAGGAAGGCGGTTCTTTAACTATCATAGGAACTGCACTTGTAGAGACTGGATCTCGGATGGATGATCTTATTTATGAAGAATTTAAGGGAACTGGCAATATGGAGCTTCATTTAGATAGGCGTTTATCGGAGCGAAGGATTTTTCCAAGCATAGATGTGGCACGGTCGGGCACAAGACAAGAAGAGCTATTATTATCAGATAAAGCTCTTAAAAAGGTTGTTACTATAAGGCGAATGATTGATATGCTTTCACCGGATGAAAGAACAAGTATACTTATAGAACGCCTCTCAAAAACAGAGACAAATGAGAAATTTTTAGAAAGCCTCGGGAAGTCGTAACACACCCTGACATTACCCCACTTTGTACCTGTCATTGCGAGGAGTCCCGCGAAGCGGGACGACGTGGCAATCCCATTGTGAAAAAAGAGATTGCTTCTCAGGCTTCGCCTGATCGCAATGACATAAGTAATTTGAAGCAAAACTGGGGTAATGTCAGTAACACACCTCCTTGACATTCTTCGTTACACGAGTTTCGCACATTTGTCATTCCGTGCTTGACACGGAATCCATACAAAAATGGTTTCATTGACGAGGTCCAAATCTACGCCCAAGCACTTGGTGACTACCAAATCCACCAACTCTACGCCTAAGGGCTGCCAAGACACCAGTTGGCAAGACACTAAAAAAATTTGACAGATTTTTTTAAAACTGCTAGTATCTTTTTTTATAGTGTACAAACGATACCTAACAGAGTTGTTAAAATTTTGCGAGTTTCTTTTATTCTATTCAAAAAAGAAAATTGTTGCCTCATCAATTATTTTTGAGAAAAATAAAGATATACTTGTTAAGTTGTTTACTATAAAAAGAGGCCGATATAGTCGGCCATTTCTACATATTTCGGCAATGTGTGTTTTGGGGATTGGCGTAATAGTTTCGCCATTTTTAGCAGACACATTTCCTATCTTTTCTTCTAGTGCCTCAAGATCTCTTGAGATTAGTTTGCCTTCCATCAAACAATCAATTATTGTTGGCGAGGACGTTTTTCACACTAATATTTCCCAGAAACCAAGGGATAAGACAATAGCTTATGTCGTTGAAAAAGGAGACACAGTTTCTACTATTGCTCACAAATTCGATATTTCAGAAGATACCATTCGTTGGGCAAATGATTTAGACAACGACAATATTTACGTTGGTGATACGCTTAAAATCTTACCAGTTACTGGTATAGACCATAAGGTGGTTAAAGGCGATACTGTGTATACGATTGCGAAAAAGCTAGATACAGATCCTCAAAAAATCGTCGATTTTCCTTTTAATGATTTTGCAAACCCTGAGACATTTGCATTGGTTGAGGGACAAAGACTTATTGTTCCAGACGGAGTCAGGCCATCGGAGCAGCCATTTATAAAGCGTCAGGTTTATCTTGCACAGGGCCCAAGTGTTTTTTCAGCCTCTGGATTTACATGGCCAGCACATGGGATTGTGTCACAGTTTGCTTCATGGTACCATATGGCTATAGATATTGCCGCAAGTATTGGAACACCAGTTGTGGCAGCGGGAAGTGGAGCAGTTTCAAATCTTAGCCTAGGTACATGGGATGGTGGATATGGTACCAGTTTATGGATTACTCATGGAAACGGTTTGGAGTCTCACTATGCGCATTTAGGCGGTGTTAATCTGGGTATAGGGGATACTGTTGTTGCCGGAAGAACTGTTCTTGGTTGGATTGGTATGACAGGAAGAACGACAGGTCCTCACATCCACTTTGAAATTAGAAGGAATGGGGTATTGGTAAACCCACTTTCGTACCTGCAATAACAATAAGGGCTTATAGGCAAAGGGTATACCGGCACATTCGCATTGTGCAGTTCCGAGTTCGATTCTCGGTAAGTCCACAAGGGCCCGTGGTATACCGGTAACACGTCTCCATGGCATGGAGAAGTAAGGGGTTCGATTCCCCTCGGGTCCACAAAGTTAAATTTTTCCGGCTTGACACAGATCTTAAAATTTATCATACTAATTTTAATAATATGAATCAGGTCAGTATTCACCATAATCGCGGTTTCACCCTCATAGAACTATTGATTGCAATTGCAATGATTGGAATCTTGGTTATGGCAATGGTAACAATATTAAATCCTTCGGAACAGCTTAAAAAAGGTCGTGATGCACAAAGAAAACAGGATTTACGTCAACTTCAGATTGCATTGGAAAGTTTTAACGCAGACAATAATAAATATCCTGATTTATATAATTTATTTGGAGGCGCTGATCCATGGGGCCAAGCATGGTTGCCATACATGGCAAAAATTCCCAAAGATCCAATTAGTCCCAAGCAAGATTACTATTATCAGTTACCCTATGTAGCAAATGGAAGGTGGTATACACTTTATGCCAAGCTTGAGCATTGCCCAGATCCGCAAATGATTCCTGGAGCCTCTTGTACATATTACAACTACGCAGTAGCTTCTCCTAATATTGCTGTTGCTCCTCTTCCAACTCCCACCCCAACCCCAACCCCAACACCACTGCCAACAAAAAGAGTTTTTGTTACATCATCTGGAGGAGATGGAAATCTTGCTGGATTAGTAGGAGCTGATGGATTATGCAATAGTCTTGCCAATGCTCCTGGCGGCATTGGCGGTACGTGGAAAGCATGGCTTTCTACTAGTGGTGCTAGTGGTGAAGACGCAAAAAACAGAGTACCTAATGCACAATATGTAAGAATAGATAGTGTACTGGTAGCCACTAGCAAAACTGATTTGATAGATGGAACAATAGCTAATGGGATTAGGAGAAATGAAAAGAATGAAAATGTTGGTACTGTTTCGGTATGGACAGGAACAAAAGCTGATGGCACTGTTGGTGGTGCTACCTGCAGTAATTGGACAAGTACAGCTGGTACTGGAGGTGTGGGAAGTACGGTAGCTACAATAGGCGCATGGACTGATGACGCTGCTGGCAATTGTGTTGACAATAGAAGACTCTACTGCTTCGAACAATAAATATAATGATCTGAAAAACTCCCAACCTTTTTAACAATCGCATCCAGAAGTTTGCTCCATAAATTTTATACCGCATCTAAGCAGGTTTAGGCTTTGGCAATTAGCCTGCCTCGTTTGTCTGAGATTACCCCATTTTGTACCTGTCATTGCGAGGAGTCCCGCGAAGCGGGACGACGTGGCAATCCCATTGTGAAAAAAGAGATTGCTTCTCAGGCTTCGCCTGATCGCAATGAGATAAGTAATTTGAGGCAAAACTGGGGTAATGTCAGGCAATTTTCTCCTTGACATTATACTTTTCGGCTGGTAAAGTCTGTATATATGGAGACGAAAAATGAATTTATTTCTTATTTAGAAAATTTGTCGCTTTTAGTACTAGGAATTCTGTTTTTCGCTCTTCCAATCCTAATCTCTACTTTAACAACCGACCAATATGCTATACCCAAGCAAGCAGTTCTTGGGGCGACCGCTCTTCTTGCGCTTGTCTTCCTCTCTTTAAAAATGATTTTTGAGGGCAGTGTTAGAATTAGAAGAACGCCATATGATCTTGCAATTATTCTTTTTACTATCGCTCTTTTTCTGTCTTCTGTTTTTGCTGTAAATAAAGCCGATTCTATTACGTCCTATGTGTTAGTGCTATTTTCAATAATTGTTTATTTTGTTACCGTTAATCTTGCAAAGGATAAAAAGCAAGCATTTTTTTTAACAGCATCTTTGGTACTTGGAGGAATAATTACCTCAATTTTATCTATATTTTCATTATTTAAAGTCTATGTTATCCCTTATCCATTTACCCATAATCCAACTTTTACGCCTTTGGGATCGCTCCTTGATCAAGCAATTTATCTAGCTCTTCTTCTTCCAGTCGCACTCTATTTAGTCTTACAATATAAACCAACTTCAAGCTTAAAAACTGCAAAGTTAATAAGTTTTGGGGCTGGAGTTCTTATTATTCTTATTGGTTTTATAGTTACTATCTATCAACTCTTTTATATTCAAAAGCCAACTATCCTTCCTTTCGAAACCGGCCTTCAAACCGCTTTTGCCACTATTTCTCAAGATACTGGCAGAATACTTAAGGGATTTTTATTGGGAAGCGGATTTGGGACATATGCAGTTGATTTTTTAAGATTCAAGCCGCCATCATTTAACCAAAACATTATTTGGTCGCTTACATTCTTTCGTTCTTCAAGCTTTATTCTTGAGATTTTAGCAACTACTGGAATTTTAGGACTTGTAACATTCATCTTTCTTGCTATAAAAGTTATCCGCGAAATAAAGGGAAACGATAAAAACTTTATGCTCCTTTCTGTTATTTTAATTTTTTTGGCTTCATTGTTTGTTCCATTCTCTCTAACCATGCAAACATTACTTTTTGTATTACTTGCATTATTTGCAGTGTACGAAGGGTTTAATAGTCAAAAAAAGGGTAGATTTTTTGATGTTGAGATACAACTTGTTGCGCTTCGAAACGGCCTTCTTGCATTGGAAGCCCCAAAGACCAATCGAAAAAATTCTTTTATGCAACATCAACTGCTGCCTATAATGCTTTCCATCATAGTTTTTATTTTTGTATTGTTTGTTGGAAACTACGGTCTTAATTATGTTATATCCGATATAGGATTCCAAAGATCAGTCGTTGCTGCATCAAAGAATAATGGATCACTAACTTACGAGGAACAAACTAAAGCAATAGCAAAATTTCCGTATAGAGACGGATTTTATCGTGTCTATTCTCAAACCAATTTAGCTTTGGCAAATTCTCTTGTCTCCCAAGTGCCAAAGGGCCAAGCGCCAGATAAAAGAACTCAAGACAATATAATTGCTTTAATTCAACAATCAATAAATTCGGGAAGAAACGCAACAGCAATAGCCCCGCAAACAGCCTTAAACTGGCAAAATCTTTCGACTATCTATCGAGCCCTAATTGGTTTTGGACAAAATGCCGAAAATTTTGCGATTGTTTCGCAACAGCAAGCAATGTTACTTGATCCTAATAATCCTCAACAATATTTGGCATTGGGAGGAATTTATTATCAATTAGGTCAATGGGATAATGCGCAAAATCAGTTTCAAATTGCCATAAATCTAAAACCAGACTTACCAATCTCGTATTATAATTTAGGACACGCAATGCAAGAGAAAAATGATGTCAAAGGCGCACTTGCTCAATATGAAATTGTAAAAAACTTGGTAGCCAATAATAATCCCGAGGCGTATAAGCAAATAACAGGCGAGATAGAAGTTCTAACCTTAGCCAAAAAGCAAGAAGAGCAGCAACAAAAAGTAGAACCTATTTCTCAAATAAAACCAGTAGACAAGTCTCTTACGATAGATAAATCTTCTCCTAAGTTACCACCAGTTAACCCCAAAGTTAAAATTCCTCCTCCAACTAACGCGACTCAATCAGCAAGAAAGTAATTTATCCTCTTTGTTTTCTAAAGCAGTCTCTACAATAAACTGGTCTGTCGCCTCTTGGCTGAAAAGGAACTGTGTCTTTTTTGCCACAATTTGAGCAAGTAATCTCGAAAGATTGACGTTGCTGGCCACCACGGTCTCCTTCCATTCGAGCCTTTTTTAATGCTCGGCAAGACGCGCATCTAACTGGCGCGTTTTGGAAACCTTTTTGTTGATAGAATTCTTGTTCGGACGCAGTCCAAACGAATTCTTTACCACAGTCTCTGCAAATTAATGTTTGATCTTGAAAAGCCATACCTCACCTCCTTTCAACCCTATGAGCGGGGCTTCTCCACAAAAATTGGAATCTATGTATGATCTTTGTTGGGATGTTTTCTTCATTAAATATCTCTAAATTCCCATCGACCTGTCAACTGAGAATTCAGAGAGAGGTGAGGGTTTATTACTCTTAACATGGTAAGTATATTATATATTGAGTAAAATAGCAATAGGCATTTATGTAACCGTTCAGGAGTTTCCAAAACGCTGTCATCGCGAAGCTACGAAGTAGCTGTGGCGATCTCTTGAGATTGTTTCGCTACGCTCGCAATGACAAATCCTTTGGCAAATCCTGAACCATTACGCATTTATGAATCGTTCACGAGTTGTCAAAATATCCCTTGTCATTCCCATATACTTATAGCTCTATATAGTGGTTATTCCTATTCTTATTACTCCCATTAGATCAAGACCTAATGTACATTGCTAATCATGGGTTTGGTTGTATTGTCAAGTACCCAATTTTTTAGACAGTTATTCTCACTTTCTGTAAACGATCTTCAAAGTTTTGCTTGAATATAGCAGGCGCCATTTTTAACTAATTGTTGTCTTGACTAAAGCTACATTTTAGAAAGGTCTAATAATTG
>JBBTXS010000004.1:0-138347 GCA_038062115.1 Patescibacteria group bacterium
AAGGATATTCTTTTTTTAAATCTTTTATTTTATAGCCTTGAATATGTAATGCCACGACACGAGCAACAGGAATCCTTGTCCCTTTTATAACTGGCATTCCACCTAAGACACCTTTTTTTGTTTCTATTATATCTGGCATTGTAAATTCAATTTATAACAAGCTTGGTTGTTTGTCAAGGGTTGTAAATATTCTGCTTTGAATTTGCTACAATACTTCCATGGATGAGAAGAGGTTTAGAGAGTTAGTTGGGGAAGCGATTGGTTCGCTTCCTTCGGAATTCTTGAAACGACTTAATAACGTTGCAGTTGTTGTAGAAGACTATTCTGCAGTTCAGCAACTTCGAAAGCTTAGGCTTCCTAAATGGGCCCTTGTTTTCGGACTTTATGAGGGAGTTCCACAGACAAAAAGAGGAAGCTATTCGGGAGTGCTACCTGATAAAATAACAATTTTTAAAAACTCAATAGAGAGAGTTGCCAGAAGCGGTGAAGAAATAAAAGCACAAGTCAGAACAACAGTTATTCATGAAATAGGACACCATTTCGGGCTCTCAGATGAAGATTTAAGGCGAAAATAGAGAAAAGTTATTTAGGCTTAGACCCAAGTTTTAGAAGAGACCTGAGTTCTTTAAGTGTTAGTTTCTCCTTTGCGAAGCGAAAAAGATAAATAATTTCAAGTATGCCGATAGTATTTAGCACTAAAATGACAATAAACCAATTCCTTTGGTTGTATTTTGCGCTTTTCCATAAAGCAATTCCTTTCCACAAAATTGACCAAATAAACAGAAAAAAAAGTACAAGGGGTGAGGGTTGTGGGATTTGATTTAAATAATTCACATTTTTACAATACCAGATTACTGTAATCTTTGCAATGGATGCAAAAATTGATAAAATAAATAAGTGAGGATTGGAATTTTTGATCCATATCTAGATTCACTAAGTGGTGGAGAAAAATACGTGTTGGCCATTGCAGAATGCCTAGCTTCTAAACATGAAGTTGTTATTTTTTGGGACACACAACAGGAGCGAGGCATAAAAGAGAAAGCTAAACAAAAACTTGGGATAGATATTTCTTCGGTAGTTTTTGCTCAAAATATTTTTTCAAAAGATGTATCATTTGTATCGCGTATTAACTCTTCAAGAAAATATGACGCAATAATCTACTTAAGCGACGGAAGCATACCTTTTGTGTTATCAAGGCTATATATTCACTTTCAATTTCCTGTTGAATGGGTAAAAAGAAACTATCTAAACAGTCTAAAGCTAAAAAAAATTAGCGCTGTTTTTTGCAACTCTTCTTTTACAAAAGGCTATATCGATAAAAAGTTTAGAATAAATAGTGCAGTTTTGTATCCTCCCATCTATATACCAAGTTTACATAAAGTTAGAAAAGAGAACATAATTTTAAATGTGGGAAGATTCGGATTAAACATAGATGGATCAAACTATAAAAAGCAAGATGTTCTTATTAGGGTGTTTAAGAGTATGGTTGATAATGATTTAAAAAAGTGGACTCTTGTACTGATTGTTGGATTGAGAGAAGAAAATCAAGATAAATTGTTAGAGCTTAAGAAATTATCAAATGGTTATCCAATTCATTTTATAGAGAATCCGTCAAATAATCTTCTTTGGGAATATTATCATAAATCCAAAATTTATTGGCATGCCTCTGGTTTTGGAGAAGATTTAGTAAAATATCCTGAACGAGCAGAACACTTTGGAATATCAACTGTTGAGGCAATGGGATTGGGGTCTGTCCCTATTGTGATAAATGCGGGCGGGCAAAAAGAAATAATAGAAGACACTAAAAGTGGTTTCTTATGGAATACTGTGGATGAACTAATAAGCAATACAGATAGATTGGTACATAATGAGAGATTGTTTAAGCAAATCTCGCAGGAAGCAGTTAGGAGATCAAAAATTTTTAGTGGAAACAGGTTTTGCAGAGAGCTAAACAACATTATTTTTAATTATAAAAATGAAAAAGCTTAATTTTCTGCCCCTTGTTTTATTTTTTTTTATTGTCTTTATTTTTTTTAGGCACCTTTTTCTTCAAGGAAAATTGCCAATTCCTTCGGATACTATTGTTGGTCTTTATCACCCATTTAGAGATTTATATTCAAAAGAATACCCCAATGGCATTCCTTTTAAAAATTTTTTGATTACCGATCCAGTTAGACAACAATTTCCATGGAGAGAGTTGGCTGTTGAGGTTGAGAAAAGATTTGAGCTGCCCCTTTGGAACCCTTATGGTTTCTCGGGAACTCCACTTGTGGCAAATTATCAAACAGCAGCTTTTTACCCACTGAATTTTTTGTTTTTTTTATTTCCGTTTAGTATCTCTTGGAGCATATTAATTGTTTTTGAATCTCTAATGGCTGGAGTATTTTTATATTTCTACCTTAATAGTTTGAGACTTAACAAGTGGGCGAGTTTGGTAGGTGCTATATCTTTTTCTTTTTCTGGTTTTTTTATAGCGTGGATGGAATGGGGAACGATCATACATACTGCAATTTGGTTGCCTTTAATACTTCTCTCTATAGATAAGATATTTGTCTGTTCTAAAAATGATAATTCAAAATTCAAAATTCAAAATTATGTAGTTTGGGCAATAATTCTTGTTTTTTCGTTGACCTCCTCCTTCTTTGCGGGACATCTTCAGACATTTTTTTATCTTTATACTCTTTCGGTTATTTATTGTTTCGCTAAGTGGATACAGTTTGGTCGGAAGAAAAGGATGCTATTTTTATTCATAATTCTTAATTCATTATTCATAATTCTTACTTCTGTTCAGTGGATTACAACTCTTCAGTTTATTCTGTTATCGGCTCGGGATATTGATCAAGTAAGTTTTAATAACCCTGGTTGGTTTATTCCCTGGCAGAATCTTATTCAATTTGTTGCTCCAGATTTTTTTGGAAATCCCTCCACTCTTAATTATTGGGGTATTTGGAACTATGGTGAATTTATTGGGTATGTTGGAATATTGCCTTTAATTATGGCAGTTTTTGTTTTGTTTTTCCGTCGTGATAAAAAAACTTTGTTTTATGGAGTTATATTTTTTATATCTCTTATTTTTTCTTTTCCAACGATTTTTGCTAAGATTCCATATATTTTACAAATCCCGTTTTTATCAACAATCCAACCAACACGCCTTTTGTTTATTATTGACTTTTCTCTTGCTGTTTTAGCGGCATTTGGATTTGATTATTTCTTGCGTCATAAGAAAGCTATTGTTTACCCATTAATTTTTATGATTTTAATTTTTGTTGGCCTTTGGTTTTTTGTTCTTTTTGGGAATCAAATTACAAAAATAACCTTAGCGGAAAATATAATTGTTGCCAAACGAAATCTCGTTTTTCCAACGTTATTACTTGCTATTTCTGGAATTTTACTGTTTATTCTAATGCGTTTTCCAAAAGCCGAGAGACGTTTCGCTATAATGATATATATCATTATAGTGGGAGTAACCATTTTTGATTTGCTGCGATTTGGTTTTAAATTCACGCCGTTTACAAACAAGGAGTATTTGTTTCCAAATACTAAAATTATCTCTTTTCTGCAAAAAAAGCCTGGACAATTTAGAATAATGACAACCGATTCCCGTATTTTTCCTCCAAACTTTTCAACAATATATAAAATACAAAGCGTTGATGGTTACGATCCTTTGTATTTACGAAGATATGGCGAGTTTATTGCAGCATCAGAAAGAAAATCTCCAAGTATCGATCCGCCTTTTGGTTTTAACAGAATAATTACTCCACATAATTATGATTCAAAAATTATTGATTTATTGGGAGTAAAATATATCTTGAGTCTTTCAGACATTGAATCACCTAAGCTGAAAAAAGTTTTTCAGGAAGGGCAAACTAGGGTTTACGAAAACAAAAATTATGCCCCGCGTGTATTTTTTGTTGGGGAAATGAAAGTAGTTAACAATAAAAACGAGGCGATACAAGCAATGTTTGATAAAGATTTTGATTTTAGAAAAATTGCTGTTGTTGAGGATTACCGAGGTGTCAATAGAAACACACATCCGATGTGTGATAGGTGCGAGGCGGAGATTCTTCTATACAGTGAAAATAAAATTGTAATTAATACAAATATAGACAACGATGGATTTTTGGTTTTGACCGATAGCTTTTATCCAACATGGCATGCAACAATAGATGGGAAACAAACAAGAATATTTAGAACAGACTATAATTTTAGAGGCGTATTAGTTCCAAAAGGAGAGCATACGGTGATATTTTATAATACTTTATTAGGATTTATGCACCATGTGTCATCCTGAATTTATTTCAGGATCTTACGAGATGCTGAAACAAGTTCAGCATGGCAGTTTTGCATCATTATGGACATAAGCATTATTATTCCAAACTATAACGGCGAGGAATTGTTAAGGAAAAATTTGCCTAAAGTTTTTGATTCATTGTTGTCGTATAAAGATGGGGGAGTAGAAATTGTAGTTATTGATGATTGCTCAATAGATAATTCTATTAACATATTAGAAAAACTAAAATCAGAATTGGAGTATAAATATCCTCACATAAAATTTAAAATTATTAAGAACGAAAAAAATCTAGGTTTTTCTTCAAATGTTAATAAAGGAGCAAAGAATGCCAACGGAGACATTTTAATTCTTCTAAACACAGATGTTGTCCCTAAGAAAGATTTCTTAAATCCATTACTTTCCCATTTTTCAGATTCCCATGTTTTTGCTGTTGGATGTATGGATAAAAGCATAGAAAACGGAAAAATTGTTTCAAGAGGGAGGGGAATGGGGGTTTGGAATAGAGGATTTCTTATTCATTCGCGTGGAGAAGTTAACAAAACCAATACGCTTTGGGTAAGCGGAGGAAGTGGTGCATTTAGAAAATCGATATGGGAGAAACTGGATGGCTTTGATGAGTTATATAACCCTTTTTATTGGGAGGATATTGATCTATCTTATAGAGCAGTTAAATCGGGCTACCAAGTTCTGTTTGAACCAAAAAGCGTTGTCATACATCAGCATGAGAAGGGTGCAATAAAGAAATCATATTCAAATTCTCAAATAAAAACCATTGCATATAGGAATCAATTCATTTTTGTTTGGAAAAATACTACCGATCTTGATTTGAAGTTTTTACATCTTTTATGGCTCCCATATCATTTTTTCAAAACAGTGCTTAGGAAAGACATACCATTCTTTAAAGGCTTCTTTTGCGCCCTTATAAGATTGTCAGAAATTATTGCTTTTAGATTAAAAGCGAAAAAGTATTATGTGAAAACAGATAAGGAAATTGTCAGTCAATTATCGGGATGATTAAAATGGTTATAATTACATATCTGAAATTAATAAATAACTATAACAGAAATTCATTTTTAGATTATCTATCGTATATTTTTTGTTTTCTATTTATTATTTCTGGATCTATTGTTTCGGTTGTAAGATACTGGCAGTATGAAGTATTTTATTATGATTTTGGCATTTTTGATCAAGCAATTTGGAACGTGTCGCGTTTAAAAGCGCCTATTATTGATCATCTTGCAGTTGGAGGAAAATGGATTTTTGCAGACCATTTTAATCCAAGTATTTTTTTGCTTTCCCCACTCTATTGGCTTACAGAAAGAAGTGAAATATTATTGGTTGCCCAATCACTGATTGTTGGATTAAGCGGGCTAATACTTTATAAAATAGGCTTAGAGATTACAAAAAATAGGATTGTTTCCCTGAGCGTTTTGTCATGCTATTTATTATTTGTTGGAACGCAAAATGCAGTTATTACAGATTTCCATGAAGCAACAATATCGACTCTTCCTTTTTTACTTACCTTTTGGGCTGCAATTAGAAATAAGCCGTTATGGTATTTTATATTTCTTATAATTACCCTTGGGTTTAAAGAAAGTAATTTTTTATTAGGAATCGGTATTGGTATAGCTCTTTTTTTTATCAAAAAAGATTGGTTTAAAATCTCAATTATTACCCTACTTATTTCTTCTTTGTGGGGATTTTTAAGTATAAAACTTATAATACCATACTTTTCAGGAGGTATATATCAATATTCCACAGAATTTCCCAACAGAATCTCACAATTATTTTTTTTATTTGATGCGGAAGTAAAAAGAAGAACGATTTTTTTTAGTTTCTTAAGTTTTGGATTCCTTTCTCTTCTTTCACCTGCATTTTATTTTTTGATCCTTCAAGATTTATTTGTTAGATTTTATCCAATTGCAACAACCCGATGGGATTTAGGACTACACTATAGTATCCAGTTAGCGGCAATTTTTGGCACATCAGCATTATATGGCTATAGATTTATTACAAAGTACATTAAATTTAAAAATATAGATATTATTATTAGCTTAGCACTTTTTATAAACATAATTTTCCTGCATAGATTCATTCTGCATGGTCCTTTTGGTCTTTCGTATAACGGATCGTTTTATAAGCATACAAGCGATTTTAGTTTTTTGGACGAACTTATAAAAAAAATTCCAAAAAACGCATCAATCATGACACAGAATAATTTGGCGGTAAGATTTGATCACCAAAAAGTATGGATATTAAGACCAAACTATAGTAGCTATAAGCCTAATTATATTTTGATAGATAATAGAAAAGGCCAAAGTCCAAATAATTTTTTTGGATCACAAAATGTAGAAACGATAATAGCAAGTCTTTTACGCGATTCGGATTATAAGTTAGTTTATAGTACGGGAGAGCAATATGTTTTTAAAGAAATAAACCTGAAATAGCTAGAATTTCTATGAAATTATCTATTATTATCCCTGTTTTTAACGAAGAAAAAACAGTTGCTAAAATAGTTAAAAAAGTATCTCAAGTAGAAATTCCAGGTACTACAAAAGAGATTATTGTTGTTGATGATGGATCAACCGATGCGACAGCATCGGTAATTTCCAATTTCCAATTTCCAATTTCCAATTTCAAAAAGATTAGACATAAGAAAAATAAGGGTAAAGGAGCGGCGGTTAAAACAGGAATTGAAAACTCAACAGGCGACTATATTGTTGTTCAGGATGCGGATTTGGAGTACAATCCAAAATACATAGAAAAACTCGTAAGACCTGTTTTGGAGGGAAAAAGCAAGGTTGTTTATGGTACTCGTCTTAAGCGTTTACCAAGTTTTTCTAAAGATGAAAGGACTCCTCGTTTTTTGCTTCATTATATTGGCAATAAGTTTTTAAGTCTTATCACAAGCCTTTTGTACGGGCAATGGATTACAGATATGGAGACTTGCTATAAAGTATTTCCGAAGATTGCTGTTGAGAATATTATTCTCAAGTCAAAAAGATTTGATTTTGAACCAGAGATTACCGCAAAGTTATTAAAAAAAGGATACAAGATACACGAGATTCCAATAACGACAAATCCGAGAGGTTATAATGAAGGCAAGAAACTGAATACATTTAAAGATGGAACAATTGCCCTTTTTACATTACTAAAATTTCGATTTATAGATTGATCATGCATCTTAAAAAAATACCTCGTTATCTAGTTATCTTATACACAATTGTATTCATTCTCTCTGTTATTTTTGCAATTTTTGGTTTATCAAAACAACTTACTTTCGGATTTGATCAGGCAAGAGATGCCTACGAAGCATACGCTATTTGGCATAATCATGATTTTAAGATACTTGGACCGTCTTCAGATCTTCCAGGGGTACATCACGGTGTATTATGGTACTACCTTCTAGTCCTGCCTTATGTAATAGGATCTGGAAACCCGGCAGTTGTTGCTGCTATTTTTTTTATTCTTTCATTTCTTACAATACCTCTATGCGTTTATTTTACATATAAACTCTTTCATAATTTCCACGTTGCTTTGTTGGCATCTGTGTTATACGCTTCATCTCCTCTTTTTCAAACATTTACTCGATGGTTAGCAAATCCTCTTATCGTACTATATATTGTTCCTTTTTTATTGTTTTTTTTGTGGAGGTATATTGATAGACAGAAAAAGACAAGCTTAATGGGTCTTTTTTTTGGGCTTCTTATACAGGCAGATTTTGCATTTGGTCTGTTCTTGATTACTTTACCTGTATACTGGTTTATTTACAAAATAAAGTCTAAATTACAGGATTTTGTATTTTTTGGCACAGGTTTTTTACTGGGAATAAGTACATACATACTTGCCGAGATACGATTTAATGGGAAAGGTATTTTAGCAATGATACATTTTTTTAACTCCAGCTTGTCTTCACCTAGATCTCCAATCGAAACGATTTTATTAATTGTTGAAAGAGTTAACGAGCTTTTATCGATAAGTATCCTGCCATTTTCTTACGCAATACTTTTTTTTATTGTCATGGTTGGCACATTTCTTTTAAAAGGTTCTAAAAATAAGCATGATAAAAATGCAATAATTTTCCTGGTGGTGTGGTTAAGTACATTTGTTCTATTCTATCTGTTTAAGTCTGGCTTTTTACACAGCGGGTTTATGTTCGGTCCATTTCTTTTGCCAATAACAATAATTGGCAGTTATTTATTAGTGAGTACTGTTACAAATTTTAAACTCCTCGCTGTTCTATTGGTATGCATCTTTTTGGGTCAATTCTATACTTCATATTTGTGGCTTAAAACAGAATATAGTCCTTTGTCGGTACAGTATGGTATAAGTCTTAATCTTGAAAAAGAAATAGTTAATTATACTTATGAGCAATCATTTGGCGAACGGTTTATAATAATAACAATAACAAACCCATTACACATAAATACTCTGTGGGCTTATCTTTATGAGATTTATGGAGAAAAGAAATATGGGTATCTTCCTTACCATGGCGGAAAAGATCAAAAAGGTTATTTAGGTAATCTTTCTCATCAGCCATTTGGAACAAAATATCGGTACATTATTATTGAGCCAACAACAGGAATCCCTGATTATTTTATACAGCAAATAATACTGGAGGAGAATAAAACGTCAGATATTATAGAAGAAAAGAAGTTTGGCCAATTTCTTGTGCAAAAACGAATGTTTAGGAAAAATAAGCATAATATAGAATGAATATTCTACAATCTTTCTTAGAAATTATATTTTTTATCATTGCTATTGTTATCTGTTTTTATCTTCCAGGAAAATTTCTGTTGGTAAAGTTAAGACTTCGCTTGAATTCCCCAGGAGATTTATTCCCTCCTTTTATTATAGGCATAATGTTGTTTACGTTAATTTCCTATATTTTTTCTTGGTTAAAATTAGAGATTATAATTTTACCTTTACTTCTAGTGACTGACATTTTTGTTATTAAGAGTAAGAAATGGTTTCCACACAGCATAGAAAAGCGCCATCTAATTCCTATTTTTATTGTATTTATTTTGGCATTTATTTTTAGTCTTAGCATGCTAACGTCTGGTATCTATGGTGATACGATTAAATATGGAAGGGATGATTTATGGCATCTTGCATTAATCAATGAACTAAAAGCCAATTTCCCTCCTGATAACCCTGGATTTGCCGGAGTTCCGTTAAGAGGCTACCACTTTTTTTATAATTTTATACTGGCTAAGATTAGTAATATTTTTTCCGTTTCTCCTCTTTCATTGTATTTTCACTTCTTTCCATTATTCATAGCTATTTTATGGGGGTTGGGTGTGTACGAGCTTATGTATACATGGAGCAAGAAAATATCAATTGCTCTTTGGGCTGTTTTTTTGACAATGTTTGGGGGCAGCTTTGCTTTTATCTTATTCTTGCGAGGTCATGGTGGTTTAAGTTTGGATAGTGCGTTTGGAATACAACAACCAGCAACTGCGCTTATTAATCCACCCTTTGCAATATCGATTATTATTGTTATTTCTGCACTTTTTATAATGCATCAATATATAGAATCCAAAAAGAGTGCTTGGCTTGTTCCTTTGTCTATATTTATTGGTTTAGCAACAATGTTTAAGGTTTATGCTGGTATTATTCTTGTTGGTGGCTTTATTTTGTTTAGTGCTATTGAGGTTATTCATAAAAGGAACTACTTAATACTCGTATCGCTATTTGTTTCAGGAATTTTCTTCGTTGTCACATACGGAATCTTTAGGGATCCGTCATCTACTCTTATTTTTGCGCCTCTTTGGGCACCTCACAGCGTGCTTACAGATAATATGCCATGGTACGGATATGCAGAAAAAATGTATACATACACAAAGCTTTCTGTCATAAAGGGAATAGTGGAGACGGAATTATACGCTTTATATGTATTTTTGTTTGGCAATTTAGGTACAAGATTAATAGGATTGTTATTATTGCCAGTACTTATTTTAAAAGAACATAAAACTCCTTCCTTTTTTGCTCTTACTGTTTTAATAATGACTTTGATTTCTATTTTGACACCATTGTTTTTTATTCAATCTGGAAAAGTGTTTGAAATTATACAGATGGCGTGGTATTTTTTGTTTTTTATTTCTTTGTTTGCCGCATTTGGATTTCATGCGTTGTTTAATTTTGGCTATAGTAAGATATTAAAAATCGTTTTATTTGCCATAGTTTTAATACTAACATTGCCATCAGCTTATGAGAACTACAAAGGTTACTTTGCTTACTTTCGTTCTCAAGGCGCTCAATTATCGGATCCTTACTTCAAAGCAATGCAATTTTTAAGTTCAGAAAGAAACTATAAGGATACTGTTTTAGAAATTCCCGATAAAAATATCTCTGCAACGAAAAGAGACCTAATGAGTTGGTACGGGTGGTCGTCGCCGGCAATTGTGGCGTTTGGGAACAAAAGAGGTTATTTAAATAATGAATATATTGATTTTGCAGGGGTAGATATTGCCCCCAGAATTGACTTTGTCCGCAAAATTATTTTACTTAATAAGATGTTCACAAGTAATGCTTTGGAATATACAGACCTTCAAAAAGAAGTAAAGCGGGGACTAAAAGAATATAAAATTTCATTTATTTATAGTCCTTATCCCTTATCAGCTCTTGATGCTATAAGCAACGTTGATAAGGTATTTGAGAATCAAGTTGCTACAATATATAAAGTGGATGTTAAATAATGCGCATTTTGTTTCTTTTTAAAAAAATGAATGCCAATATTGCGATAACTGATAATATGGAGACGGTAGAGCCAATCTTAAAAGAAATTGGTTCATATTTGAATGTTACTTCGTGATTTCCCTTAGGTAAATATATGCTTCTAAACGTATAGTCTGCGCGATAGATTTTGGTTTCTTTATTGTCGACATATGCTTTCCACCCTGGATAATAGTTGTCAGAAAGAAAAAGCATTTGTGGCATGTTAGTTTTTGTTATTATTTCAATTTTCTGAGGTTCATATTGGGTAATTTTTACTAATGAATCAGGAGAGACTTCTTGTAAGTCAATCATGTTTTGTGGAAACAAAAATAACTCAGAGGGTTTTTCTTCTAAAACAATATTTGATGAAAGATCAAAATTCGCGTCAAACAGCAAGTCTGCAATTTTTTGGGGATTATTTTGAATGTGTATTCTGCTTGTTAAAAAAGCTCTGGGAAACGCTTTGGAATATTCAATGCCAGTCCAATTATTATGTTGCCAAACGGGATGAAAAAGATTTCGAGGAAATTTATTTGCACCACTATTTTTTGGATTATGATCATCAAAGTAAAGTATATATTTTATTCCAAGAAGTGAAAGTAAACGAATTTTTCTATTATCCTCAAAGGGATTCTCTTTATCTCCTAACTCTGATAGTCTTGCCTCAACTCGAGGTATGTCGTTTGCGATCTTTCCGTTATTTTTAACAGCAAAGATAAGCTCTCCGTATCGTCTTGGGAAAACTGGATTTACTCCTTCGGCAGAGTAAATCCGGCCATATGTTGATATGTTTTCTTGCATGGGTTGACGCAGGGAGAGAAATCTGTCTAAAGAATTTCTTGATTGTAAAAAAGAGATTACAGGGTTTTTTGGATAGAGAAATTGAGGGTCGCCAATTACGATATATTTATTAAGAAAATAAAATTGTCCGAATAGCGTCAGAATAATAATTACGATGAAAGACAGATTGGTTATCTTTTTGGTTCGTAAAAAAATAAAGAGAAAAGAAAGCATAATAAAGGGCAAGACGAGGTTTTTTAGAAGGACAAGAATATTCATTTTTGTTGGAGAGGATCCATGTCTAATTACATAATTATTCAAGTCTCTAAAAAATGTAGCATGGCTATAGTTCAATAACAGAAATCCGTAGAGAGCGATCAATAATAGAGTTATGACTAAAACAAAAATAATTAACAGCATAAGCCTTAGGTCTTTTTCTCTTTTTTGTTTTATTAGTGTAGATATGCCAAATGCGGAAAGTGTGGCAACTGAAAAAGTTGTTAGAAAAAGAATTCTACTTGGTAAGAATGTCGGAAGTAAAGGAAGTGGAAGTTGAAAAAACCATCTTGTAAACGGTGAATCGAGCGTTAGAAAAAAAGATAGAAGGAGAGCTCCAATAAAAAAACGGATAACAGGATTTATTTTTGCTTTAATGCCTGCATATATGGCAAAGACAGATGGAATAAGTCCCGCATAAAGTATAGTTTCTCGATAGAATCCACGGCCAAAAAAATTATATGCTCCTGGATTGCCAAAGATATCTGGTACAAAAGCATTAAACAAATGCGTGACGGGAAGAAGGTAGCCTTCAAATAAATACCAAACCGACGATGTACTCCTTGGAGATTCTAAAAAAGCTTCTATAGATGGGAGCAATTGTATAGCAGATAGGCAAAGAGAGAAAACATAGATGCCAATAATTTTAATTAAATAGGTTGGAGGAAGAGATAGACTTCTAATTCGAAAAATACTATAGAAGAAGGAAAATATGAATATATAAAAAGTTACTTGGAAGAATCCGGCAAGAAAAGAACATGTAAGGGCAATAATTGCTACAAGATAGTAGAGGTTTTTTTTGGTATTGAGATATCCTTCAATGCCAAAAAGGCAAAGCGGAAGCCATAAGGCGGCTTGACCGACAACGACATTTTCTTGGCTCCATATAATCATGAATCCAGAAAATCCGAAAGCTATTGCGCCAAGCCAAACAGCAGGTCTTGCCAAGCGAAAAAGGCTTAAAAAAAGGTACATAAAAAATGTTGCCATAATTGGCTGAATAAATAGAAGAAGTTGCCATGCATAAGTTTGTGGCAGGAAAAAATAAAGAATGTTTAGTGGATAAAATATGGCAGACTGAAAATCTGCAAGAAAAGGAGTGCCTGCAAAAACATAAGGATTCCAAAGTGGAATGATTTTTTTTGCCAGCATCTCGTTTGTAAATGTTCTTTCTGGGTAAAATATTCGGATCTGATCATCTCCTATTGGCTTATGGGGTATACCGGCTTCCCAGCCTGGAAATTTCTCTGTTTTCCAAGGAGAATAAAATTGAGCAAGGAAATTTGATGGAAAAAGAATTTTTCCGTTGAAAACGACCTGTCTATATATGATTAGTATGCCAATAGCTATAGAGAGCAATATAAAAAAATCTGTATAATGCCAATTGCGCTTCATAGCTTAAGATTATTCTAGAAAAGAATCTTCGATAAAAGCTGCATAACTTATTTTAGTATTATATACTACGAGTAGTCATGAACGTAACGAAACCAAAAATTATACTGGTAGTAATTATTATAATAGCTGCTTTTCTGCGTTTTTATCAATTAGGTAATAATCCTTCTTCTCTTACTTGGGATGAGGCGGCATGGGGATATAATGCTTATTCTTTAGGGATTGATGGAAAAGATGAGTTTGGTAGATTTTTGCCTCTTGATTATTTAGAGTCCTTTGGCGATTTTAAGCCCCCCTTGTATGCATATTTAGATATTATTCCTATCAAAATTTTTGGTTTAAATGAGTTTGCTACTAGATTTCCTTCGGCATTCTTTGGAGTATTGACAGTTTTGGTAACTTATTTTTTGGTAAGGAGAATATTTTCTTTTTCTCGAAATTCACCCCCGAGGAGTCGCTTTGCAACATCTCGGGGGTGGCCGAATGGGCTCCCCCGAGGTGAAAGTGTTGCGTTATTGTCTGCTTTTTTACTGGTTATTTCTCCTTGGCATATTAATTTATCTCGAGCTGCGTTTGAGGCTAATGTTGCATCTTTCTTTATTGTTGCTGGAGTGTGGTTATTTCTAGCCGCAATTCAAAATAAGAAATGGCTTCTTTTGCTTTCTGTTTCTTCTTTCGTTCTTTCTATATACACATTTAATACGGCAAGAATAGTATCTCCAATTCTTTTTATACTTTTATCGCTAATCTTTTGGAAAGCCTTATGGAGAATCAAATACCAAGTCGTGGGAGCAACAATTGTTGGAATAGTTTTAATCCTTCCAATTGCGAGATTTTTGGTTTCGCCTCAAGCAAGTCTTAGGTTTAAAGAAGTTAATATATTTTCAGATATCGAAGTTATTGAAAGGACAAATCAAGAAATTGAAAATGACAAAAATATTATGTGGTCTCGCATACTTCATAATCGTAGGTTTGCATACGCAGTTGAATATATTAAGCACTACCTTGATAACGTAAGCCCTTCTTTTTTATTCCTCAAAGGAGATGGTAATCCAAAATTTTCTACCCAGGATGTAGGACAAATGTATTTATGGGAGTTGCCATTTTTTATAGGTGGGATTTTATTGCTTTTTAGAAGAAGAGAAGGTAATTGGTGGATTGTTCCGTTATGGTTACTGATTGGCATCGTTCCGGCGGCAACTGCACGCGAGACTCCGCATGCTTTACGTATTGAGACAACATTGCCAACTTTTCAAATTATCGTTGCTTATGGCATCTATCAAGCAGTATCAAGTATTAAGTATTATGTATTAAGTAAAAACAAAAGATACGTTATACTTAGCTCTTTTATCTTACTACTTTTTGTGAATTTTCTATATTACATACATGGATATTATGCTCACTACCCTCGTGAGTATTCAGGAGAATGGCAGTATGGCTATAAAGAATCAATAGAATATGTCAAGATGGTTCAGGATAAATACGATCAGATACGAATCACTTCAGCAATGGGTAGACCATATGTCTATTACGCATTTTTTACTAAGACTTTTCCTGAATCCTTTAGAAAAACTGCGATTGTTAAACGAGACGCATTTGGATTTGTTACGGTTTCAGGATTTTTAAAATATCGTTTTGCTGACAATCTAAACTTCATTAAGGAAAAGACAAAAAAGGCACTGTACATAGATATTCCAGGAAGAGTTCACCCAAAAGGAGATATATTAAAAAGATTTTATTTGTTAAATGGGGCAGAGGTGCTTGTTGCTTATAGACTCTAAAATGAAAAGAAAAATTGTGTATCCTGTTTTGTTCGTAATTATTGTTATAGCTTCGGTATTAAGACTGTGGAAGTTAGGAGATGTGCCAATTTCCCCTAACTGGGACGAAGTTGCTCTTGGGTACAACGCATATTCTATTATGCAGACGGGCAGAGATGAATATGGCGAATTTTTGCCAATTATTTTACGATCATTCGATGACTATAAGCCTGCCTTATATGCTTATTTTGCAATACCATTTATTAAGCTATTTGGCTTAACTGTTTTTGCTGTTAGGTTGCCCTCTGCTATTTTTGGGATATTAACAGTTCTAGCTACTTATTTTTTGGTTAAAGAAATATTTGGGATAAACCACAAATTCAAAATCACAAATTCCAAACAAATTCAAAATTCTCCGCCAAAGGCGGATCAACCTCTGGCTAAAAATGATCAAAATTCAAAATGTGCATTGGAAAATGGAAAATGGAAAATGGAAAATACGATTCCTTTACTTTCTACATTCTTACTTGCTATTTTTCCATGGCATGTTCAGTTTTCAAGGATTGCCTTTGAATCCAATGTTGGACTTGCTTTTAATATATTTGCTGTGTTGTTTTTTCTGTGGGGATTACGACGTCCATGGCTTCTATTGCTATCTGCGCTAACTATGGGTATAAATTTATATGTTTATCAAAGCGAGAAAGTTTTTACTCCGTTACTGCTTCTTACTTTAATTATAATTTTTAGAAAATCACTTTTTTTGCTCCCAAAAAAATATATAGTAATGGCTGGAGCCTTAGGTCTTATTATCTCTTTGCCAATAATTCATTATACATTTACTAACAGAGAGGCATTATCTAGAGCTCAAGATGTAAGCATACTTGCCAATACAACGCCACTTCTTGAAGAAAATGTCCAAAGACTTGTTAGAGATAAAGAAAAACAGGACTATCTTGGTCTTATTTTAGACAACAGACGAGTCACGTATCTAAAAAACATTGCTTCAGGATATTTGTCTCATTTTGATCTCAACTGGCTGTTTATAAAAGGAGATATAGCACGTCATCATGCTCCAAACATGGGGATTTTGTATCTCTGGGAATTACCATTTTTAATGATTGGAATATATAAGCTATTGTTCGGTTCGTCAGTTGACGGATTTACTAAAAAAATAAAAGCGTTTATATTCATCTGGTTTTTAATAGCTCCCATTCCTGCTTCTGTAACCAGTGATGTGCCTCATGCTGTACGTACTTTAAACTTTCTGCCGACTTTTCAGATATTTATATCAATAGGGTTAATAACAGCTATAGGGTTGGTATCAAGTATTAAGTATCAAGTATTAAGTATAAGGATAAAATATATATCCTTTGTTTTTTTCTTTTTCTTTTTTGCCTTTAATTTCTCATATTATGTTAATCAATACTTTGTTCAGCAGAATTATTTTCATGCTCAATACTGGCAATATGGATATAAGGAAATTGTTGAATATCTTATGCCTATTCACAATAAATATAATAAAATAATAGTTTCCAATACGCAACCTTTAGATCAGTCCTATATATTTTTCCTATTCTACTCAAAATATGATCCAGTAAAGTATTTAGCAACAGGCGGAACTAGATCAGGTATTCAAGAGGAAGACGGAAATAAATTTTTAAATTTTGAATTTAGGAAATTCAATTATTATGAAGAAAAAGGGCATAATATTCTTTTGGTTGGAAGCGGGTCAGACTTTAAAGAAATCTTTAAAACTATAAAAAGAGTTGATTATCCAAATGGGGAAGTAGCTATTAGAGTTGTTGAGAAAGATTGATATGAATAGAAGCCTAATACTATTTATTCTTATTTTTGTCTTATTAGTGCTTCTAAGATTTTACGACCTTGATACAAGAACTCCGTTTGGATTTGATCAGGTAAACAATGCGTGGGCTGCAAAAAATATTATTGTAAACCACGAATTCCCCATTCTCGGATTTCAAGCAAAGGTCAATAGTGGAATATATATTGGACCTTACTATTATTATCTTATTGCAATTGTTTATTTTTTAACAAATCTAAATCCAATAGCTTCTGGAGTTATAGCTGGTATAACAAGTATATTTACATTTTTTACCCTTTTTTATATCTCAAAGAAATTGTTCTTTGTAAATGCGGCGCTTATTGCAGTTTTTTTAAATAGCGTATCGTTTTTTGCGATAAATTTTGATAGAGTGCAGGGTGCAGTTAATTTTATTCCATCGATAGCGCTCACTATTTTTTTTAGTCTTTATAAAATAATAACAGGAAATCCAAAATTTATTCTATTGTTAGCGTTTGCATTTGGTTTTTCTCTTCATATACACGTTACAGCTATTTACTTCCCAATTATCATATTACTTTGTTTGCCTTTTTTTCCAAGGACAAAAGAAATGCTTAAATATATATTTCTAAGTATTCCTATATTTTTGTTTTTTCTTTTTCCAATGGTTATTGCATTTTTACAAAATGCAGGGCATGCTTCAGATGCTATTAATTATGGCAATACATACTTCCATGGCTTTCATCTAAAAAGAGTAATGCAACTAACAAATGATGCATTTATTCAATTTGAACCCTATTTCAATTATTCAAATATCATTAAGTATTTAAAGTTTATTCTGATTCCCTTATTTATACTTATGTATCTTTATAAAAATATATCCAAAGATAAATTACTATTTTGTTATTTAGTCTTACTTTGGTTTATGATACCTTGGTTAGTGCTTTCTGCTTACAGTGGGGAAATAAGTGATTATTATTATTCTGCGAATAGGTTTATTGCGTTGTTGATCATAGCTTATTTAGTATCAAAAACATTTCAATTTAGAAATATTGCAACAAAAGTGACAATAATAAGTCTTTTAATTTTTTATATGGCATTTAATTTACAAAAATTTTTCTTGTCAAGAGTTGTTGATAATTTGAAGGACAAAGCAGATTCTGTTCAGCGAGCAATCAAAGAGGAAAGAGAAGTTGGATTTTATGAAGGAGCTCCTGAACCATATTTATACTATTATTATATGAGAAAAAAAGGAAAAGAAGTCTATTAAATAACAAACATGAAATATAACATATTCTATAAAACAATAGATTTTAAGTTTATTGCCTACATACTACTTTTTGTTGCACTTGCCAGTGGTGTAATTTTGAGGTCGGTAGAGGTTGTGAATGGAAATTTTCTTTTTGGATTTGATCAGGGAAGAGATTATCTTGCGGTAAAAAATATTGTCGTAGATCACAAGTTAACTCTCATTGGATCAGAAATAGGAGCTGGTGTTGCTGGATTTAGCGGTATTTTCCATGGACCTTTTTATTATTATTTACTAGCATTGCCCTTCATAATTTTTAAGGGAAATCCTTATGGAGGAATGATATTAATGTTTGTATTAGGAATTGCAACGATTCTCCTTTGTTATATCATTGGAAGGAGGCTCTTTGGGACAAAAGTTGGATTGTTGGTAGCCGCCATAGTTGCTGTCTCTCCGCCTTTTATTGCATATTCAAGGTTTGTTTGGAACTCTAACCCTTCGCCATTATTTATTTTGCTTGCTTTTTATTTCGTATTCCTCTTTACTAAAGAAGGAAAAACGAAATACCTTTTTTGGGCTTCCTTTTTCTCAAGTTTTGTATATAATTTTCAATTGGCCATGGCAATTCCTCTGTCTATAGCTCTTATTATATATTGCGTATTAGTAGTTAGCCTTAAACAAATTAAGCAGTATGCAGTATTGTTTCTAGGAACAATACTTGCTTTTTCACCTATGTTGTTGTTCGAAATTCGTCATGGATTTCAAGCGATAAAAGGACTATTAATTTATATGTTTAATCATCCAGAAACTGCAACGACGCAAACATTTTGGGTATTGCTTTTACGTGATCATCTGTTGATGTTCTTTGATAATTTTTTGTCTACATTTCCTTCGCAAACCATTAGTTCCTCAATAGCAGTTATTACGATTCTTCCTGTGGTTTTTTATTTTGTCCTGAAAGAGAAGGATAAACAAAGAAAGAAATTTATTTTGTATCTTTTGATTCTCATGCCCGTTACATTTATTGTTTTAGGATTCTTGAGAAACTTTGTATACAATTATTATCTCATTCATCTTAATCTTGCCTACATATTTTTAGTCGTTTTTGCCATTGTGTCTACTTTCAAAGCACGACATAAGATAGTAAATGGCATAGTTATAGGATATGTAGCAATATTGTTGTTTTCTGGGATCTTTTCTAATATTCGAACGTTTTATTACGATATTACCGACTATGGCGGAACCCATAAAATTAGAGGAAAGCTCGATGCGATAGATCATGTCTATAAAAACGCTGATGGAAAACGATTTGGGCTACTGGTATTTAGTCCCCCTATATATATCTACCCCTATGATTATCTTATTTCTTGGTATGGAAAGAAAAAATATGGATATGTTCCACATCAGGAGAAAAAAGGACTTGTGTATCTTTTGATTGAAAAAGACACATCAAAACCATGGAGCTATCAGGGTTGGCTCGAAACAGTAATAAAAGGAGGCGATGTTATAAATACAGAACAACTTACAAATGGTTTTATTATAGAGAAACGTTTATTTAAAGAATAAATCCAGCACCGAATCGGTGCTGGATAAAGCGCAATCCAAATCTATGAAAAAATTGTTTATTTTTTTTGGGTTATTGATTATATTAGCAATTGGTTCTTGGCTTAGGTTAAGCGGAATTATAAGTAATTCTTTTGCATTTACTTACGATGTAGGGCGAGATATGCTTGCTGTTGAAAATATAGTGGTTAATCATAAAATTACTCTTATTGGGCAAACAACAGGAGTAGAGGGTATTTTCTATGGGCCTTGGTGGTACTTTATATTAAGTATTCCATTTTTTATCTTTTCCGGTAACCCGCAGGGAATTGCATTTTTTATGGCGTTTATTGGAATTATCACTATTTTCCTGAGTTACATTGTTGGGGAAAAGATAGGTGGAGTTTTTTTAGGAATAATTTTTTCTGCTTTTATTAGCATTTCTTCTATAATGGTTTTGTCTTCTTCCCAAATATGGAACCCAAATCCAATACCCTTTTTTGTCTTACTTGTCTTTCTGATGCTTTATATGCTCTCTTTTGACAGTAAACCCCGCACCCACGGGGTGCGGGGTAAACCTAAAACTTCTAAAGCAAAATATCTTTTCCTACTTGGTTTGCTCTTGGGCATTACCATAGATATGGAAATAGTATTTGGAATTCTGCTTTTTTTGGGTACTTGCATATCTTTAATTCTTATTTTTAGAAAAAGATTGAGAATAAAAGAAGTACCTTTTTTTGCCTTAGGATTATTATTTATTTTTTCTCCACGGATTATTTTTGAGGTTCGGCATGATTTTTTGATGACCAAGACATTTATTAACGCTTTTAGCAATGGATTCATGTCGCCTAAGCACTTTTCTATTTTTGACGCACTTTTTAGCAAACTAGGCTCTTTATTTAACGTATGGAATGCTACATTAGCAGGACAAAACAGCACAGTTGGTTTTATTTTGATAGCCTTCGTTTCTTTATGCTTGCTATTTTTCTATAAAAAGATAGAGGATACACAGAAACAATTTATGCAGACTATTTTTATTGTAATTGTAATTTTTTTAATAGGCTTTATTTTTTTAAATCAGGCTATTTGGCCTCATTATCTTGTTGGTATTCCAGTTTTTTATATTCTTCTTGTAAGCTTAATCATTAATACAACAAAGATTGTCTTAAAAAAATCTTGGGTTATTTTCTTTATATTGCTTGTTTTATTTTGGATTAATCTAAACCCTATGCAGGTTTTAGACAATATTAGGAAGCCTATATGGGAGGGAAATGCCGCAGTATATCGTAATCAAGTTGCTGTTATTGATTATGTTTTTAATGATGCAAAAGGCAAAGATTTTAAATACATTGTTTATACCCCAGCCGTACATGATTATACTTACAGGTACTTGTTTTCTTGGTATGGAAAGAAAAAATATAGCTACATCCCTGGCCAAAAAAACACTGGATTATTTTATGTAATACTGGAGCCTGACTATGATTTGCCGTTTCGATTAAAAGATTGGTTAAACGATAGAGAGGACGATGGAACAATACAAAAAGAAAAGATAGTAAAAGGAGGGATAACAGTTCAGACAAGGATATTGAACATTGAATAAATGAAAAAAATATTTAATAAATTTATAAAAAAGAAGAATTTTACATTTTTCCTATTGGCTATTGTAATTTTGGGGTCTATTCCGCGATCAATAGAGATAATTAGTGGAAATTTTCTTTTTGGGTATGATCAGGGAGTTTTTTTCCAAGCAGTTAAGGAGATTATTGTTAATCATAAGCTTACTCTTATTGGTACGGAAGTAGGGGGTGGAGGTTTTTTTCAAGGTCCAGGATGGTACTATCTATTGTCAATATCTTTTTATCTATGGAGGGGAGATCCTTATGGAGGAATGATGCTCATGCTTATAGTAGGGGTTTTGACCATAGCGCTAAGTGTAGTTTTTGGAAGAAAAATATTTGATGGCAAAACTGCGTTAACAATTGGATTTTTTGTAGCCGTATCTCCAGCAATTATAGCTCAATCTAGATTTATTTGGCCTCCTTTTGTGATATCTTTACTTTCTGTTTTCTTTGTTTTTTTTCTCTATAAAATTTTGCAAGGGTCGGGTAAATTTTTTCTTTTACTCACATTTATAGTTGGGCTCATGTTTCACTTTGAGACTGCTACGGGAGCAACTCTTCTTATTCAATTATTAATTATCTCGCTCTTATTTTTTATAAAGAAAATGGTTTCCTTGAAGTTTTATACTCTTGGCTTGTTGAGTTTTCTTTTTACGCAATTAAGTCTTTTTGTATTCGATATCAGGCATGATTTTTTTAATATAAAGGGAATTATTAAAATGTTTACAAATAGCAATAAAGAAGATTCATTATTAAATAGAGTTGATTTGATAAGTAATCATATTAGCGTTTTTAGGCAAAATTTCCTTTCTACTTTTCAGATGGCTGATTTGATTTGGCCACTTTTGCTTATAGTTTTATTTATTGGTCTAACATTTTACTTTAAGGACAAAAAAAATAAAAAAGAAAAAAAATGGTTGGTTCTATATCTTGCAACTAGCCCTTTAACTTTATTTATTGTGTTTATTTTTTACCCATCAACTATGTGGGAATGGTGGATTTTGGAATTAATGATTTTTTACTGTTTTTTATTTGGAGTTATTTTAACTTATTTATTAAAAAATAAATTAATGAGATTTTTAGTAGTGGCAGTATATATTATTTTCTTTTTATCTTTTGTAAATAAAACCATATTTTTTTATAACAATGACTTTAACGACTTTGGGGGTACGCAAAAAATAAAGGGAAAGATTGAGGCAATTGATTATATTTATAAAGACGCAAAGGGAAAGCAATTTGGGCTTTTGGTTTTTACTCCACCGGTTTACACTTATGCTTATGATTATTTAGTATGGTGGCATGGAAAGAGAAAATATGGTTACATTCCTTTTCAAGAAAAGAAAGACACATTTTATCTACTTATTGAGCAGGATTATGCAAAGGCATGGAGTTATAAGGGGTGGCTCGAGACGGTTATAAAAACTGGTACAATACTTACGACAAAAGAACTGCCTAGTGGTTTTATTATTCAAAAACGTTTTAAAGATGAAAAAAGTAAGATATAAGAAATATTTATTTTTTATTGGCTTAATAGTTTTATCTTTTATTCCTCTTTTTGACTTACTTCATCCAGGGCTTCCAATTACGCATGACGGTCAAGACCACGTGGCTCGTATTGCTAATTTTTACCAAAATCTAAAAGAAGGAAATATTATTCCAAGGTGGGCGCCGAATCTAAATTGGGGATACGGACATCCAATTTTGATGTTTTTGTATCCTCTGCCTTCGTATTTAGCTTCATTATTCCACTTTTTTGGATTCAGTCTGGTTGATAGCGTAAAATTAGTTTTTGGCATATCTTTTATTTTGAGTGCTGTGGCAATGCATCTTTTTACTAAGGAATTACTAAATGATGAAAAAGCAGCATTTTTAGCAAGTTTACTTTATGTGATTGCTCCATATAGATTCGTTGATTTATATGTGCGTGGTGCTGTTGGTGAACATGTTGCGTTTATTTTTCCACCCCTTATTTTTTATTTTCTCTTGAAGTTATCTAAGAAGTTTTCCAAGTGGTATCTTTTGGGAGGATCTTTGTCTTTGGCAGGACTGATTCTGTCACATAACGCAATAAGCTTAATGTTTTTTCCATTATTTTTTTTATACATTATATATCTTGTTTGGGGAAGCAAAGATAGAAAATACTTAATACTTAATACTTTCTACTTAATACTTTTGGGTTTAGGCTTATCTGCATTTTTCTTTATACCTGCATTTATGGAAGGAAAGTATACCTTGCGAGATATAGTTACAAGTGGTGGAGAATATAAGGCCAGTTTCGTAATATGGAAAGACTTTTTCTACTCAACATGGAGTTATGGAGGTACGCTTGCCTTTAGTAAGCAAATAGGCATGATGCATTGGATTGGTATATTTAGTAGTGTTATTGCCACATATTATCTATATAAAAATAAAAATAAATTATGGATGGTGAGCTTAGGTGGCTTTCTTATTTTCTGGATAACGCTATTTTTAATGACATCTGCGTCTGCCACAATTTGGCAATCGATAACCCTACTTCAAAAGTTTCAATTTCCATGGAGATTTCTTTCCCTTACTGTTTTTTTAAGCGCATTGTTGGGCGCAATAGGATTGCAATTATTTAATGGTAAACATAAGACAGCTTTTCTATTAATACTTACCGTAGCCCTTTTGCTGGTAAATAAAGACTATTGGCATGCAAATGGATTCTTGCAAAAACAAGAGAGTTTTTATAGCGGAATCTATAACGGTACTACAGATACCGGTGAGAGCGCGCCCATTTGGTCGGTAAGATTTATGGAAAAGAGGGCAAAAGCCAATATGGAGGTGATTGCAGGTGACGCAAGAATACGAGGAATAAAAAGAACCTCAACGAGTCATAAATACAAAATAATCGCAACGGAAAGATCAAGAATTAGGGAGAATACTTTATATTTCCCGGGTTGGGATGTTTTTGTAAACGGGAATAAGGCAGATGTTGAATTTCAGGATTCTCTCAATAGGGGTCTTATAACATTTTTTGTAGAAAAAGGAGAGAATGACGTTTATATTAAATTTAACGAGACAAAACTGCGGCTAGTTGCAGATATAATTACCGCCGCAACATTGGCAGTTGTAGTATCCTATTTAGCATTTGGGCTCAAAAAGAAGTATAATCCCCGGGATGAAAAAGAAAAATAAATTCCCATCGGCAGAAACTCTTGTAGCAACCAATTTCGGGAAATGTCGCAGAATCTTGCATAGAAATAAAACTAAGAGAGGCAGGATTAAAAAAAGATCTAAATTACAAACGAAGGTATAAGCGGAGCGATTTTACATTTTTTCATCCCGGTTTTAAAAGTTCTAGTGATATTCATAGGGTAGAAGTTAAGAATGTTGCCCTAAGAGAGAGGGGTGTTAGAGGATTATCATTTGACGGTGATAGTATGGTAGGGTTTTTTAATGAGGCTAAAGAATTTACTAAAGAGACTGTTAAAATTATAGATAAGTATTGTCGTAAAACTGGAGGCTACTGTTATGTTCCGCCTGAAATCTTGAAAGAAATATTATCAAAACACAAAGCGAAAAGATTTAAATCAAACGACGAATTTGTAAGCGATATGAATCAATTTGTGAAATCAGGAATTATTTAAGGGTGGTCTCCAAAAATCTAATATGTATTCAAACGTTGTTCCGAGTGTAATATAATTTGAAGGCCAACCAAAAATCCCGACGCCATTAACTAAATTCCTTCTGTCCCAAATTATAGTATTTCTAAGTTTGTATCCTGCTCTTTCGATCTCCTCGATTACATATATGTGAAGTGGAACCCTGTTATTTTCCCACCAAAGGTCAGTAATATTAATTACGCAATGGGCTTTGGGCTTGTGGAGCGGTAGCAATTTTTTGTAAATCTCTCCTATTGCTTTTGCAAATTTTTTTGGCTCCATAGTCCCGAGATCTCTTGGATTACTTGAGTATTGTTGAACACTATCGTAATGTTCGTTTTTACGTTGATCTCCTCGTATGCTTTTGTTTTTTCTTTTTCTATTTAGCATGTTGGCATATGGAGGAGAAGTAACAGAGAGTGAAACAGTGTTTTTGTTGAGATAGTTAGAAATATTGATGGCATCGTCACATATTGTTATTTGTTTGGTATCATCATAGATATCCAATTGTGATAGTCTTGTATTTGCATAATCAAGATATTTTTGACTTAGGTCAAAACCCACAGCGTTTCTTTGCAAGTCTTTTGCAGCGACCAAAGTTGTTCCAATGCCTACAAATGGATCCAGAACAAGCTCTCCCTTGTGAGTGAATATTTCTATACACTTGGTCGGAAGGTCTATAGGAAATACTGCTGGATGGATTTTTTTGTCTCGAACATCTCTTTTCTTGTACGCAAATTCCCATATAGCGACCTGATTTTTCATCCATTGTTTAGCGTCTAAACAGTTTATATGATTTGGTGGACAGGAACATGCTTTTTCGTGTCCTATGGAAAGTTTTAAAGAAGTTTTATCTTTTTTAGTTTTATATTTTTTAATATCACTTCCAAGTTCCATGTATGTTGGAACAGTTATAAGGTTAGGCATAGACATAGCATATCATATAATAGATAAGTCAATCAGTGCCCAGTATTAACACTTTGGGGGACGGTTCTGAGAAGGGTTGATAGGACAATCTAAGACGAAAGCTCTTTAATTTTATCCTCGATAAATCTCCGACTTAATCTTGATTTCGCCTGACAATCACAATCCAAGACATTGTCTCTACAGCTCCTCTTCTTTCGTTCCAACATTCTTCCTTCGGCGAGCTCAGGACAAGTAATAACATTGGAATAAAAGATTATTGTATAATTAGCATATGACTGGGTCATAATTGTCATTTCGAGCTTGCCGAGAAATCTCCTTCAAAGAGATTCCTCGACTCGCTACACTCGCTCGGAATGACAAATGAGTATTTATGTCCCAGTCACAATTAGCATATGGCGACGGTTTCGGTGGTTTTAGCAACGTATAACGAGGAAGAAAACTTACCATCGTGTTTGGAGTCGGTAAAAGACTTGGCAGATGAGATAGTAATAGTTGATGGATCATCAACGGACATAACTGTTCATGTTGCCAAAAAATATAAAGCAAAGATTTTAGTAACAGATAATCCGCCAATTTTTCATATTAATAAACAAAAAGCTATAAATATGGCGACAAAAGACTGGATTTTGCAACTTGATGCGGATGAAAGGGTTACGCCAGAACTTGCTAAAGAAATCAAATCACAAATCACAAATCACAAATCACAAATTCATGGTTATTGGATTCCTAGAAAAAATTGGTTTTTGGGAAGGTTTTTGATGAAAGGCGGACAGTATCCTGATTATACTCTAAGGCTTTACCGCAAAGGCAAAGGGAGGCTACCTCAAAAAAGCGTTCATGAGCAGGCTATTGTTGATGGAAAAACAGACTATCTTATACATCCTTTAATTCATATTGCGGATCCTAATTTTGCTAGGTATTTGAAGCGTTTTGATCGTTATACAGACTTAATAGCAAAAGAATTAAAAAGAAAAAAAATAGGATATAATCCAATGGTAGGAATAAAATATATGTTTGGTTTGCCTGTTTGGTGGTTTTTGTTCACATATATTCGTCATAAGGGTTTTATGGATTTTTGGCAAGGGTTTGTATTTTCATTTTTTTCGGCAATGAGATTTAGTGTTGGATATATAAAATATATAAAAATGCATGGTTAATAAAAATTTACATTTACCCAATAGCTATTTCTTTAAGAGGAAATGGTATCTTTGCTTACTGTTTTTTCTCATCTTTTTTGCACTATTTCTTAGATTCTACAACTTTCCGTTACGATACGGTCTAGGTGATGAAACAGTTAGGGATGCGGTTGTCGGCATTCAAGGCGCAAGAGATCTACAACTTCCTCTGGTAGGCGCGTTTTCCTCCGCTGGGCCATTTACTTTTGGTCCCTGGTATTATTATCAATTAATAATATTTTCTCTTGTTTTTCCATCTCCCTACGCTTCTTGGATTTATCTAAGTTTAGGATCTGTGCTTTGCGTAGTTGTTCTTTATAAAATTGGAGAATTGGTAGAGAACAGAGCTTTTGGCTTGTTTCTTGCATTTCTTGGAACTTTATCTCCTGTTCTTATTATTGCTGGAACACATCTTACTACTCAAAACTTAACCAACATCTACGCATTATTAGCTGTATGGATATTTCTTAAGCTATCGCTTCAAAAGTTATCTAATTGGTGGGGTTTTATTTTTGGAATTGTTCTAGGGATCGGGGTCAATCTTCACTATCAAATGGCTGGATTGCTCATCTTACCTATTATTCTTTTGGCGTACAAGCCTAAAAGGTTTTTGTATTTTTTTACTTCCCTTGTTGGTATAGGTGTTACATTTTTGCCCCTCCTGTTTTTTGATTTGAACAATCATTGGTTTACGTTTAGGAATCTCCTCTACTATTTTCAGTACGGAAAAAATGCCATTTATGTTCCAAATCGATGGTTATTTTATCTTCGAGATTTCTGGCCATCATATTGGGGAGATGTTATTGGCATTTCGACAATTTTTGCATCTTTAATTATGCTGGTTTTCATTCTTATTATTATTAGGCAAATTCAAAAAAAGAAATTGTCTATATATATGATTCTTTTGCTTCTTGCTTTTGCGGTTAATTTTATTCTCTTAAGATATTATTGGGGACCGCGTTTTTTTGGATATCTAAATTTCTTACGTCCCTTTGTTTTTCTGTTTACAGGATATGTTTTTTTTACAATATATAAAACAATAAATAAAAAATATGCGCTTTTACTAATCGCGGCGTTTTTGGCTATCATTATATTGCCCAAAAGCATTAAACATCTTGATATTGATCCATTTTCTACAGAAATGATTAAAAGAGTTCAGGCTATAGAGGTAAACTATCCAGACAAAAAATTTAAGGTATATGGCTGTAAGGGTGTGTTTGGTGGTTGGCACACAGCGACAACAAAATCACTTGTTTTCCTGCTGGAGGGCAAAAATAAGTTTAGCGATTCGGGAGTGAAGCTGGGAGTACATGACTCCAGTTGTAAATATTCATCTTTAGAATCTTTAACAATTAATGACGAGCAGTATCCCCTAATTTCCAATACGGGAATTATAGATTTTTCTCGCGCGACAGATAGTTGGCTTAAAGAAACTGGGTGGATTCCAATCTCTTTTCGGTCTATATCCGATGAGATTACGCGTTGGTGGTTCAAGGAGCAACCATAGAATAATATGAGAATTTTAGTAACCGGTGGCGCTGGATACATTGGAAGTTTTATGACAAAAAGACTTCTTGATGGTAGGCATAAGGTGACTGTTATTGATAGTTTAGAAAGAGGAGACAGGGATGCAGTTGATAAAAGAGCACAGTTTAAGCAGGGGGATTTAAAAAACCTAAGTTTTCTTGAAAGCTTTTTCTCTAAAAATTCCTTTGACGCAGTCATGCATTTTGCAGGATATATATCTGTTGAAGAATCAACCAAGAATCCAAGCTTATATTACAAAAATAATGTAGTTGGTTCTAAAAACCTTTTTTTATCAGCAGTAAAGAAAGGCCACGTTAACAAGTTTATCTTTTCATCTAGTGCTGCTGTTTATGGAAATCCTAAAGTTATTCCAATTCCGGAAAGCCACCCCAAAAATCCGACCAGCCCTTATGGAAAAGGTAAACTTGAAGTTGAAAAAATGCTTGAGTCTTTTCAGAAAGAGAAAGGATTAAACGTTGTAAGCCTTCGCTATTTTAATGCTGCAGGCGCAGCATTTAACGGTTCAATGGGGGAAGAACACAATCCCGAAACCCATATTATTCCACTGGCAATAAATGCTGTACTTAAGGGTAAAGAATTTATCCTCTACGGAAACGATTATAAAACTCCTGATGGAACTTGCATTCGAGATTATATTCATGTTGTTGATCTTGTGGATGCTCATATTTTGGCTCTTGATAAATTAAAGAAGGACAAGGGTGGATTTTTCTATAATGTAGGGACTGGAAAAGGATATTCCAATAAGGAAGTTATAGAAATGGTCAAGAAGATAAGTGGAGTTGACTTTAAGGTAAAAATTGAAAACAGACGATCAGGCGATCCAGAACGACTAATCGCTGATCCGACGCTTATTCAAAAAGAATTAGGATTTAAACCACAGTATTCAGATATTGCAACTATAGTGGAAACTGCTTGGGAATGGCATAAAAAAAATTATTAATTCATGTTACGCATCTTTTGTCATTTCGAGCTTGACGGGTTACCGTACGGTAACCCGTCTTGTCGAGAAATCTTTATCACCGTAGTTGCGAGAGATCCCTCGGCTTCGGGAGGCACTGTCTGGTGTATCCCTTCGCTCGGGATGACAGGTTATAAGGCGAGCTATTTCAATGAAAGTTAAAAATTTCAAATTGAAACCTATTCTGTGTTACCTTATTGCTACACTATACTTCATGTTTTTAACAACAGCAATATTTGCAGAATCAAGCTACGTTCTTCCTTATCCATCCGCAATGCAGGGAAGCAAGTTTTATACAATTAGCTTGATATGGGATGAAATTAGAAAATATTGGTATTTTGGTGATTTTGGGCAGTTTAAATATAATCTTGGTGAATCAGATAAGTATTTAGTTGAGGCCAAAACGCTTTTTGAATATAAGCAGTATTTTTTAGGACTTAATGCGCTTCGTAAGTCAAAAGACTATTATAATAAATCTCATCCATTTTTATTAAAAGCTCACTATAAAGGAAAAGATACGAGGAAGAATTTGATATTATTTGAATCTGCATCAGCAAAACATATAGAAATTCTACTAAAGATGAAGAGTGAGGTTCCAGAAGAATTTACTTGGGAGCCAGAAAAGTCACCTCCAACAAAGCTTTACTTACATAAAGAAATAGAAAACTCTATAAATGTTAGACAAAAAGAGGGATGAAAAAAATTTTATATATTAGTTATTTTGTTTTTTTATGTTTTGTTTGTTTTTTCTCCTATTTATTTGTTGATAGAAATTTAAAATTTATCAGTTTATTCTTCTCTGGGTTTAGTTCCAGCAACAGGTTTTCTACCTCCATAATTTATACAGGTATTGTAATAATTTTTTTTCTATTTTACTTGCTTTTCATAAGATTTTTTTCCAAAAATAAGCTTGATGGCAAGGATATCAAAACACTCATTGTACTTACCTGCGTTGTATTATTTTTTTCTTATCCTGCCATGTTATCCTATGATATTTTTAATTACATTCTTACTGCAAAAGTAACCTTTTTTTACCAGGAAAACCCATATATAGTAATGCCAAATGAATTTGTAAACGATCCATTTTTGGCATTTACAAGAGCAACTAATAAAATTGCCCTGTATGGTCCGGTATGGCTTATTTTAAGCGGTTTTCCTCACTTTTTAGGTTTTGGAAACTTTGTCCTGACGCTTTTTGGCTTTAAACTTGTTGCTCTCGTATTTTATTTATTATTTTTATTAATTTTAAAAAAAATTTCTGGAAATGATAAAGCTGTTTTATTGTTTGGGCTAAACCCTTTGGTAATTTTAGAGACATTGGTAGGAGCGCATAATGATATTGTAATGATTTTTTTGGTTTTATTTGCGATGTATCTTGCAAAAGCAAAAAAATTGTTTTATATGATCACATTTTTTGTTCTTTCGTTCTTGATAAAGTACTCAACTATAGCTCTTCTTCCAATTTTTATTTTTATTTTTATAAAAATAGTTAGAAAAGAACAACTAAATTGGTCAAAAATTTATCTCGTAAGCTTAATCTTGATGTTTCTGATTTTTTTACTCTCTCCAATAAGAGAAGAAATGTATCCTTGGTATGCAATATGGTTTTTGCCATTTGTAGTATTGCAGTACAAAAATAAAATTTTTAAATATTTGTCAATATCTTTATGTTTTGGTTTGCTTCTAAGGTATATTCCATTTATTTATTTGGGGACATATCTCGAACCTACTCCAACTATTAGGCAAATAGTGACTTTTGTTCCAACTGCTTTATTTTCTTTATTTTATGTTATTAAAAAGAAGATTTGACATTTTTATCATTATATTGTTTTTTCTTTTTTCTTGGTGGTTAATGGATAAGTCTTTTCGATACGATAATATTAGCCATCAGTTCTTAATTGCCAGGCATCAGATTGGAGATTTTGGACTCCACTTGTCGCTTGTTCGTTCTTTTTCGTGGGGCGATAATTTTCCAGTAGAGTCTCCATTTTTTCCGGGCACACCGCTTGCGTATCATTATTATTTCGATTTGCTGGTCGGGTTATTGGAGAAGGTGGGTGTTCGCATAGACGTTGCATTTAATGGCTTAAGCATTTTGTTTTTTTCATTATTATTATATGTCATATATAGGTTACCTCAGATAATCTTTAAAAAAAGTAAGCTTTTAGGCATGTTATCTGTTATCTTATTCGTATTTCATAGCAATCTTACTTTCATTGATTTTTTAAAGGAGAAGGGATTATCTCTTTATGCTATTTCTGATCTTTGGCGTCTTCCTGACTACATAAACAAAGGCCCGTTTGACGGGTCGTTAATATCAATTTTTTTTACTATGAATGTTTATCTTAATCAGCGGCATTTAATTGCTGCTTTAGCGATAAGCTTAATAGCGTTTCTTATTTTGATACCTATGGTTACAAAACATCATAAGAGTCCATACAGAATTATTATATTCTTAGGTTTGATTTTAGGCTTAGTATCCCGCGTACATACTCTAGTATTTTTTTCTGCGGCAATTAGCATACTGATCTTTCTTATTGTATTTAGACGTTTTCGCTTTATTTTCTTATTCTTTGTTCCATTAACAGTTGTTTTTTTCTTTCATGCAAAAGATATCCTTACGCAAGATCTTAACCATGCATTATTTAATATTGGATTTTTATCTGAAAAACCTTTTTCTATTTTGAATTTCGCTTCTTTTTGGTTTGCAAATTTAGGACTGGCAATTTTTATGGCGCCTGTTGGATTTTTTCTATCCAATAATAAACAGAAGAAAATTTTCTTATGTTTTTTCTCTCTTTTTATCCTAGCCAACATTCTCCAATTTAGTTATAGAATAGACCACAATCACTCAATGCTTAATTTATTTATTATAATTGCTAATTTCTACATAGCTAATACTTTGCTAATGCTATGGAAAGGGAAAATAAAAAAGATTATTTTCTTCTTTTTGCTTTTTCTGTTAACTTTTTCAGGAATCATAGATCTTATGGCAGTTAAAAATGATTTTCATTATCCGCTTCTTGATGCTCCTTCCAATAAGTTTATGCAGTGGGTTAAAAATAATACAAAAAAAAAGGATATTTTTTTAGCAAAACAGGAGATTCTTGATCCAATAACATTATCGGGAAGATATAATTACTTAGGCCACGATTACTATCTTTCTGTAATGGGATACGATACAACACAGAGGAAATTCCTTGCGAAAACATTTTTTGAGGCAGATAGTCTTGAAATAATAGATGAAATGAAAAAAGATAATATTAAATATATTGTAATACCTCAAAAGCCCATTGCTGATTTTGCCTATAAGACAAATAAGGTTTTTTTGGATAGAAGTTTAAAAAAAGCGTATAAAGATGAAAATGTGATTGTCTATCAATTATGAAACGTTTTTTGCCTCCTGTTATTATTTTTTTTATTGCATTTTTTGTTTATTTTGCAGTAGGAACACAATACAGGTTCAATCCCAAATGGACACTGGATTATCACAATTTATTGACGCAATCACTTATCAATTTTCGACTGGATATACCAAATCCTCCAACAACATACGATCTTGCTTACTTTGGTGGAAAGTGGTATACGACATGGGGTATCATTCCTGCCTTAATCCTCATTCCATTACAGTATATTAGAGGACAATTTACTCCAACGTTTTACCTTTCTATCTTTTTTTCTAGCATGAACATCGTGCTTATGTATTTCCTATTGCTTCGTATTAAGCGAGAGTTCTTGCCACAAATGTCTTCTTTTAGGATATTCATTTTTCTTCTCCTTTTTGCATTTGGAACAACGCAGTTCTACGTTGGTACGCTAGGGAGTGTGTGGCATGTTGATCAGATAACAACATCGTTTTTGGGAATGGTAGGTATTTACATTGTTTTTCGAAAGAAGCGAAGATTTATCCATTACCTAACTTCGATAATATTTTTTAGCGCAACACTTCTGGGAAGACCAACAAACGTACTTTTATGTCTTTTACCCATAACGCTTTATGTATGCGATCCTTCGGTAAGAACTATGCTTACTTTTGCAACTAAGACGAGAGCGGTTTTTGCAAGGCAGGTAATCCTTTTATGCCTGCCATTTTTCATTTTTTTATCTATGTTTTTCCTTTTCAATTACGTCAGATTTAACAACCCACTTGAGTATGGATTTAATTACATTCATGAAACCGAGCATCTACAGCAGTTACGAGAAAAAAATGGACCGTTTTCGATTAGAAATGTTCCGCAAAATCTTTGGTATATGCTGCTTGAAATACCAAGCTTAAGCTTCGAAGAAAATATTGATCTTAATTTTAATCTTAAAGGTAATTCCATATTTTTCTTAACTCCGCCGCTTCTTGCTATATTTTTGGCGTCTCCAGTTATGAAAAGAGGAAAAAGAATCGTGTTTCATCCATACATAAGTTCTTTATGGATTACCTCAATTATTACAATTATCCCAAGCTTGATGCATCACAGCAGTGGTTGGATGCAGTTTGGATACAGATACGCATTAGACGTTAACGTGCTATTAATGGTTCTTTCTGTTTTCGGGATGAATGGCAAAGTAAATATTCTATATATTGCTGGTACCTTGTTTGCTATAGTGCTTTACATGGTAGGAATCACAAAATTGATGTAGTAATATGAAAGGTAGATTATATTCGTTCTTAGCAGTTGTCACAATTCTATTTTTTGCGTTTTTAGCAGGTTTTGCTCTTTTGCATCCTGGGCTGCCGCCTACTCATGATGGCGAGTATCATGTTATTAGGTTTTATGAATTTGACAAGACATTAAGAGATGATGATTGGTACCCTCGTTGGGCTCCAGACTTAAATAACGGTTTTGGGATTCCACTTTTTAACTATGTCTATCCCTTGCCAAACTATTTTTCCTTCATATTGCATCTATTTGGAGTAAGTTTTATTGATGCTTTTAAGCTTAATATGTTTTTTGCCACAATAATTGGTTCAGCATTTTTTTATTTATGGGCAAGAGAGTTTTGGGGAACAATGGGCGGCGTTGTTTCTTCGGTTTTCTATACCTTTTCTCCATATCATTTCGTAGAAATTTATATTAGGGGTTCTGTTGGAGAGGTGTGGGCATTAGCTTTTTTCCCTGCGTTTTTGTGGGCATTTACAAGATTTGTTAAAAATAAACAAAAAATATTTTTGGCATTTTCTTCTTTATTTTTGGCATTAATTATATTTTCTCACAATATTCTAGCCTTAATGTTTTTCTTTTTCGCTTTATCTTACATTGTTTTTTTAATTGCTCAAGTAACGAATAAGAAATACTTAATACTTAATACTTTACACTTAATACTTATTAGTCTTGGCTTATCTTCTATATTTTGGTTACCTGCAATACTGGAGAGTAACCTTGTAAAAGGACTTGAGATTTTTGATTTAACCGCTCATTTTCCAGATTTATATCAATTGTTAATTCCTTCTTGGGGATCGGGATTTTCAGGCGAAAGCTTAAACAATCAACTTTCATTTCAAATAGGAATTGCGAATTTATTGGCAGTATTATTAAGTATATTGTTGGTTACTTTTAAAATATGTAATTTTCGCATTTTTCGTCATTCTGGGGAGCGTAGCGACTCCAGAATCAAAAACAGATTCTGGACAAGACGGGTACCAGACGGTAACCCGTCAAGCCAGAATGACGGTAAGGCGAGCGCCGTTATTTTCTTTCTGGTTTTCTTTTTCTTTACTTTCTTTTTGATGCTCAAAGCATCTCAACCCATCTGGAATAATGCTCCACTAATGAATTACTTTCAATTCCCATGGCGTTTTTTAAGCCTTGAAATTATATTTTCCTCATTTTTGGCTGGAAGCATTATATATTTTTGTAAATCTAAGATTCTCGCAATTTTCTTGATACTTCTTACTTTTTCTTTAGGGATAGGATACACAAAACCAGCTTATTATCATTACAGAGATGATAATTATTATCTCACCCGGTCAAATTTTATCGATGGAACAAATAGCCCTGGTAATGTTTTTAATACAATCTTTTTTAAAACAGATCTAAAAAAACAAAAAGAAAAATTATTTTTTTTAGAGGGTAGTGGAAAAATTAATCAAGAGATAGTTAAAAGCACGCGGTATGCTTTTGATATAAAAGCAGAGAAGGATTCAGAAATAAGAGTAAATACAGCTTATTTTCCGGGATGGGTTATTAAATTAGATGGCAAAAGAATAAAACCTAAAATAGCGAGTAGTGGACTATTTTCATTTAGTATTCCAGAAGGCCAACACCTTGTTGAGATCAAGTTTACGGATACTCCTGCAAGGATTATAGGAGCATTTGGCTTTATTTTATCATCGTTTATTCTTATTGCTTTGTCTATTAGGGTTGTGTTTGCTACAATTAGAAGATGACTATAGCAATAGATATATCCCCATTAGAAGGTGGCCGTTTTCTCAAACATAGAGTGCGCGGAACCGGCTTTTACATAGAAAATTTGAAAAGCTCATTGCTAAAGTATTTTCCAGAAAATAAGTACATTTTTTTTACCCGAGGAGAAAAATTACCCAATAATATAGATTTAGTTCATTATCCTTACTTCGAACCATTTTTTTTATCTCTTCCTATTTTTAGTAAATGTAAAACAATCGTTACAATTCACGATCTAACTCCTCTTGTTTTCCCCAAAAAATTCCCCCCGGGAATAAGAGGGGCAATAAAGTGGCAGATTCAGAAACTTGCTTTAAGAAGGACAAGTCACATAATTACGGATTCCGAATCTTCGAAAAGTGATATTATCAAATTCACAGGCATTTTCAGAGATAATATTAGCGTTGTATTCCTTGCGGCATCGGAAATATTTAGGCCGGAGGCAAATACTCTATTACTGCGCCGTATGAGAGTAAAATATAAGCTTCCAGAAAAGTTTGTTTTGTATGTTGGGGACGTAACGTGGAATAAAAATTTACCAAGACTTATTAAAGCAGTTCAGAAGATAGACACTTCACTAGTGATGGTAGGCCAAGCATTATTCGAGAAAGACTTTGACAAAACAAATCCTTGGAATCAGGATTTAGTAGAGGTACAAAAACTCGCAGAATCTGATAAAAAAATTATTCGTTTAGGTTTTGTTCCGCAAGAGGATTTAGTTATGTTATATAACGCAGCAACGGTTTTTGCCATGCCAAGTATTTATGAAGGATTTGGATTACCTGTTTTAGAGGCTATGGCTTGCGGATGTCCAGTAGTAACATCAAAAGAGGGCTCTCTTAAAGAAGTAGCAGGAGACGCAGCTTACTTTGTGGATGCTTATAGTATAGATAGTATTGCCGATGGAATTGGAGAAGTATTTTTTAGTTCAAAAGTTCAAAAAGATCTATCCGAGAATAGTTTGGTTCAAGCGAGAAAATTTGGCTGGAAAAAAACTGCAGAAAAAACGATTGAATCTTATAAGGGAGCAGTTAAACGACATTAAAAATATAGGTTTATTAAAATTATTCTTCGTACCTTATAGCGATTGTAGATCTTATTGACAAGTGGACAAATACTGCCTAGAATATGCTTATGGTAAAAGATCTTTCATCCAATGATGTTGCTCCAAAAATCAAAGACAAAGTTTACTCCATGGATTACAAAACAAAGAACCAGATCGATGGAGTAAAGATACTTACATTAAAAACGTTTATTTCCGAAGAGGGAGATTTTGGCGAAATAATTAGGCTTAATTACAGGGGTGAATTTGAGGATATTCCTAATTTTTCAGTTGCTCAAGTAAACAGAACCACGCTTCTTCCAGGATCTATAAAAGCATGGCATTTGCATTTCAGACAAGACGAGATGTGGTTTGTAATTCCATCCGGGCAAGTTCTGGTCGGATTGTGGGATGTTCGCAAAAATTCTCGAACTACTGACGCAATAATGAGGGTTGTGTTGGGAGGAGGACACTCGAAACTTCTTTTCATACCAAAAGGGGTAGCGCATGGTTCTCTGAATATCTCTTCCCAATCTACTGAACTATTCTATTTTGTAAACAAGCATTTTGATGCTAATGATTCAGATGAAAAAAGAATTCCATGGGATGCTAAAGGCAAAGAATTTTGGAAACCACAGGGTGACTAATGTTTAAAAAACGTTCTCTCAACTTCTTTTTTAATCACGCAAAACTTGCTGGAAACAAACATAAGGCAAGAAGAATTAGACTATTTTCGCGAATATTAAAAACTGGTGTTTTCTTTTCGGGCCACCAAACAGATAGGCTTATAAAGAACCTTCATTTCTATCTTCGTGAAGATGGTTTTATTACCACAGTTGCATCCGGTCACGATGCTATTTTATTATCACTTCAGGCTCTTGGTATAAAACCAAATAGTGAGGTTATATTTCCAGTTAATTCTTATCCAACTGCATTTCCAATTACGTTATCGGGCGCAAAAGCAATTCCTGTTGATGTAGATAAGAATGGTCAAATGGATATTACTGCTATGAAAAAAAAGATTACAGAGAATACTAGAGCTGTTGTATTGGTACATTTATATGGAAATACAACAGACATAGAAGCTGTTACGTCTTACTTATCTAATAAAAATATCTTTTTTATAGAAGACGTAGCGCAGGCTTTTGGAACGCGCTTTAAGGGAAAACATGTTGGTACCTTTGGCGATATTTCTTGTTTTTCATTTTATCCTACAAAAAATTTAGGAACAGTTGGTGATGGAGGAGCAATATGGACAAAACATAAATATCTATATGACTATATAGTAAAAGCAAAATCTTATGGAGAAGGGGTGCGCTATTTTAGTGAATTTATAGCTGGACATAGCAGAATGCCTGAACTGCAAGCTGGAATACTTAATTTATATTTTTCAAGTATTGAAAAGGATTTTGCAAGAAGAAAAAACGTACGATCTTATTATTTACAAGGAGTAAATGATGTTAATCTATCATCAGTTGCGAGACCTCTTGGGTCTAATGCAAATTCTGATCCTGTTCCACACCTTTTTGTTTTGGACGTTCCAAACAGAGATTCTTTAAGAAAGTTTCTAAAAAAATATGGTGTTGAATCCCATATTCATTATCCTACACCTATTCATCTTGTTCCAGCATTTTCTTTTTTAGGGTATAAAAAAGGAGACTTTCCTGTTGCTGAAAAATTGTCTGAGCGGATTCTCTCTTTACCTTTTCATCAGGGCCTTTCACACAAGGCGATTGACTATATACTTTCTGCTGTTCGCGAATTTTACCGCTTACATACAAGAAGGATTAAATGATAAAAAAAACATTATATTTTTTACTTGAGTGGAAAGCGATCGTTCTTATTTTTGCAATTATCTCAATACTTATACTTCCTCTTAATTTTATTTTTACTCCTAATACACTATACAAACTTAATTATCCATACCTTCTTTATATTTGGGGAAACTTTGATGGTATACATTATCTTAGTATTGCAAAAAGTGGATATTTTACTTATCAACAGGCATTTTTCCCATTTTATCCACTAATAATTCATTTTGCAGCAAGTCTTATTCACTACCAATACCTAATAGCAGGTCTAATTGTTTCCCACATAAGTTTTTTTCTTGCCATTCTTACGGTTTGGAAGCTTCTTGTTTTGGATAATTATAAAAAAATGTTTTTTTTCTTATTGTTAGTTTTACTTATGTTTCCTACATCTGCCTTTTACGGAGCAGTTTATAATGATTCTTTATTCTTTTTTCTTGCAACACTTTGTATATACATGGGAAGACAAAATAAATGGATTCTAGGAGGTGTAGTTGGGGCACTTGCAACATTAACGCGATTAAACGGGCTGGCGCTTTTTTTCTATCTTCTTTTTGAATACTTATATGCAAATAAATTCACTCTCACTTCTATTTCTTTTACAAAGATTAGATATTTTTTTACGAAACACGTATATGCAATTTTATTGATTCCTTTTGCATTTTTGGGCTATCTGTTGTATGTACAGAGTACACAAGGAGATTGGAACATGGTTTTTTCCTCAATGAAGATTTGGAATCAAGATAAGATTACTTTTCCTCTCCAAGTAGTATGGCGTTATTTAAAGATCATATTTTTGGATAGAAGTTTTAACACTGTATATTGGGTAGCAATCATAGAATTACTATTTGTTGTTTGGTATAGCATTATTATTATATATTCATACAAAAAAATTAGATTTTCCTATTGGATATTTATGGTCTTGTCATTTCTTATACCGTCTTTGACGGGAACATTTTCTGGTATGCCAAGATATGGTTTACATCTCTATCCTTTCTTTTTGTCTTCAACAATGTTTATTTCAAATAAAAGATCTCTATTCAAAACTCTATATTTTTCTATCTCAATTATACTCATGTTTATTGTGGTTATGTTTTTTACAAGAGGTTACTTTATATCTTAATATGAAGATAAAAAGTCTTTCGATATTTTTCCCTGCATATAATGACGCGAAGAGCATTGAAGAGTTGATTAATAAAGCAAATATGGTTGCCCAAAAAATTACAAAAGATTACGAAATTATTGTGATAAATGACGGATCAAAAGATCATACAAAAAATATTCTTGAAAAGCTGCAGAAAACCTATAAAAAATTAAAAGTTATTCATCACTCTGAAAATCTAGGCTACGGGGCAGCATTGTCAGCAGGTTTTAAAAACTCAAATAAAGAGTGGATATTTTATACAGATGGCGATGGTCAGTACGATCCTAAAGATCTATCACTGTTGATAAAAAATATTAATCCCAATACAGATGTAGTAAATGGATATAAGTTGAGACGAGCAGACAATTTTATTAGAAAAATTCTTGGGTATCTCTATAATTCTTTTCTACACCTACTATATCCAATTCCAATTAAAGATGTAGATTGCGATTTTAGGCTTATTAGAAGATCAAAAATTAAAGATATAAAACTTAATAACAGCGGAGGATCTGTTTGTCTTGAGCTTATCTTGAAACTTCAAGAGAATAGAGCGAGGTTTATCGAAGTTGGAGTGCATCATTACGAAAGAATGCATGGACATTCAGAATTTTTCAATGTGAAAAACGTTTTCAACCTAGTTATTCAAACTTGCGTCTTATATGTTAGATATCGGATTCTTAGAAAAATATAACTTTTTTGCAACAAGAATAATAGAAGATCCAATAGGGAAATCTATAAATCGCAATAATCTATTTTCAATAAGCTGAATAGAAAAGAAAGCTTGGTTTAAAATATATGGAGTTAAAGTTTGATCAGTATTGTCTCCAGCAATCTTCCAAAGAATTTTTTTTATAAGTTTTATTGAAGCAACAATTGGAAATAAGAAAAATACTCTATAACTACACTTTAAGATATTCCAATGGGAGTAAGAAACATATGATTTTAGTTTATCTTTTAAAAATCTTACTCGAAAATTTGTAACTGCATCGTGTGGAGAGCGAAGCCATGGAAGAGCGGCGCAATGGATTAGTAAAAGTCCGTTTGGTTTTAATACTCTATAGAACTCTTCTAGGGCTTTTTGGATATTCTGATCCGAGGTCATGCTTCCCAGAACATCTATGCAAATAACCGTATCAAAATAATTCTTACAGAATGGAATATTAAGGATAGATCCTTTTTTAGCGGTCTTTAAACGCCTTTTTTTACACAAAGCAACTGCATCGGTTGAGAGATCTATCCCATATGCCAAATGCCCTTTTGATAACAAAAATTTTATATTCATTCCTGTCCCGCATCCAGCATCTAATATGCGTAATTTTTGTCCTTTTTGTGAAAGATGATATTGGAGAAGATCTCGCAGTCCTTTATTCCACCACATATTCTTTTCTGTTTTATACATAGTATAGTATTCGTGTTTTTGCATAAGAGACGATTTCATATCTAAAGTATACAGGAAACTTTGCAAATATATTGAGTTTTTAATAGAATTGTTATATAGAATTTATTGTCCTTATAACCCTTATAAAATGTTTTATATTAATGAAAGATAAATCTTTGTTGTTGGCGAAAAAAATTTTGAGGCAAGAATTAATAAGCGGAAGCGTATATATTTTTATCGGCTCCATTTTTGCCAATATATTCAATCTTTTTTTTAACTTATTTATGAGTAGAAATCTGGCAGTGGAAGAGTATGGTATTTTTACGAGCTCTATATCTTTAGTTATGCTTATAGCGATTCCTGTGGGATCAATAACCCCTACAGTAGTTAGCTTTGCAGGCTCGAGATTTGCAAAAGAAGATTACGGGTCTGTTAAGGCGCTTTTTCTAAAAATTACAAAACCCCTTCTTATTATAGGAGTTGTTATTTTTTTTTGTTTTGTCATCTTTGCAAGATACATAGGAGATTTTTTTCACATTGAGGATAAATCTATAATTGTTATTGCTGGGTTTATTGCGGCTATGGCTTATATCGGCGCAGTCAATAGTGGACTTCTCCAGGCAAGATTGGCGTTTAAATTTATTTCTTTCTCAAATTTTATTTCTACTCTTTCAAAATTATTGATTGGAGTCGTCTTGGTTTTTTGGGGGCTTAGTGTAAAAGGAGCTATGCTCGCGGTATTTATTTCAGGAGTAATTCCACTTATTCTTAGTTTTATTTATTTAAGGTTTGTTTTCTTAAGTAATGCCAATAATTCAAATAAATTACGTTTTAAGAATCTTCTTTCTTATGGTTTACCATCCTCTCTTGCTACTTTAGGCATGGCATCCTTGATCTCTACAGATATTCTTTTGGTAAAACATTTTTTTGATCCTCTCTCGGCAGGCATTTATGCTGGTTTGTCTCTGGTTGGAAAAGTAATCTTCTTTTTTACCGCTCCCATAGGAAGCGTAATGTTTCCTTTAATCGTTAAAAAATACGCCAGAAATGAAAGTTATAATAATATTTTTAAGCTAGCGATTGCTTTGGTTTTTGTTCCTTCTATTCTTATTTCCATATTTTACTTTTTGTATCCCGATATATCTATTAGTTTTTTTATAAAAAATGAAATTTATTTATCTGCTTCTGGCATTCTTGGATTATTTGGAATATTTATAGCAACTTATTCTTTAATTTCGCTTTTTGTGTACTATTTTTTATCGATTAAAAAAACCAAAGTTTACATTCCTGTTATTTTGGGAGCCATAAGTCAAATACTTCTTATTATTTTTTATCATGATCGTCTTTTTACAATTGTGGTTATTTCTCTTGTTATATCATTAATTCTTCTTGCGATGCTTGTAATTTATTATCTAAAAATTTATAGAGAATATAAAAAGATTAATAAGGAAACTATTATTATTGGAAAGGAAGGAGGGATTACTTACTAATATTATGACTGGGTCACAATTGTCATTTCGAGCTTGCCGAGAAATCTCCTTCAACGAGATTCCTCGACTCGCTCACGCTCGCTCGGAATGACAAATGGGTATTTATGACCCAGCCATACTAATATTATGGCAATAAAGCTTAGTATTTGATAATATGGGCTAGCTATGGAGTTTATTACTCTTGCAAATAAAGATAAAGTAAAGCTTATTAAAGATGTCTTATTACATCCGCTCAAGATTAATAGCGATAAGACTGGAGTTTTGGTTGAGACACTTAGAACCGATTGGAAAGGAATTTATGGAAAAGATAGAGAATTTTTTATGCAATATTATTCTATTACGGCCCCTGGAATTGCACGAGACGAAAACATTTGGCATTATCATCCAACAATCCAAGAGGATAGATTTTTGGTGGCAAAAGGGGAGATTGTCGTTGCAGTTTTTGACAATCGAAGTAAATCTTCAACAAAGGGCATTTTAAACTTATTTTATATGCAGGCAGATAAAGATCCATATATATTATTGATTACCAAAAGAGTTCTTCATGGATTTTTGGTTGTCTCAAAAGAGCCCGCAGTTGTTCTTAATTCCCCAACGTCTATTTATGATCCCAAAGAAGAATCTCGCATTTCGTTTAGAGAGGCTCAAGTTAAGGTTGGGAATGGCTCTTTGTTCTCATGGGATCAAGTTCGTAAATTTTTCTCCCAAGAAAGCATTAGATCAAATGGAAAAGCTTGATTTACTTTCTATTGTTATTCCTGCCTATAAGCAAGAGAAAACGATAGCCAAAGATATTAAAAGATTAAATAAGGTAATACAGGGCTTTGGTATTAAATACGAAATTATTGTTGTAGTTGATGGGTTCATGGATAGGACTTATAAAAAGCTTAAATCTATTAAGATTAATAATTTAAAGATATATGGATATAAGGATAATCGAGGCAAAGGTTATGCTGTAACTTATGGAATGTTAAAGGCAAAAGGAGACATAATCGGTTTTATAGATGCGGGTATGGATATTGATCCTTCTGCAATTTCTATGCTTCTTGATTTTATGAAATTACATGATGCAGATATAGTTGTAGGAAGTAAGCTTCATCCGGATTCTATAGTGCGTTATCCTCTGAAAAGAAAAATTCTTTCCTGGGGATATAGAACTTTTACCCATTTATTGTTTGGTTTTAATATTAGAGACACTCAAGTTGGGCTTAAATTATTCAAAAAAGAAGTTGTGAGACGTGTATTTCCGAAGATTTTAGTAAAACAGTTTGCATTTGACGTTGAGGTTTTAGCTGTTTCGTATGCTTATGGATATACAAAAATCTATGAAGCACCGATCAAACTTACTTTTAAAGATAACAGCAGTATTACATCGGGAAGTTTTTGGAAAATTATCTTGCTTATGCTCTGGGATACTACAGCAGTATTTTATAAATTAAAAGTTTTACATTACTATAACAAGCAATGAAAATTCTTATTTTGAATTGGCGCGACATTAATCATCCATTGTCGGGAGGTGCAGAAATTTCCCTTTTTGAACATGCAAAATATTGGAAAAGCAAGGGAGCAGAAGTTTTATGGTTTACGTCATGCTTTAAGAGGGCAAAGCTTGAAGAAGAAATAGAGGGGATAAAAATTATTAGAAGGGGTTCTTATTATACTGTTCATATTCATGCACTATTTTATTATTTATTAAAGATACGTAAAAATGTTGACATAATAGTTGACAACTTTCACTTTATACCATTTTTTACTCCTTTTTATGCTCCAAAAAAAAAGATTATTGCTTTCATCAATGAACCGGCAAAGAACAACTGGTTTAACAATATCTATTTTCCTATTAGTCTTCTGGGCTTTTTAATTGAGCCACTTTTTTTTATTTTTTATCGTGAAATTCAATTTATAACTGCTGCTTCATCTATAGCAAAAGAATTAAAAGATTACGGTATAAGTTCAAATAGCATTCATATTATCCATCATGGAGCGTCTGCTGTCAGACTAGAAAGAGATATAGATAAGAAGCAGCCTCCAGCAATTATATATCTTTCTCAACTTTCTCAGGATAAAGGAATAGAAGATGCTCTTAACGCATTTGCTATTTTCTCAAAATATAATAAAGAATTAAGATTTTGGGTTGTTGGAAAAGCTAAAAATAAATCATACGAAAGAGAAGTTAAAAATCTTACCCATAGACTTAATATAGCTGATAAGGTGAAGTTTTTTGGTTTTGTTTCTGAAGATAAAAAATTTCAGCTACTGTCTAAATCTTGGGTTTTAATTCATCCATCAGCGAGGGAAGGGTGGGGATTAAATGTTATTGAAGCAAACTCCGTTGGAGTTCCTACGGTTGGATATAATGTTACAGGTCTTAGAGATTCCATATTGCATATGAAAACGGGTATACTAACAGAAAATAATACGCCTCAAGGTTTGGCGAAGTCTTTGGGTTTACTTATTGAAGACCCCAAACTATACGATAAACTCTCGAAAAACGCTTTAGATTGGTCTGAAAATTTCTCATGGAATAAAGCAGGAGAAATGAGTTGGAAATTAATAGGAGATGTTTATGCCAAAAAAAACTAATCCACCAATGAGTCCCCCTTTAATTTCTGTTGTCATAGCCTCTTTTAATTCTAGAAGAACAATAGAAAAATGCCTTCTTTCTATAAAAAAGCAGACTTATCCAAATTTGGAAATTATAGTAGTCGATGGTTTAAATTATAACCCCTTAGAGCAAAAACAGTGCAAAGCTATAATTGGAAAATATGCAACATACTATCAGGATGGTCCAGAACGCAGTATTCAGAGAAATAAGGGAATTAATGAAGCTAAGGGAGAATTTATTTTGGTTATAGATCAGGATATGTATCTAACGGAAAATGTGATTAAGGATTGCTACGCAATGATTTTGAGCGGTAATTATATAGCCCTTACCATACCTGAAGTTTCCATAGGCGTTGGATATTGGACTCAATGCGTTGCTTTTGAAAGACATATAACGACCTTTTTAGAAGAGGGAATGAATGAGTGCTGTAGGTTTTTTAGGAAAAAAGATGCCCTAGCAATCAACGGATTTGATCCAGCAATTGTTGGAGTTGAAGATTCTGACTTTCACTATAGGATGAAGATGAAAGGGAAAATAGGTAAAATCAAAGAGTTTATATATCATGACGAAGGAAAAACGAGTTTTTTTGGCAGGATTAAAAAGAAATATTATTATAGCAAGGCATTTAGAATGTACTTAAGAAGGTATCCGGATATAGCTGCTGCGCAATTTTTTCCTATTAAAAAAGCTTATATAAAGCATTTTGGTTTATTATTAAAACACCCATTCCTAACAGCAGGTTTTATATTGTTGCGTACAGGAGAAGTTTTAGCTGGTTTTTTTGGTATAATATTTAAAATTTAATTTATGCAAGCTGATAGCATTGAAGGGAAACGGGTACTGATAACAGGGGTAACGGGTTTTGTCGGAAAGGCGCTTGAGAAACGTCTTGGGGAATTAGGCGCTAAAGTTTTTGGAATTTCAAGATCTATTAATAATGATAAGAAAAATTTAAGAGCAAATATATTGGATTATTCGACAATCAACAATTTTATAATAGATTCAAAAATACAAATATGCTTTCATTTGGCGTCAGAGTCTTTGGTAGAGGCTGGACAGAAAGATCCTTACCTCACATTCAAAATTAACATTGAAGGTACACTAAATATTCTTGAGAGCGCAAGGAAGAATAACTTAGAAAAGATAATAATTGCTTCCACATCTCATGTATATGGCAAAAATAAGGTTCCTTATCTTGAAAGTTATATGCCAAGACCAACAAGACCATATGAAACCTCAAAAGCGTGTACAGATATAATGGCTCAATCTTATGCTGAAAGTTTTTATCTTCCTGTTTTGATACCAAGATTCGTAAATATTTATGGCCCAGGAGATTTGAATTTCCAAAGACTGATTCCCAAAACAATAAAAAGCGTTCTTGGTGGGCTATCGCCCACAATGTGGGGAGGAGAAGCAATAAGAGATTACTTGTTTATTGACGATGCGATAGACGCATATTTATTACTTGCTAAAATCAATATAAGCAAAGTTGGAGACAATAGAGTCTTTAACTTTGGAAGTTCAAATATGATTAGCGTTGAGGACTTAATAAAAAAAATTATCAAGATATCAGGTAAAAATCTCATAATTAAAAAAGAAAGCATTGAAAGAGAAGGTGAAATAGTATCCCAATATGTTTCCTTTAATAAGGCAATTCGGGTGCTTGGTTGGAATCCTAAAATTTCACTTGATGAAGGCTTGAAGAGAACTGTTGCTTGGTATTCAAAATTTCTATATAATAAATAATAGTTTGTATTAGGAAACGAATAATGAATTTAAAGAATAAAAAAATCCTTGTGACTGGGGGAAGTGGTTTTTTAGGTAGACATGTTATTGAAAAATTGAAAGATTTTGATGTTGAGATATTGTTTCCTAGTCACAAAGAATTAGATCTGACAAAAGACGAGAATTGTCAAGATTATTTTTTTAAACAACGACCCCATCTGGTGATTCATTGTGCCGGTTCAATTAGTGGTCTCTTGAATATATTAAAAAATCCTGCAAATATCTTTGATAATAATCTAAGAATTAACCTAAATGTTTTGAAATTTTCCCAGATTTTTGGAGCTGAAAAGCTGGTAAATATTGGTTCGACATGTGCTTATCCGGGCGAATTGCCAACAGGGTATTTTCGAGAAAAGGAATTTCTAAACGGACCAATGCATGAAAGTGTTGAGTCTTATGGTTTTTCAAAGCGGGCAATGTATATTGGCGGTAAAGCTTACAGACAACAATTTAGTTTCAACTCGATAACTTTACTTTTAACAAATATGTATGGACCAAGGGATGTTTTTACTATAGAGCGGGCTCATGTCGTTTCGGCGTTGATTAAGAAATTTGTTGATGCAAAATTAAAAAGCGAACCCGAGGTTGAAGTCTTAGGCACAGGACGAGCTATTCGCGAGTTTTTATACGTGGAAGATGCGGCTGATGCTATTATTAAAGCTGCCGAGATTTACAACGAAGACATGCCGCTAAATGTGGGTACAGGTATGGAAACGCCTATATCAGAATTAGCTAAGTTAATAAAAGAAATTTCTAATTATTCTGGCCAAATAAAATGGAATCCCGGAGGTCCTGACGGAGCGTTAAGAAAAGTCTCAGATATATCGCGAATAAAAAATAAACTTAACTGGGAACCTAAATATAGTCTCAAAGAGGGTTTACGTAAAACCATTAGGTGGTTTGAGGATAATTATGAGTCTGCAATTTCAAAAATATAAAACTTTTATTCATGAGTCAAACAGTACTATTTGGTGGCAGCGGCTTCCTAGGGTCTATAATTCTTGAAAAGTATCCTGATATTATATCGATTGGTCGTAGTCCGTTACCAACTCAGCTTAAAAATAAACATATAACACTGAGCAGTCTTGATGATTTAACAGTTCTTGATTCCGTGGACTTTGACAAGGTCATTTTTTTAATTGGCAGCTCCAATCACCATGTGATTAATACAAAGCCGAGCATGGGCATTGAGTATAATGTTTTGCCACTTAAAAAAATACTTTTTTATCTTAAGAAGAGAAAAATTAAAAAATTTATTTGTTTTACAACAATCCTGCTTTATGATGTTAACAAAATGAAATTACCAGTGGGCGAAACTCAGCCGATCAATCCTTATATCAACGACTATGTATTTAGCAAATATTTGTCTGAAGAATTGATTAAATTTTATTCTGATAAGATTCCTTCGATTATTGTTCGCTTTAGTAATATTTATGGACCAACCAAATTAATCAGGCCTGATTTGGTGCCAACCTTGATTCGAAAGGCGCTGTCTCTAGATGAAATTACAGTCTGGAATACAAAACCAGTTCGCGATTTTTTATATACTTATGATGCAGCAGATGCGATTATAAAGTTGCTTGATAACGATTATATTGGGCCGATTAATTTGGGAACGGGAAAATCAGTTAGTGTTGGACGTATTGCGGAGATTATAGGAGATTTATCAGGGAAAAAGATTAAGGACTTAGATCAACCAGTATCTGGTCCTATGAATTTTGTTTGTAATATATCTCGCGTGAAAAATCTTACTGGTTGGGAGCCTAAATATTCCATTGAAGAGGGGCTCAGGGAAACATATGAGATTATGAAACAATATGCAAAAGGATAATTTATTAGTTTTATGATAAAGCTTATAAAATCAACTTTTTATAAGGAGCAAGAGACAAAAAATGCTCTTTGTAAGTTTATACAAAAATCCCAATATTTGAGTATTGGAAAAGAATGTAAAAAATTTGAAAATAAATTTGCTTCCTGGCAGGGAAGAAAGTATTGTGTTATGGTAAACAGCGGTAGTTCTGCGAACCTCGCTGTAGTTCAGGCGCTTCTAAATTTGGGAAATTTAAAAAAAGGAGACTATGTAGGATTTTCAGCAGTAACATGGTCTACCAACGTTATGCCCCTAATCCAACTCGGATTAAAAGCTGTTCCTATAGATATTGAGCTTGATACGTTAAATGTTTCAAGTAAAAAATTAATTGAAAAACTTAAAAAATTTCCAATAAAAATGCTTTTTCTTACTAATTTGCTTGGATTTTGTGATGATATAGATGAGATAAAAAAAGTATGCGATAAAAAAGAGATAATATTAATTGAGGATAACTGTGAATCTTTAGGGACAGTATATAAAGGTCGTAAGCTTGGGAATTTTGGACTTGCTTCTACAGTCTCTTTTTATGTAGGCCATCATCTTTCAACTATTGAGGGTGGAGCAATTTGTACAGACAATGTAGAGTTTGAAACAATGCTTCAAATGGTCAGGGCTCATGGTTGGGATAGGAATTTGACAGAACGTAAACAACTAAAAATAAGAGTTGAGCATAATGTTAATTCTACATTTTATTCCCGCTATACTTTTTATGATCTGGGATACAATTTTAGAACAACAGAAATAAACGGATTCATAGGGAATACCCAAATGAAATACATAGATGAAATTATAAATAAAAGAAAAAATAATTTTTTAAAGATTGCAACGTCTATTTATAAAAATATAAACAGGTATTACCCGATTAAATATGATCACATCGATTTTATTTCTAATTTTGCTGTGCCTGTGATTTGCAAGTCTCGGAAGATTCGAAACGAATTGGTAGAAAAATGCAAAGATAAGATAGAAATTAGGCCTATTGTGGGAGGAGATATGGTTATGCAGCCATTTTTCAAAAAATATGTCAATGACTTTATGGGAGATAACTTAAACGCTAAAATTGTACACGAACAAGGTTTGTATTTTGGAAATAATCCTGAGCTTACGGAAGAAGAAATAAACAAAATAGTTAAAATATTTACGGCTTAAATTTTATGGGAAGTTCTCAGCACAATAAAAAAGTTTTAATTACAGGATCTGCAGGATTAATTGGGTCCGAATCTGCTAAGTTTTTTGCAGCATTGGGGTTTGAGATCCATGGAATAGATAATGATATGAGGAAATATTTCTTTGGAAAAGAAGCAAGTACAAAATGGTCATTAAGAAATCTCAAAGAACAGTTAAGGAATAAATATATTCATCACAATATTGACATTAGGGATAGTAAGAAGCTAACAGAAATATTTAAGAAGAACAAATTTGATCTTATTATCCACACAGCAGCGCAACCATCTCATGATTGGGCAGCGAAAGAGCCAATAACAGATTTTACAATAAATGCACTTGGCACATTATATCTTTTGGAAAATTTTAGAAAATATTCACAAGAAGCCGTATTTATATTTACCTCTACCAACAAAGTTTATGGTGATCTTCCAAATAATCTTCCTTTAATAGAACTTGAAACCAGGTTTGAACTTCCTAAAGATCATAAATATTACAAAGGCATAGATGAGTCAATGAGTATTGATAATTCTATGCATAGCATATTTGGTGCCTCAAAGGTAGCAGCAGATGTAATGGTACAGGAATACGGAAAATATTTTGGTTTAAAGACAGCTATATTCAGAGGCGGTTGCTTGACAGGGCCAGCTCATAGCGGAGCAAAGCTTCACGGATTCTTGGCTTTTCTAATAAAATGCATTGCAAAGGGTGAAAAATACACAATTTTTGGCTATAAAGGGAAACAGGTTAGGGACAATATTCATTCTTATGATCTTGTAAATGCATTTTATCATTTTTACAAAAAACCAAGAAAGGGGGAAGTATACAACATTGGCGGCTCAAGACATTCGAATACGTCAATTCTTGAAGCTATCGAAAAAATAGAACAAGTCTTAAATAAAAACGCAAAAATAGAATACAGTGATAAAAATAGAAGCGGAGATCATCAGTGGTATATTTCAGATGTGTCTAAGTTTAAAACTCATTACCCTGATTGGGACTTCATGTATAATAACGACATGATAATTAAGGAGATATGTAAAAGCGGTCACTTTCAATAAGCCTCATGAATTTTGAAGAACAAAAATTTATTGTTGCAACCCACCAAATGGTCTATGGTGCCCCACAAGCTCTGAAAGATTATTTAATACAGAAAAACACCAAAGAGCTGGTATTTATTGGTTTGCCTTTTCATGAACAGCGAACGACCTTTTTTGAAGTATATGAAAAAAATAAAAAAATTTTTAGCAAATTATTTTCACGAAAATTTTCTTTTGGATTTCTTGATTATATTCTGGATTTTCTAACGGTATTCTACTTAATACTTAAACAAAACCATAAGTACGACTTTTTTTTTGGTGTTGATGGGCTTAATTGTTTAGCAGGCTTACTGCTTAAAAAAATGAAGAAGGTCAATCACGTCGTGTTTTATTCAATAGATTTTGCGCCAATTAGGTTTAAGAATAAAATTCTCAATTATATATTTCACGCAATTGAAAAAATATGCGTCAATAAATCTGATTTAGTTTGGAACGTTTCGCCTCGGATTGCAGAAGGCAGGGAGCAGTTTCTTCAGATAAAAAACGATCCTACGCATCAGGTTGTAGTGCCAATAGGTATTTGGAATAAAAATATTAAAAAAAGAGATTTTAAAGATGTAAAAAAACACCAATTATTGTTTGTTGGACATTTACTTGAGAAGCAAGGAGTACAACTTGTCCTTGATGCAATTCCGGATATCGCGAAAAGAATTTCTGATTTTAAATTTGTTATTGTAGGCGGAGGAGAATATGAGAATGCATTAAAAGAAAAAATAAAAAAGCTTCAAATTGAAAAATATGTTTATATTACAGGTTGGATACGAGAGAGGGAAAAGCTTGATGATATGATGAGCGAGAGTGCCTGTGCGATTGCGGTTTATAAGCCTGAGAAAGAAAAACTGTATAATTTTACTTACTATTCAGATCCCACAAAGTTAAAAGATTATCTTGGAGCCGGACTTCCCATAATTCTAACAGATGTTTCGTACAACGCTTCGGAAATTCAGGAACAAAAGTGTGGCATAATTGTCGACTACGAAAGGAAAAGCGTAGTAGAAACAATATTAAAATTGATGGGAGATTCAAGGAAACTTCAAAAATATAGAGAAAATGCAATTAGTATGGCAAATAGGTATGAATGGAGTAATATCCTTGATAAAGCGTTCAAACATGAGTAAAAATAATAACAGTGACCATTATAAAAAGCAACTTGATTATTTTAGCAGTGAGTTTGGGGAAAATAATCAATATAAATTGTTTTCTTGGCAAAAAACTTATATTGATAGGATTAAAAAAGAACTTCTTGGCAGAAACTACAAGGGGAAAACGTTGATCGACATAGCCTCGGGATCTGGTTACGTGGCAGTTGAGATAGCGAGGCTTGGACTAGATGTAGTAGCGACTGATTTAACTCCTGAAGCAATAAAAAATCTGAATAAATACAAAAAACAATTTTCTCTTTTTAATTTAAGAGTGGTCAAGTGTTATGCGGAAATAATTCCACTACCAGATAAAAGTGTTGATTTTGTCGTTGCAAATGCTATCCTAGAGCATATTCCTAATGAAAAAAAGGCAATTGATGAATGGAAACGATTATTAAAAAAAAATGGAAAAATCTTTATAACAGTGCCATTGCGTTTTCGTTATATATGGCCATTTCTCTGGCCGATAAATTACTTTCACGATAAGCGCATTGGCCATTTGCGAAGATATGACTTGCAAAATCTGCAAGAAAAGTTCAATCTAAGAGTCTTAAAAGTTTTCTATACAGGACATTTACTTAAAGTTATTAGCGCTATAGCATCCTTACTTATAAAGAGTGAAAGATTTAGTGAATTTTTTGAAAAAATTGATACTAAGCAAGAAAGTAAACGGTATGGAGCAAGTAATATAATTGTATTGTTTGAAAATAAATAGACCCACATGATTTATGAAAAAAAAATACCGTTACAAAAATCTCTTTTTATACTCAAGTCTGCAATTTATAGGAAACATTGAAGAATACTTTGCAGATAGTACAGAGAAGCTAGTAGCCTTTATTATAATGCCAAGGCTAAAGCATACATATAATCTTATAAGACTATACAAAAGAGGTGAATTAATTGAAGAAAAAAAAATAAGATTTTCTGAGAATATTATTTTGTATTATCTCTTATGGTATATCTATCAAATATTCTTTTTAATTAAGTATTTTTCAAGACAGGAGAAGGTTTTTGTAATAACTTTTCATCCTCTTTCATTTTTAGGCATGAGTATTCAAAAAATGGTACGGAATATAGAATATGTATATTGGATGGGCGATTATTTTCCTCCTGTAAATTTATCTCTTCGGCTATTCGAGAAATTAAAAAAACATTATCATGATAAAATGCTTTATTGTTGTTACTTAAGTAATAGAATTAACGAAAAACTTAATGGGAAAATTCTTGATACCCCTTATCGAAAAACTATAATGTGGGGAGTAGACGCGAAGCCTATAAAGAGGGAGTCTAATAAATATAATTTTTCCTTTCTTTTTGTTGGTCAGGTAACAGATTCTCAGGGGTTAGATTTTTTTTATAAATTTCTTAAGTCTCATAAAAGATATTCAATAAAAATTATTGGTATCTGCGATGAGATGTTATATGAAAAACATCAGAGGTTAATTAAGGATTATAGCATTGACAATCAAGTATATTTTCCAAATAAATTTTTTTCCAATGAAGAATTGGAGGATATCTCAAGGAGTTGTCATGTTGGGGTAGCTTTGTATAAAGTTGGTAAGCTAAACGCGACTTACTATACTGATCCAGGAAAAATAAAAACCTATGTACAATTAGGGTTACCCATTCTTATGTCTGATATCTCAGCAATAGCAAGCTATATAAAAAATTTTAACGCAGGAGAAGTAGTTGCATTAAATAAGAAGTCAATCTATGAGGGAATTATAAAAATTAGAAATAACTATGAAAGTTATACTAGGGGTATTGCAAAGCTTAACCAGTTCTTTTATTATAAAAGCTATTATAAGGGATTATTTACCTTTTTAGAGAATTAATTAATATCCTATGGAAAAGATAGAAAAAATTGAAATATCTGTGGTTATGCTTGTTTATAATTCGGAAACTACAGTATTAGAGTCACTAGAGAGTATAAAAAAGCAAGACTATAAAGTAAAAGAAATTATTGTTATCGATAATCATTCAACGGATAATTCTATTAAAATTGTCGAAGATTTTAAAAAAAAGAATAAAAATTTAGAAATAATAATAATAAAACGAGAGAAAACGCATGCTGTTTCAGCAAGTTACAATCTTGGAGCAAAGCTTGCGAGAGGAAATTACTTAGTAACATATCATTCAGATTCAAGTCTTCCAACGAATCAAGAACTTCGAAAACTCCTAATGCCATTCCTAGAAGATCCGACAGTTGTTGCGAGTGGCTCTATTACGATACTTCCCGAAGATATCTGGAATAAATATGGATTTTGGCAAAAGTATGTATACGCTGGTGCAGCAGGAAGAGAAGTTGCATCAGGAAATTGTAAATTTGATTGTTATAAAAAAGATGTTTTTTTAAGAATTGGCGGATGCGATGAGATAAATTTTGGAGGCAAAGACCATGTAGGAGGTGAAGATGCGGATCTTCATATAAGATTGCGACAAGTAGGAAAAGTAGCGTTAAGCAAGGGAAAAGTAATTCACCTTCATTACATGGGAACTAATTATTCATTACGTGACGTTATAAAAAATAAATGGAGACTTTCACGCGCCTATGGAAGGGTTCTGAGAATTAGAGGCAAGCAGCTTACTATAAAGTCAATCTCACTTTTGTTAGCAAAACCTGCTTTGGGAATTTTACCCTTAATTCCATATTTTCATGCACTTGGAATAGTATTACTGATTCTTTACTCTTTTGCTTACTCACAAAAAATGTTTTTAACTCGCTCAACACATATGGATTTTCGCATACTGGTAGTCCCTTTGCTCAATATTTTTTTAATTTACTATGAAACTTTTTGTATGATGCGAACGTTTTTTATTATTAATAAAGACAAATAAGATCTTTATGAAAGTTATAATTTTGTGCGGAGGAATTGGATATAGATTAAAAGAGGAAACAGAGTTTAAACCCAAACCCATGGTTCTTATTGGCGGAAAGCCTATTTTGTGGCATATTATGAAAATATATGCACACTATGGTTTTAATGATTTCATTATAGCGTTAGGATATAAAGGGGATTATATAAAACAATATTTTCTTAATGAAAAAAACATGACTCATGATTTTACTCTTAATACCTTAACCGGCGATACAAAAATACATGAAAATAATATCGGTTCTGATAATTTTACAATAACTTTTGTTAATACAGGAGAAGGAACCCTTCCCGGAGAAAGAATACTAAGAGTTAAGGACTACATTCCAAAGGAAGATAAAAATTTCATGGTTACTTATGGCGATGGATTATCTGATATTAATATTAAAGAATTAATAAAATTTCATGAAAAACAGAGAACAATAGGAACTGTGACAGGCGTTCATCCGCGCAGTAAATATGGATTGCTTGGTACCGACAAAAATAAAATAGTAACTTCGTTTATCGAAAAACCCGTTCTAAAAGAATGGGTAAATGGAGGATTCATGATTTTTAAAAAAGATTTTTTTAATTTTTTAAGAGAAGGTGAAATGGAGCACGAAGCGTTAAAACGCCTTTTAGGAAAAAAACAACTTTCTCTCTATATACATGATGGATTTTGGCATTCAATGGATACATATCCTGATGTAGATAGCCTCAATCGCTATTGGAAAGAAGATCCAAGATGGAAAGTGTGGCGATAAATGAATTTCAAATGAACGAGAAAAGTTACGATATTCACGAGAGGATTTTTAACTTTGTAATAAGTGTTATTGAGTTTTTGAATAAAATTCCAAAAACTTCTACGAACCTAATCTTTATCGGTCAGTGTACACGTTCGGTTACTTCTATGGGGGCAAATGACCAAGAAGCGGATGAGCACTAACTAAAAAAGATTTCGTTCATAAATTTACGGATGTTCGAAAAGAAGGTAAAGAAACAATTTTCTGGTTAAGAGTTATAATTCGAACAAACGATAAGAACTATTCACCAGAAGGAGAAAGACTGACTTCTGAGGGAAACGAAATAGTTGGAATCGTTAGTACAATTATCAAAAATGCTTCAAAGAACGAAAAAGCGCGAAAACAATTTGATATTTGAAATTTGAAATTGGTATTATTTGAAATTAAATGATATGAAAGTATTGGTGACGGGTGGTGCTGGATTTATCGGAGGGCATTTAGTTTTTGAATTAATAAAACATGGCGCACAAGTTTTCGTCATAGATATAGAAGTTAACCCCAAGTCATTTTTTGCCTTACAGAATTTATCGTCACATGCTTCGCTTGATATCGTGGATATTAGAGATAAGGAAAAAGTATCTAGGTACTTTGATAAATCCAGTTTTGATTATGTTTTTCATTTGGCGGCGGAGCCTATTGTTGAAGAGGCGTTTATAGATCCTTATTCTGCATTTGAAACAAATATAATGGGAGCTGTTAATATTCTTGAGGCGGTTAGGAAACACAAAGAAATAAAAGGAATTATTGTTGCATCTTCGGACAAGGCATACGGGAAAACAAAAAAAGCATATACAGAAGAATCACCTCTTAGGGGAGATCATCCATATGACGTTTCGAAGTCGTCTATGGATCTTATTTGTCAGTCATATTTTACAACGTATAACCTTCCCATTGTAATTACTCGTTTTGGAAATGTATATGGGGAAGGAGATTTGCATTTTAATAGAATTATCCCCGGTATTTGCAAGGCGGTGATAAAAAATGAAGTATTAGACATAAGAAGCGACGGGACTTATATTAGGGATTATTTATATGTAAAAGACGTAATAAATGGTTATATATTTTTATTAAAGAATTTTGAAAAAATAAAAGGAGAAGCTTTTAACTTTTCATCAAGTGATACGCTTTCAGTTGTTGATGTTGTTAAAAAAGCAGAACAAATATTAAGAGTAAAAATCCCTTATAAAATACTAGATATTGCCCAAAACGAGATTCCATACCAACATTTAAATGATGCTAAGATCAGAAAACTTGGCTGGAAATCAGAATACGATTTGGATGCAACTTTAAAATCTACTGTTCAGCGGTATAAACTCGTATTATGATTTTTACAAAAACTAAAATTGAGGGAATCTACATAGTTGAGCCGGAGCCAAAAACAGATGGGAGAGGATACTTTCAGCGTGTTTATGATATTAAGGAATTTAAAGACCATGGTATTGACTTTAAGATAGTTCAGGTTAATAACGCTATGTCTTTGCGTAAGGGAACAATTCGGGGTCCTCATATGCAAAAAGCTCCCAACTCCGAGGATAAATTAATGCAATGCGTCAAAGGTTCTATATTTGACGTATCAATTGATTTTCGGAAAGAATCACCGACTTTTGGTCAATGGATTAACAATTTATTAACAGACAAAAATAAGAAAATGGTATTTATACCAAAAGGAATTATGCACGGCTATCAAGTGTTAGAAGATAATACTGTCGTTCAGTATCCCGTCTCGCAATTTTATTCACCTTACGATGTAATAGGAATAAGATGGAATGATCCTTTTTTTAAAATAGAATGGCCAATAAGAGATGTTATTGTTTCTAAGATAGATAAAAGTTGGCCTTTGTTTTAACTTATGAAAAAATATCCATCTATTTCTATAGTTACGCCAACTTGGAATTCGCCGCTTCCTCTTTTTGAGCGGGTTTTAAGAACCTTAAAAAATCAAGAATACCCAAAAAACTTGCTAGAACACATTGTTATAGATGCAGGATCAGTAAACAACACTATAGAATTAGCGAAGAAGTATGGATGTGATATAACCGTACGTAGCGATCTAAAAATTCAAGAACAAGTTCGCGCAAGTCTTGGAATAAAAAAAGCAAAGAATGATATTATATTAATGCTTCAGTCGGATAACATTCCAACATCAAAAAATTGGCTTAAGGAAATGGTACAGCCATTTATAGACAATAAAAAAGTTTTTTGCACATTCAGCGCTTACAATGATTATGAAAAAAACATGTCAATAACTACTCGTTATGGGGCGTTTTTTGGCGCTGGAGATCCAACTCTGTATTATTTAGGTAAATCAGAAAAAATTCCACTTCTGCAAAAAAGATACAATAAGGGGAATATAATTGACGAAACATTGGCTTACTGGCTTGTTAGGTTTACAAAAAATACTTTGCCAACATTGGGAGACAATGGGCATATGTTTCTAAGGAGTGCTATGAATAAGGTAAATAAGGACCCAAACTTATATGTTCATCTGGACGCATTTGTTGACATGCTAAATCAAGGATATGATACTTGTGGAGTTATAAAGAACTCAGTTATTCATGTTATAACACCAAGTATTTTTACTTATGCAAAAAGAAGAGTCCAAGTTAAGCAAACATTTTATGATGGAAGACGGGGAAAGAGAAAATATCTTGTTTTTAGTTGGCGGTCTGGAAAGGATGTATTGAATCTCATAAAATTTACAATTTTTTCATTAACTTTTATTTTTCCGCTATATGAAAGTATTAAAGGGTATATAAGAATTAGAGATAAGGCATGGTTTTTGCATCCGATAATTTGTTTTTTGATAATACTTTCGTATGGACAATCAGAAATTGTGTGGTTTTTTAGAAAGAGATCTTAGAATGTTTTCTTCTGCCCAATAAATATGACGGATGGACTAAAAAAGTCAGTTTCAAATCCTTTACTTCCAAATAGTAATCTAAACATAGGATTTAAGACGTAATCCAAACTACAGATGCCTTTTAACAAATAATATTTTAAATTTTTTTTATCCATAGGAAGTCTTAATTTGAATGTTCCATAATTTCCGCAATATATTTTTTTAACGTTAGACCTATTGCATAACTTTTCTAATACATCCTCATTCATAATATCAAGATTGTGGTTTTTTAATAGGTCAGGTCTGAAGAATCTAAGCCTTAGAAAATTAAATCCTCTGAATCGCGGAATTTGAATTATAAAGTACCCTCCGGGTTTTGTTAAATCCAAATGCAGCTTAATTGCTTTTTCCGGTGGAATTATATGCTCTACGAATCCATAGGAAAAAACTGCGTCAAAGTGATTTTTAAATTTATTAAGTACTTTTTTATCAAAAGCATCACTCACAAAGACATCTACGCCATTCTTCCTAGAAATTTTTGCAGCTTCTTTTGAGTATTCTATTCCATAAGGTTTGTATCCAAGCAAGTCAGCTATTTTCTTCACTAACTTTCCGTTTCCACTACCTATTTCACAAATAGTGGGTTGAGCTTTTAATTGTTTAGTATATTTTGGTATATATTTTTCCAATATTGAATCGCAAAGAAAAATATCGTAAGAAGTAAATATTCCAGCCTTTAGTTTTACCTGAAGAGGGATGTTCTCGTTGTAATAGTTTTCCCAATCTTGTAGTTTATGCAGATTTTTAACTTTCACATATCGATTCTAATAAAAAATTACCCATATGGCAATATGTAGTAATATGACACATTTCCAAAGTTTTATAATATTCAGTAAGATATATATAGTTGTTGTTTTTATATGTTATTTAACTCAATTTCTTTTTTAATATTTTTTCCTGTTGTAATATTTCTCTACTTTCTCTTACCACACAAATTTAGTTGGGTTATTTTGCTTATTGCTAGTTGCATTTTTTATATGGCATTTATTCCTATCTATATTTTCATTTTGTTTGTTTTAATAATCATTGATTATATTGCGGGAATTAAAATACAACAATCCAAGGGTAAATTGAGAAAAGCGTATCTATTGTTGAGTATTTTTTCTACTATTGCATTCTTATTTATTTTTAAATATTTTAATTTTTTCAATGCTAATTTTGAAGTAATCGCACATTTTTTACATCTCAATTACCCTCTTCCCGTATTAGAACTTATCTTGCCGATTGGATTATCATTCCATACGTTTCAGAGCCTAAGTTATGTGATAGAAGTCTATAAAAGAAAGCAAAAAGCGGAACGCCATTTCGGTATATATGCATTGTATGTTATGTTTTATCCACAGCTTGTTTCTGGGCCAATTGAGCGTCCACAACATCTATTGCCTCAATTACATAAACATCATATATTCTCAAATGCTGATACAACAGAAGGATTAAAACGAATGATTTTTGGTTTTTTTAAAAAAATAGTTATTGCCGATAGGTTATCGCTTGTTGTTAACCAGGTGTATGCAAGTCCTCAGGATTACACGGGTATACCCCTTATTATTGCAACCGTTGCGTTTGCTTTCCAAATATATTGCGATTTCTCTGGCTACAGCGATATTGCTATTGGATCTGCTCGCGTGATGGGAATTACTCTGGTAGAAAACTTTAACTATCCATATGTTGCATCTTCAATACCGGAGTTTTGGCGTCGTTGGCATATGTCTCTCTATTCCTGGTTTCGTGATTATATTTATATTCCATTAGGTGGCAACCGAGGCAATTCCATTTTCCATTTTAGAAATATCCTTATAGTTTTTACGATAAGTGGATTATGGCATGGTGCACAATGGACATATGTTTTATGGGGGTTTTTACATGGTTTATATATGGTAATCTCTACGATTCTGAAAGGATATTTAGTGACTTTTAAGAATCTTTTTAAAACTAAGAATTTACAATCTTTCTGGCGTATGCTTTGTGTTGCTGCGACATTTTTTCTTGTTTGTGTTGCATGGGTATTCTTTCGAGCGAGTACCATAACTGATGCATGGTATATCTTGACACATGGGTTTATTGATTTAGAAAAAGTATCGCTGGCTATTTTTATAAATGACACCTTGACTCTTGATAAGTTAATTTTTGGTCAAGGAAAAGGTTTGGGGCTACTTCCAGAAGAGCTTTTGATCGCCGTAGTAAGCATAGGCGCAATGGGAATATATGAATGGATGCATGTAACAAAAAAAATAACGATGATTCCACAAGTAATACGATATGCAATTTACATCTTACTTATTCTAGCAATACTAAATCTTGGCATAACAAAAAAAATCCCTTTTGTATATTTTCAATTTTAATTTATGAATTTATGAAGTATTTTTTTATTAAGTTGTGCGTATTCTTATTTATTATTTATCTGTGCCAATTGCTTATTTCGAATGTGTTTCCTGCCAAAATTCCAACAACCGCAATAAACTTCAATCTCGCTAAGAAACAGGGGAAAATAGATATTGTTTATTTCGTAGACAGTGTCAATGACACAGTAGATAAATCAGACAAGGATGGTAGTGCGATTAGTACGTTTTTGGAACATTTGTTAGTTCGTAAAAGAATTGGGCTGCTTGGACAGCCTGCATCTCAACCGGATGTTTACGCAGCATATGCAGCATATGTTTCCCGTCTTAAGCTACTCCCAGATTATCTCATTATTGCAATCAATATGCGTGCTTTCGGTTCTATATGGGATAAAGAGTCTTCGTATCAATTTGAAGAGCAAAAACTTTTTTTTAATACATTTGCAGGTACACTGCTCATGCCTTTTTGGCCATTTTTTTCCAATAGTGGATTTTTGAATCTAGAGCCGATTTCCAATCAATCAGATTTAGACCCTATTTCTAATAAAGTTAAAAATATATCTTTTAAGGCATTACGTAAAATTGGTTTTATAAGCGATCCAAAAAATAAAAGTAACGATGATTACAATACTTATTCAGAAGATCGTATACGGAACTTAATTCATGCTAATTATATGTATAATTTGACAAAAGATCACAGAAAGGTACAGTCACTTCTTCAAATCGTTAACACCTTTGAATCTAAAAAAACGAAGCTTATTTTTTATTTTACCCCAATTGATTACAAATTAAAAAAAGCCTACATGGGTAATGACTTCGAAGCTCATCTGAAGAAAAATATAAATCTCGTTAAATCACTACTTATAAAAAAACACGTAGCTGTATTAGATCTATCGATGAGTCTTCTTACGGAAACATTTACTTCGCTTTCCATAACAAGTCCAGATGTAAATATAGAGAATTTTTATAATAATGAGCATTTGACAGAGCAGGGAAGACGATTTGTCGCACAATCCCTAGCAATTGAGATACAGAAAGAAAATTAAAGAAGAGATGCCTAATCAACGCTTTTTTCTTCGTATAATTAATTGTCTTCTCAGCATGTAAGTGATATACTCATTTTCGTAATTTAAAATGAAAAATGCACAAGAAAAAAAATAGTAGTGACAGGAGGAGCAGGATTTATCCAGCACCAGCCTTATAGTTTGGTTTTAAAACAAAAATTAATATTAAAGTATGGATAAAAGAAGAAAAAAAATTCTAGTTACAGGTGGTGCTGGATTTATTGGCTCGCATATTACAGAGCTTCTTTGCGACAAAGGATATACGGTTGCTGTTGTTGACGATTTGCGTTTTGGCTATAGATCCTTTGTAGATAAACGCGCCAAGTTTTTTCGGATTGCCATTGAAGATTCAGAAGCTATAGAAAAGGCACTTGCGGGAGTAGATGTTGTAATGCACCTTGCCTCATCAAGCATTATTACTTTCTCCTATGAGCACCCGATTGAATACTTTGAAAATAACCTTCTCAATGGCATAAAACTGCTTGAGGCAATGAGAAAAAAGGGTGTTGGGAAAATAATTTATTCCTCAACTTCATCTGTCTATGGAGAACCCAAAAAAGTTCCAATTAAAGAAGATAATCCTACAAATCCATTGAATGCATACGCTGCATCTAAACTTGCTTTTGAACAGGCATTAATTTCTTATTACCATTCATTTGGCATAGAAAGCGTTTCATTACGTTACTATAATGCTTATGGCCCAAGGGATGAGCAAAAGCCAAGAACTCGTGCTGTACCTATGTGGATTGAGGCTATTCTAGAAAATAAACCCATTCCGTGGCATTGGCAGGGAAGACAAGTTAGAGATTATATATACGTCAAAGATGTAGCTCAGGCACATTTTGATGTCCTAAATCTTAAAGGAATTTACTGTTTTAATATTGGTTCAGGTAAAGGAGTTGTGATGAAAGACGTATTGAAAACACTTGAAAAGATTGTAGGAAGAAAACTCAAGACGCAAGATTTAGGAGAAAGAAAAGGAGATCCAATGAAATCTTTTGCTGATATTTCAAAAATTAAAACAGCTGTGGGTTGGATTCCCAAAGTAACGCTAGAGGATGGATTAAGGGAAACATTTGAATATTACAAAAATAAGAAACATGAAAACGATTAAACAGGCAGTTATTCTAGCAGGAGGAAAAGGAGTAAGGCTTAGACCTCTTACGTTAAAAACTCCAAAACCGATGATCAAAATTCACGGAAAGCCTTTTTTGGAATATATAATTGAACTTCTTAAAAACAATAGAATTGAAAAAGTTTTGATACTAACTGGATATTTACACGAGCAAATAGAAAATTATTTTAGAGACGGAAGAGAATTTGGTTTATCAATTTCTTATTTGTATAGTCCGATTGAAGACGACACTGGGACAAGGGTTCAAAAAGCGAAAGATTTGATTGAAGGTACATTCCTCCTTTTATATTCAGATAATTATTGGCCGCTTAGATTGGGCAAACTATATTCATTTTATAAAAAAAAGAAGAAGGAAGCATTAGTTACAGTATATTCAAATTTAGATAATTATACAAAAAACAATATCCTTGTTAGCGATAAAGGATTCGTTGAGGTTTACGATGAAAGCAGACAAGCACCAGGACTAAATGGTGTAGATATAGGATTTTTTATTTTGAATAAAGACATTTTGAAAAATCTTCCAAAAGAAAATTTCTCGTTTGAAAAAATAGTAATCCCAGAGTTAATTGCAAAAAAAGAGCTCGCCGGATTTTTGACTCATCATAAGTATTATGGATTAAGTAATCCCGAGCGCATTCCTGCTATTGAGGATTTTTTTATTCCTAAGAAAGTGGTGTTTTTAGACAGAGACGGTGTTATCAATAAGCGGCCGCCAAAAGCAAAATATATTACATCATGGGACGAGTTTGAATTTTTACCAAAAGTAAAAGATGCGTTAAGGTTGTTGAAGAAAAAAGCATATATAATTTTTATTGCTACAAACCAGCCTGGAATTGCCAGGAAAATGCTTACAGAAAATCAGTTAAACAATATTCACAAAAAATTAATAAAAGAGTTAGAAAAAATAGAAGTTGAAATAAAAGATATATTTGTTTGTATGCACGGATGGGATGAGGGATGTTTTTGCAGGAAACCGAAGCCGGGCATATTCTTTGAGGCTGCAGCAAAATACAATATCAACTTATTCAAGAGTTATTACATTGGAGATGATACCCGTGATATTATTGCTGGCAATATGGCAGGGTGTAAAACATTCTTAGCTAACTCAAGGAATAGCCTATACTCAATAGTTAGTAAATATTTATGATTATTTCAAGAACGCCGCTTAGAATTAGTTTTGTTGGCGGAGGAAGCGATATTGCTTCTTTCTATCGTAATACTCCCGGCGCTGTTGTTTCAACTGCAATTAATAAATATATCTATATTGCGGTAAACAAGCAGTTTGATGGAAGAATAGTCCTTTATTATTCAAAAACGGAAATTGTTAAGAAACTTACCGATATTGAAAACAACTTAATTAGAGAGGCGCTTCGATTAACAGGTATTGAAGGAGGAATTCATATTACATCAATTGCCGATATTCCCTCTGAGGGTACAGGAATGGGTTCTTCGAGCTCTTATATTGTAGGACTTCTAAACGCATTGTATGCGTATCAAGGTAAGCATGTAAATGCTGAAAAGTTAGCAAGAGAAGCATGCCAAATTGAAATAGATATATTAAAAAAACCTATTGGGAAACAAGATCAATACATTGCAGCATACGGTGGATTTCAGTACGTCAAGTTTAATTCCGATGATTCTGTTTATGTTGATCCAATTGTTTGTAAAATAGAAACAAAAAAAATGCTTGAAAAAAGATTATTGCTTTTTTATACTGGAATCACGCGATCATCAGCTCCAATTCTGGCAAAACAGACAAAAAATATGGCAACACAAACTGGGAAAAGAAAATTTATGATTAATATGGTACATCTGGCAAAAGAAATGCACAACGCGTTAAATAAAAATAAGCTTGATAATTTTGGTAAAATACTTCATGAGAATTGGCTTTTGAAAAAGCAAATGGCGGAAGGAATAACAAATTCACAAGTTGATAAATGGTATAAAGCTGCATTAAAAAATGGGGCAACCGGAGGAAAGCTTTTGGGAGCGGGTGGGGGAGGTTTTCTTCTTTTTTATGCGCCTGAGGAGAAACATGAAAAAATTAAAAATAGCTTGTCTAATCTTACCTATCAAAAATTTACATTCGAGCCGCAAGGAAGCAAAATTATTTTTGTTGATTAAGTTATGAAAAAAAACACACTTCTTGATCCAAAAGATTTTATAAACGAATACTTGTTTGAGTTGAAGCGTTGTCTTTCGTCTTTAGACAAAACAAAGATAGAGCTTGTCATAGACTTATTGGTTGAAACATACAAAAAAGACAGAAAAGCATTTATTTTAGGTAACGGTGGGGCCGCGACAACAGCTTCTCATATGGCTTGCGATTTAGGAAAAGGAACCCTACAGCGAGTTTATGATAATTCAGAAAAGCGCTTCAGGGTTATTTCGCTTACGGATAATGTAGCTATTATGACAGCTTTTGCGAATGATTTAAGTTTTGATGATATTTTTGTTCAACAGTTACGCAATTTGCTTGAGACAGGAGATGTTGTTATAGCGCTTTCTGGGAGTGGAAATAGTCCAAATATTGTTAAGGCAATTGAATATGCTAAATCATGTGGTGCAGTAACAATTGGTATATTAGGATTTAAAATAGGGGGTAAGCTTGGAAAGATGGTCGATTACTCAATTGTAGTTGACAGTAATCATTATGGTCCAATTGAAGACATTCAACTCGTATTGAATCACATGATTGCTGCATGGATTGCAAAAGTTAAAAATATTCATGATGGAAAGGAAGAGTTAGTGAACGAAAACAAAGCAGTGCCTTTCAAATAAATCTAATGAAAGCAAAATAGCTACATGCAAAAAAGACCTTTTTTTTCAATCGTAGTTCCAACGTATAATAGAGCATCAGATTTACAATTTGCCCTATATTGCATTTTTCAACAGAGCTTTTCGGATTATGAAGTAGTTATTTCTGATAATTGCTCAACAGACAATACTGAAAATATTTTTAATAAGCTAAAAAACAAAAAAATACGTTACTTTAGAAATAGAAAAAATATTGGGATGATCCTAAACCAAAAAAAAGCAATAGAGTATGCAAGGGGAGAATACGTATTCCTTCATGGTGATGACGATTTTCTTTTATACGATAATTCTCTTGGAGAAGTACACGAGCAGATTATTGGGCGTAGACCAGGATATGTTCGACTTAATTATGTTAGTTTAGCTTTTGATAGGAAACATATATTTTCCTACAAAGTTAATAAACCGTTTGAAAAAAATTACTACTTACGCCCTCATGCAAAAAGCGAAGATGTATTGTCATTTATTGTGGATTCAGACAATTATTTTTTTACGGGAATAATTTTCAGAAATGACTTACCAAAATCTATTACTATGATCGATACAGATCCATCTCCATGGATAGATATCCTTTTTTATATGACTAAAAATTATGGTGCTTATTTTATTCCTAAACAACATCTTGTCGCCTCTTGGTCTCGAAGAACGAAAAAAAATGAGGACCATGGTTTCTACGATCCAGTAGAAGGAAAATTAAAAGCTGAAAATTATTTTGAAATAGTTAGGGGGAAAATAAGCAAAGAAGTATATCAGAGATTTTTACATAAGGAACTTATGACAATTTATGTTAACTTATTTCCAGCGATCAAAGTAAGTGTGGGAAATAAAAAGATGCTACAGATTTCCAAAAGAATATACTCATTAGATCCGACAATAACAAAAAATATTAGTTATTGGATATATTTTATTGCGACATTAGTTCTTCCAAGGAGTGTGCTAAGGATTGTTAAAGACATATATCTCTATTTATATATGAGGTTTTCAAAAGTAGATGACGAAAAACAGATTGTTAATAGATTAAACGAGCTGGAAAGCAAATATGCTTATGCAAGGGAGAATGTTTTAAAATGATAGAGTTTAATTACGATGTAGAATTCATGAATGCTAGGGGTGCAAAGCCGAAAACGTATCGTATATCTTTTAATCAAGATTATAGGCTTTGGTCTTTGGCGAAAACAATTAAGCTCAATAAAGGACAAATGTTGGATATTGGATGCGGTGGAGGGATATTTACAGAAAGCCTTCCTTATTACTTTCCAAACGCGAAAATATTTGGCTGTGATATAAGCAGTACTGCTATAGACTATGCTAAAAAGTTTGGTAGCGGGAAAATAAAGTATTCCGCATATATAAAAACAAAAAGACTTCCCTATAAAGATAATTTCTTTGATGTTTGTGTCTGTTTAGATGTTCTTGAGCATGTATCTGATGTGAATTTTTTTTTGAAGGAAGTAAAAAGGGTGCTCAAAAAAAATGGCAAATTTTTCTTAATTGTACCGTGTGAAGGACAACCATTCACCCATACGTGGCTATTCCAAAGAATACGTATTGGTCAGAATCTAACTAATCGATGGTTTGGACACATTCATCCCGAGTATACTCACCAATATGTCATAGCGCTTCTCAAAAAGTACAGGTTTGATATTAAAGAAACAGCCTACAGCGAACATTTTTTTTATCAGTTTATACACTTATTAATCTTATTTTTGCCAAAGCGTATATTAGAGATTTTCATTGGGGAAGAAAAGGTACATGAATATAATGCTGCTAGCACTATTAGATCGCCAAAAAGCAAGTTTGACCCTGTTTTTATTGTTCGAAAATACTGGCTTGCATCTTACAACTTTATGATGAAGTATCCATTGTTTTGGGAAACGGTGCTTTTCAGAAGGATTTCTCAGACAGCATGGAAATTACATGTGCTTACAAGTAGAAAATAGAAGTAGAGCAATCGCTGAGGCTATAACTTTTTTCCTACGATAATAATGTTAGAAGCAAGCGAGACGATCTGAGAGAATACCCTATCTATAAATAATAAAAGAGGCGGAAAGGCAAGAAATTCCGCGCCGGCAGTCTTAATAATCTTAAATCCATACAGTCCCAAAAGATCTTTAAGGGAGCCATGAGTAAAAATTCGTAAATGGCCAAGCGGACTTCTAAGCGAAGTGAATTTTCTTGTAAACTTTAATCCGAGTGTTTTATCAACAGTACTCACTTCGGTAAAAAAAGGCTGAAACCCTACCAATAGCAAAATTCGGTTAAACCATGCTGCGAGATTTGGAGTAGCAACAATAAATAATCCGTTTTTTTTTAATACTCGTTTTGCTTCTAAAATAAGGTAATCAGGACTAACAACATGTTCAATAATATGTGAAGCGACAACGATATCAAAATATCCATCAGGATATTCCCATTTTTTTTCGACATCTCCAAGTCTTGCTTTGACACCGTTTTTTTGAGCAACTTTTACTGCTTCCGGGTTCATATCGAATCCATATACATTATTACCAAATGTTTTACCTAGCGTGCTAATTCCGCAGGCTACATCAAGTACCTTTTTGCCAGGATAAAATGAAATTGCAAGTTTAGATTTAACAATTTTTACCCACTCTTTGTTTATGCGAGCTGTCGAGTCATCAATGTAAGATTTGGAATAATATTGCTGGTATGGATTTTTTGTGTTCAAGTGTTAAAAGCATACCATATCATTGATTGTGCGTAAAGAAGTTCTCAAGCAAATTGCCTTTTATGCCGGCAAATGATAAACTAATTCCTACATTCATTAAATGGAATTATTAATTTCTTTCTACGACAACGCCCTAATTTATTATTCAAATATTTTTTTTGCCACATTATTCCTGATTGGAATCTTAGGAATTTTCTTAACAATGAAAGGAATAGTTTACTTAAATAGAGAATTTAGGAAAATTTTCAGCGACATAAAAAACGGCATTAGCAAAATAAGAATTAACCAAATAGGAATAAAAAAAATAAAAATAGATAAAAATCTCTCTTCAGCTAATGTTATAAAACAGTTCCTTATAGAAAAGTTTATTAAAAGTTTTAAAGATGTACTTAAAATCATAAAGATTATCTTTATTAGGATAAATGCTGGGTTTGAGTATTTACAATTGAAGGTAGAAAAAATATTTAAAAAGATAGGAAAAGAAATTTTTATTGAGGAATAATTTTTATGATAAAAAAAGTTTTTATAGTCATTATTATATTTTTTTTGCTGACCCCAAACTATGGCTTTGCAAAAACAGATTATACTCTTGCCTGGCCAGGTATTCTTCCAGACAATCCGCTTTATAAATTGAAAGTTTTAAGGAATAAGATTATTGGAAAAATAATTATAGATCCTGTTAAAAAAGTTGAATTTGATTTACTTATGGCAGATAAGACAATTTATGCCAGTAAGTTATTGGTAGATAAAGGAGAAATTGTTTTGGCTAAAGATACTGCCTTAAAAGGCGAGAATTATTACAGCATTATTGTGCAGGATTATAATGGAGCTTTGTTGAAGGGTAAGAAAATACCATCCTCACTTGATCAAAAAATAACTTTGGCCGCAATAAAGCATCAAGAGATCTTTAAAAAGTTGGAGAGTGTGGTTTATGGGGAAGACAAAAAAACTTTTCGGATTGTAGATAATTTTTCTAAAATTAACTATCAATTTATTGTAGGATTAAGGATTCCTAAAAAAGAAAATGGAAAGTAAATTTAAAAAAAGCAATATCATCAACAAAAATTCCTCTATTTTTATTGTATCATTTTCCCTTTATAAAAAGGGGAAACGATTACCCAAAAACGGGATGATCGAGCCAATGATTTCATTTTTTGCGCCTAAGGTTAAAACGCTATTGTTAGTGGACCAGCCACATCCGCTCAGCGACACAATTAACCCGCTGATCGAGAAATACCAGAATGCCAAGCAGATTAAAAAATATTCCTTATCAGCATTTTTGTATTTTCCTATTTACCTTTATTGTTTGATGGAAAGAAAAGGGTTAACGCGCATATCTTATAAGCTGAGAGATTTTTTCTCCGTAATCTTTATGGCTCTAACACAAAAAGGGAACTATGATTTGTTTATTGGGCTGGAAGCAATTAATGCGCTTGCGGGTATAATTTTGAGGAAATTAGGTAAAGTTGAGATAGTTGTATATTATGTCTCTGATTATTCTCCTAATAGATTTAGCAAATTTGGGAAAAAACTATTTAATACATTATATTTGTGGCTTGATAGATTTTGTGTTTTACATGCAGATTTTACCTGGGATGTCTCTTCAGCAATGCAAGAAGGTAGGTTGAAAAATGGACTTAATTCTGAAAAGAAATATCGTGTGATTCATGTTCACAATGGATTATTCCCTTCACAAATTAGGTCTCTTCCAATATCTAAACGAACTCCCAATAGTCTTGTATATTTAGGAACTTTAGAACCGGATTTTGGTGTTGAATTAGCTATTAAAGCACTTAAAGAAGTAAAAAGGAAAAACCCAAAATCTATGCTATGGATTATCGGGGGAGGGAAAGAACTTCTAATTTTAAAAAGGTTAGTACAAAAGTTAAAGCTTGAGAAGTCAGTCATTTTTTATGGTTTTGTAGAAGATAATAATGAAGTGGCAAGAATTGTTAGAACTTCTTATATCAGTCTTGCGCCATATAGAGCCTTTCCTGAGTCTCTTCGGTGGTATGGAGATGCAGGAAAAATACGCCAGTATCTGGCCGCTGGTTTGCCAGTCGTAACAACTCAAGTTCCGCCGCTTGGTAGGCATATTGTAGAAAAAGGTGCTGGAATAATGACAAAAGATACAGTAGAAAGTTTTTCTAATGGAATAATGCAATTATTGTCAAATCATACATTGTACGCTAAGCTTACAAATGCTGCAGAAAGAATAAGCAGAGATAATACATGGGAAAATGTCTATACAAAAGCGTTTAATGATATGGAGGCAATAGATAATAGTCGGTTGTAGTATTTATTTCTTGCCTGCAATTGTATATACTTAAGTCTACATAACAGCATATGGATTTCCTTCAATATTATAAAAATAAAAAAATTGTTGTACCCGGCGGAAACGGATTTGTTGGTAGTCATATAGTTGAGATATTGAAAAAAATTCCATGCGAAATATTTATTCCTAAAACATTGGAAGGAATTGATTTTCGAAAATACGAAGATTGTTTTTCCTATTTGGATAGTAAAAAACCACAGATAGTTATTAATTGCGCAGCAATTCAGGGAGGAATTGCGTACCACAACGGTAAACAGGCTGATCTTTTTATCGACAACATGTTTATTGGAACTTTTCTTATGAAAGCTTCTCAAAAAGCAGGCGTTGATAAATTTATTAATGTGGTTGCGGGATGTTCATATCCGGGTTATTTGGAAATTTCGGAAATGAACGAGGAGGATTACTGGAGCGGAAAACTGCATGACAGTATTTTTAGTTATGGATTTGCGCGAAAAGCATCAACCGTATACGGTCTTGCGCTTAAAAAACAATATAATTTTAATTCAATTCATTTAATTATGGCTAATATGTATGGTCCGGGTGAGCATTTTAATCCTGAGCAAAGCAAAGCACTTGCAGGATTGATAAAAAAGATTTACGAGGCGAAGGAAAATAAGATTTTGGAGGCTGAAGTGTGGGGTACAGGTAAGCCAATAAGAGATTGGCTGTACGTTAAGGACGGAGCAGAGGGAATTTTACGCGCAGGAGCTGTCTATAATGATATTGAGCCGATGAACATAGCAACAGGTGTTGGTATATCGGTAAAAAAATTGGCGGAAACAATAAAAGAGATAGTAGGATACACGGGAAATTTAACATATAACACTTCTAAGCCTGATGGAGCGCTTCGTAAAACTTTTGGAATTCATACAATGAAGAAGGAATTAAAGTGGATACCTAAGACATCAATAGAAAAGGGCATTAAGGAAACTGTTGAATGGTTTTCGAAAAACTATAAAAAGGCAATTGTATATTAACTTATTTGAAAACACTTGTTGTTATTGGCGGAAATGGAATGTTAGGGTCGGATTTGGTCAGACACCTCTCAGCTACATTTCGTGTTACCGCTATCGATAGAAAAAATTACAGCACATATATTGGTAGTTCTTTTGATGTCCTCATTAATGCCAATGGCAATAGCAAACGTTTTTGGGCAAATACAAATATATTTGATGATTTTACTGCGTCTACAGTGTCTGTATACAAAAGCATATTTGATTTTAAATTTTCTACTTATGTATATATATCCTCAAGCGATGTATACGCGAATCATTCAGGTAGTCAATTTACTTCTGAAAATCAAGCGCAAGATTCAAGTAAATTATCAGCATATGGATTCCATAAATATCTAAGCGAAAGGATCGTAGAAAATAACTGCAGAAATTATATAATTTTAAGATCGTCTTTAATACTAGGAAGCAATCTAAAAAAAGGACCCTTATACGATATTCTTAATAGGAAACCTTTTTATATATCTGATTCTTCTCGTTTACAACTGATTACTACAAAAGAAATATCTCGTATAATCAGTTTTTTGTTAAATAAAAAAATTACAAAAGAGATATTTAATATGGGAGGAAAAGGCATTGTTGATTTTAAAAAAATACAAAAGTATTTTTCTGTTCCTGTCACATTTTCCAAAGATACAGAAATACAGATTTATGAAACTAACGTCTCAAAGCTTAATAATATATTTCCTCTAAAAACTTCAGAACTTTATTTACAAGAATTTTTGAAAACTCTACAATAAAATTTTAATATGGCAGACAAAGCGTTTGATTACGAAGAAATGTTTATGGGAGTTAGGAAAGAAAAGCCCAAAACATATTTTCGCTCTTTCAAGCAAGATTATAGACTAAGATCGTTAGTAAGGACAATTAAATTAAATAAGGGTAAATTGTTAGATATAGGCTGTGGGGGTGGAATGCTGACAGAAAGTCTTCCATATTATTTCCCAAAAGCCAGTATATTTGGTTGTGATATTAGCAAGAGTGCGATAAAATATGCCGCAAAGTTTGGAAGCGGAAAAGTAAAGTATAATCAAATACAGAATAATCGTTTTCCCTACAAAAATAATTTTTTCGATGTATGTATTTGCTTGGATGTTTTTGAGCATATTCCTGATGCAGATTTTTTTCTAAGTGAAGTAAAAAGGGTGCTTAAAAAAAGCGGCAGTTTTTTCTTGATAGTTCCGTGTGAGGGTGAAAGATTTACTTATACTTGGTTTTTTCAAAAAACTCATTTAGGAGAAGACCTTACCTTTCGTTATCTTGGTCATATTCATCCTGAGTTTACTCACAAAAGGGTTATCGCTCTTTTGCAAAAATACGGATTTTCAATTCAGGAAAAAGCATATAGCGAGCATATATTTTATCAGCTTATACAATTTATTGTTTTGTTCCTGCCTAAAATATTGTTAGAGATTTTCTTAGGGAAGAATAAGGCAAATGAATATACGAATAGCAGCTTGGTCAAAGCTCCAAAAAATAATAATGATTATCTTTTGAAAGTGCGAAATCTTTGGTATAAAGTATGGGATTTTATGATGTTTTATCCCATGAACTGGGAAACGTTATTGTTAAGAAGAGTTCCTGTAACAGCATGGAAGCTACATGTTTTAAGTGAAAAAAAATAAATTCATAAATCAAATATAAAACTATGAAAAAGAAATCTAAAGATAAAAATATTCTGATTACTGGTGGTAGCGGTTTTATTGGATCTAATTTTTTAAGTTATGCTTTAGGACAAGACAATAGCAATAGCAAGAATGATTTAAACTTAAAAAAATTACAATACAGAATAATAGCTCCCAGTCATGGAGAATTAGACATTCTTAATATAAATCAACTAAGGAATATGTTTAAAGATCTCTCTCCGGAAATTGTAATCAATTTTGCAGCGCATAGGGATGCAAATTCCGCTGAGCTTCAAAGAGGTAATATAAATGGACCAGTTTGGAAAACTAATGTTAAAGGAGTTGGGAATATATCCAAAGTTTGCCAGGAATATGGTAGTTTTTTTATTCATATTTCGACAGATATGGTTTTTTCTGGTAATCGTGATAATCATGGTCCTTATGATGAAAAAACTAAGCCAGAGATGAGATTGGAAAATCTTTCATGGTACGGATGGACAAAAGCTGAAGGAGAACGTGTTCTCGCAAGTAATAAAAAAACTGCAATAATTAGGGTCGGAAACGTAACCAACATTCTTTATGATCCTAAGCTTGATTATGTAGGAAAAATATTGTTTTTATTTGACCACGGTAAACTGTATCCGTTATTCAATAATCAGTATCTCACGTTAACGTATATCCCTTCAATATTCGAAGTTATAGAAGTACTTATTGAGAGCAAAATAGATGGTATATTTCATGTAGCCAGCAAAAACGTCTTTACCCCTTATGGGCTGGGTGAATATTTGATTAAAAAAATACGAAATAAGACAGGTGTGATAAGAAGTATAAGTATAAATGACTATCTTAAAAAATCGCCTAATAGGTATCCCAAATATGGGGGTCTTTTGGCAGAAAAAACTGGGCAGCAATTACAAGTAAAATTATTTGATTGGGAGCAAATTGTTGATTTTTATGTAGATAAAATGGAATCATCTTTTCACGAGTGAATAAAGAACTCCAAACACTCCAGCAATAGATTCAGCTGTTTTCATTATAATAAATAAAAAAGTGTCTTTTGGCCGCGATATGAATATTTTCCAATTCCTAATGTGCGATGCTCGAATGGGGAAATAGCCTTTTATACTTATTAGAGGTCTCTTGCGTATATATTTCAAAACTTCCCTCTTATACATAAACTGTTTTTTTAATAAATGAATTAACGTCAACTTTCCTTCATTAGCCATTACTAAGCTCTTAATTCGTCCTACTTTATATCCTCTCTCAAGCGCCTTTTGATATAGATCCCGATCGTCTCCTCCCCCTGCTATATTTTCATCGTATCCTTTTAATGTATCCCATACTGTTTTTTTAAAAAATCTTGGAGACTCAACTGTATCATCGTTCCAAAAAAATCTTCTTTCTAAATTTTTAGCACTTGCCCAAGGGCCTTCTCCAAATGAGTCTTCAGGAAGTATTACTGCGTCAAATCCGTTATTGCATAATTCTATTGCTTCTTTGACAACGTTTCTGCTTAATTCCATATCTGCATCCATATGATAAATGAATTCACCCCTTGCTTTTGTAGCGGCATAATTCCTTTTTTTAGTAGCATCAAATAATCCCTTTTTTACATTTGGAATAAATATTAAAATCTTACAGCTATACTTTTTAGCAATTTCAATTGTCTTGTCCATGTCTTGAGACTTTCCATCTATAATTATAATTTCAATATCCTTATAGCTTTGAGATTTTATATGCGCCAAGCATTCATCAAGATATCTGGAGGAGTTTTTGGTTGGAATAATTATAGATACAAGCCCTTTTTTCATATTTATTTTTTTTGACTAAGTATTGCTACACCGAGTCCATTTTTATTCTCTAAAAGAAAATCTAGTAATGTCAAAAGATAAAGAAAAGGGAAGATAATACCTGCAAGGACAAAGCTTTTTGAAAGAGTCAAATGGTTTAATTCCCATGATAATTTTCCAAAGAAGCCAAAAGTGTCTTTAGATACAATTATTTTAAATCCTAATTTTTCAAGTGAATTCTCAAGGTCATGTCTCTCGATTCCTTCACGAATATGATCTTCGTGATGCCATTTCTTGAATGAGTTAAAGATACGTTTTTGATTTGGTTGGGGGGCATGAATATATAAATATCCACCGCTTTTTAAAAGATGAGAAAAATTCTCAAGTACTGATTCATAACGATCTATATGCTCAAGCACATCAATACTTACAATAAAATCGTACGTTGTTCTCTTTTCTAACCTTGTTGCATCCATATAGATAAATTTAACATTCTTTAGCCCCAACTCTTTAGCCATTATTTGGCAGGATTTTAACTTATATTTATCTATATCTCCTCCTGTAACTTTTGCTTGAGGGTAAGTTTGCCCAAGTAAAAAAGTATATGCGCCAATTCCGCACCCTACATCAAGAATTTTTTTTAGATTTTTATTTAAAAGATTGGTAGCTAAAATTTTTTTAAAATACATACTGCGGATCTGGAATCCGCTTTCTGGTATTCCAAATAACATTATGTAGATTTTCTTAAAAAAAGAGATGCTTGAGTTAGCCTTTATTTTTTTTTGATAGTGGTTGTTAATTTCTCCGAATGACGCAATGAGAACATCAAGATGTTTCGCATATTCTTTCCCAAACATATTAATGCTTTCTCCTTATTCTTTCGAGAATACTCAAGCTCTCTTTGGATGAACGATCCCAATTAAAGCCGTTTGTCCATAGTGTTGCATTTGCACTTAATCTTTCACGAAGGCTATTATTTTTCAAAATCTCACAAATTTTTTTAACAAAATCTTCTTCGTTTTGTGCAAGCAATCCCGTCTTTGTGTCCTGTATAGATTCTGTTAGTCCTGAAACATTAAACCCCACGGCTGGCGTGCCATATAGATTTGCCTCAATAACCGCTATGCTCCACCCTTCTCCTATTGATGGATTGACAAAAAGCCATGATTTGGAAAGTAATATTTTTTTATCTTTGTCGCTTACCGGACCGGCCAAGCTAATTTTTTTCCGTAACGGATTTTTCATTATTAAATCAGCGAGATTTGCCGCTTCTGTTCCCCATCCGGCAATAATCAAACGAGCTTTTGGTACTTTTTCAACTATCTTCTGAAACATGTTGACAAGCAAATCAACTCTTTTATATTTTTTAATTCTTCCTAAATACAGAAGTGTAGGGTTTGAAAATTTCTTCATTGGAGTTTTTGATAATTGATTCAATTTACTCATTCCGCAATAAACAACAGTTATATTATCTTTTTTAAAACCAATATCTATAAGTTGTTTTTTTGTAGTTTCTGATATAGCTATAATTGGTAAATGTCTATAGAGTAATGGAAAGATAAATTTTTCTATTGCAAATCCAATATGGCTCAGAGGGGCAGGGAATTCATAAAAGAATTGGTTGCCATGTATATGATAAACAAAGCTTATTTTGGGGGTTCTACAAAATATTGGAGTGAAGAATGGAATACCGTTTTCAACATCTATGACAACATCTGCTTTTCCTCTAAAGCGTGTAAGATAATACCATACTGCCCAAATGTAAAGACTATATCTTCCTCCTTTTCTATATATTTTTATGCTATTTATTATTTCAAAAGACGGAAGATCTTTTTCTATATCTTGTCCACAGAAAACTGTAACTTCATGTCCCATTTTTACCCAGCGTACGGCTTGCTCAAAAACATAAATCTCGCCTCCACCAGCCCAACTATGCTTGAGATCTCTCCAGTTAAAGATAAGTATCCTCATTTAATTTTAGAATATAACATTTTACCATACTGACAGAATACTGTATATTATTAATATATCTATATGACAAAATTGCAAATATTTTTGGTAGTTTTTGTTCTTTTTATAGGGTTAGTTCTCAAACTGCATAATTACTCAATTTACCCTCAGCGAGGAGCAACTAGCGACGAATACTCCTATTCTTTTTTAGGAGTAAGTCTTTTGGCAAAACATGTTCCCATTTCATGGTCAGCAATTTCAGCATATAAACATAGGTCGGATTTAACTATTAAAAATTTGTATTTCCCAATAGTATATCCGTATTTTGACCACCCGCCTTTAAATGGATTAGTTGTTGGGGGTTGGGCTCTTCTTTTTGGGCAGGACACATTTTCAAAAATCGAATTAAAAACTATTCGGTTAGTCCCTATTTTTCTGTCAATGGTGTCATCTGTTATTGTTTTTATTTTAGGGTTTCGTCTATATAATTTTAAAACAGGCACATGGGCACTTTTGATTTATTCAACAACCGCAATTTTTGTTATGAATGGAAGAGTGGTGCTCGCTGAGAATTTATTAGCGCCCCTTTTGCTAGCATCAGTTTATCTATTTCATATTTTTAGAGCGAATATGAATTTAAAAAAAACAATAATTATAAGCATACTTTGTGGATTATCATTTTGGACAAAAGAATTGGGAATCGCTGTCTTGTTAAGTATGATTTATCTTTTTATTGCGGAAAAAATTAAGATAAAATTTACATTAGGATTAATCGCAACTTCTTTGTTTTTCGTACTGCTTTACGCTCTCTATGGGGCGTATTATGATTGGGAAGTTTTTAAGGCTGTTGTGTCAATTCAATCAGACCGAGTGGTGGGGCCCGAAACACTATTATACGTAACATCCATTCCTATTATCATCAATAAAATATATTATGACGGTTGGTATTTTCTAGGGTTTATTTCTTTTTTCCTAAGTTTTCTGGATTATAAGAAGCATAGGTTTATTCTCGTTCCCGCTTTTATATATTTTCTCCTAATGATTTTTTCTCTTACCGAAAGAGGAGAAATGGGATGGTATCTTATTCCTCTTTTTCCTTTTATGGCAATATTCACCGCAAATTTTCTGGTAGAGGGTTTAGAAAAGAAGAATTGGTCTATCTTTGCATTGCTAATATTTGTTGGACTATACGAAGTCCAATACTTATTTAAGAGTAATTTTGGTTTGACTTCTATGCAGTTTCGTATGATTCTTATCTTGATGTTTTGTCCTTTCCTTCTTGCCTACGCTTTTAAAAAAGAGCAGCTTTTCTCAAAATTAGGAAACGCAGCGTTTTATATACTTATTTTTGGCAATATTCTTCTAACCTATAATTACGTCCACCCGTCATAATGTGTTAAAATGCTTAGCAAATGTTTTTATTACATTTCTTCAAGAAATATTGGGTAGTTCTTTTAATTAGTTTTTTCCTTTTCATAATTCCTTTTTTTTGGTTTAAGCCAGGAGAGGTAGATTTAGGCGGAGACGGAAATAGACTATATTTCTACGATCCGCTATCATTTATTAAAAATGTTAGCTTGTATGCTATAGATTCTGAGGGAAAGGGTAATGTTGAACAAAGACACGCTTATCTTGTATATGTTGGTTTATTAGCTTTAATAAAGCACTTTATTGACTCACCGCATCTGTTGATTAGCATATTTAACGGCATCAAACTTTCTGTTGGATTTTTATCTATATATTTTATAGTAAAAGAATTTATTCAGAGGGGTGAACAAAAAAACAAAAGAATTCTTGCAGTAGAGTTATCAGCGATTATTGCCGGGATTTTTTATATAGTTGCTACGGGATCCGAAAAACTAATCTTTTTTTGGGTTAAAGCTCTTCATTCACATGATCAAGTATTTTTGAATCCACTTATATTTCTTCTTTTAATGCGTTATTTTCTAACACAAAATAAGTGGTGGCTTTTGAGTTTTCTTTTTGTGAGTTTTGTATTTTCATCTAACTTTGCGCTTATTTCCGCACCTCCACTTTTTGCATTCTATCCTATCGCAATAGTCTTTCTCTTGCTTTATGTTATTTTCATTAGAAAAAGAAAAATTTTGATTAAAGATGTAGCTATCGGAATAATACTTTTTTTGGGAATGCAATCGTTTCATCTTATAGCAGAAGCAGCAAGTCTGTTTGACTTGGGCAGTGCTGTTCATAGCGTTGTGTTTAAGGATGTAATAAATGGCGGGGTAAATTTTTTTGTTGCCGTTCACGGTGAGGGAAAGGCAAGTATTAGTTTTCTTATTCCATCACCGGAAGTCTCACTTCGATGGACATCATTTATAGCGCCTCTTGTTATTATCCTTGGATATATGTTGCTGAAAAAAAAACAAAAAGCAATGTTGTTAACCAGTGTATTTTTCCTTCTTACATTTTTTCTCGTGACGGCAAACATAACAGATATAGGGTTAGAGTTTTATAAAAGACTTTTTTATATTCCAGGCTTTTCGACGTTTCGCCATTTTTTTGTTCAGTGGGCATTCATTTTTATATTTTTCTATGCAGTGCTATTTGGACTGTCTCTCTCTGTAATTTTTACAAGACTTAAGTCTTCTTATGTTAAAATTTCTGCTTTTATTATTCTTCTATTTTTTATCATTGGCTTTTGGCAATTTTTAAATGGCAAACTTGTAGATGGGATTCAATGGGGATCCAATGGCGTTAAAACCGCAATGATTATGGACCCCCGTTATGAGAAGACTATTGATTTTATTAGAAAACTTCCAGATGAGGGAAAAATATTGATGCTTCCGCTTACCGATAATTTTAATCAGGTACTTTATGGCATTAATAATGCGGCATATGTTGGACCTTCATCGATATCAATCTTGACACACAAAAAAAGCTTTGCTGGCTATCAAATTTTTGATAACTATCCTTATCTACTTTCTGAAGATATCTTGCGTCTATCTCGCGAGAAGAACTACGAAGCATTGTTGCAGATCTTTTCACTTTTTAATATACGCTATATATTTCACAACGCAGACCCTAAAGTGTATGAAGAAAAATTCCTGAACATTTTTCCATATGGTTATATGATGACTTCTCTTCCAAAAACGCAACAGGAATACAAAGAATTTGTCAAAAAATTTTCTGTACGCTTACTTTATAATAATGGCCCATTTAATCTCTTTGAGTTTGATAAGAAAGTATATCGACCAGAAGTATATATTCCTGACAGTATTTATCAAGATGATATGATACAGACTATAAGCAATCAGAAAGTATCTTACCAGTCGGCATTTATTGATAAAGATGTCTGCAAAAAAAACCGAAGTGTCTCTGATTTTTGTAAAGCAGAATATAAACCTCCCCATACAGAAATTACTGTAAAAAAAAATAATCCAGTTCAGTATGTAATTCACGTAAAGCAATCTGGAGGCACATCTCCTTTTTTGTTAGTTTTTCAAAACAGTTATCATAAAGATTGGAAGTTATCACTTAATCAGAATTCTTCCTTAAGCGAAGAAAAGCACTTTTTAGTTAATAAATATGCGAACGCGTGGATTATTGCAGAAGATGATCGTAAAGGAAAAACTGATTATATTTTGACTCTCAATCTTGAAAAACAGAGGTACTTTCAGTACGGACTTCTTGTAACTGGTCTATCTTTATTTATTTTTTTTGGGCTTGTTGTAAAAACTATAGTAAAGAAAAAAAACTAATGATAAAATTTATTATTCCAACCAATTCAAAAATTCTTGTATACACTATTTGCATTATACTTTTTATTCTTCCGTTTTTTTGGCTTAAACCAGGAGAGGTAGAGTTAGGTGGAGATAGTAATCGGCTTTTTCTTTATGATCCCGGATCCTACCTGCAAGTTAATGGTTTATACAGTATTGAACCAGAAGGATTAGGAAAATTAAGGCCAGACCAATTTATGCTTCCGTTCTTATTTGCCCTGAAACTTCTGTACGCTTTTTTTCATTCTCCCTATATTCTTATTTGCTTGTTAAATTCACTAAAACTCGTTGGATCATTTATATTTATTTACCTTATCGTTGTTGAAATTTTAAAAAATCATACAGAAAAGAATAAATCTCTTTTTATTGATATAGCCGGTATGCTTGCCGGTCTTTTTTATACATTCTCTCCAAGCGTTGGTGAGAATATGCACGCTGCCCTTGTTACGCATAATCAAGTATTTTTAAATCCAATGATATTCTATTTAATGTTGCGTTTTTTACTATCGCAGCAAAGTAAATATCTTTGGTTTATACTTTTGACAACATTGATTTTTTCGCCCAATTTTTCCTTGAAAGCGCCCCCTCCCCCTTTTTCTTTTTACCCTTTGGCATTTTTGTTTCTTGTCTTGTATGTAATGGTAGTCCTTAAAAAATCTTTGCCTTGGAAAAAGTTGTTTTGGGGATTAATTCTATTTTTAGGGATTCATGCTTTTCATATTATTCCCGTTTTGGCCAATATTTTTGATCCTGGTAGCGATTATAATGTGCGTGCGTTTGATGCCTATGTAAATAAAAATGAAGCCCTTGAATATTTTAATGCAACCTTAGGTCTCGGAAAAGTTAGTCATCAAGTACTCTACATATATTCTCTTCCCGAGCTACGGTGGACTACCTTTGCAGTACCGTTTGTTATCATTTTGGGAATTTTATTAAACAAGAAAAAACAAGGAGTATTGGTCCTCATAGCAGCTTTTTTCTTCATAACACTTTTTCTAGTATCTGCCAATATTACCCATATAGGTGTTGAGTTTTACAGAAAGTTGTTTTATGTTCCCGGATTTTCCATGTTTCGTGTTTTTTATGGACAATGGCAATGGGTATACACTTTTTTTTATTCGTTACTTTTTGGTTTTGCATTATTTATAGTTTTGTCAAGATTAAAACGAAGGTATGTATATGTTTTATCGGTTTTTCTAGCAGTCCTATTTACCTATAATAGCTGGACATTTATAAGTGGTCAGGTTTTGAAAACAATTCATTGGGGATCAAATAATATGACTAATATTATAAAATTGAATCCAGACTACGAAAAGGCGCTAGCTTTTCTAAAAGCATTACCAGATGATGGTAAGGTTTTTAACTTTCCTTTTACAGATTTCACTTATCAAGTTGTACCGGGAGTTAATAGAGGTGCATATATTGGTCCATCTCCTACAGCATATCTTACCGGAAGAAGAGACTTTTCCGGCTACCAAACTATTCTTCCGTTTTCTGATATTTTCCTTAAACTAGTAAAAGAAAAAAACTATTCAGCTATAAAAAGATTATTTAGTATATTAGATGTGAAATACATCTTCTATATTGCAGATAAAAAGGCATATCAAGAATCTTTCCCTCAGTTTCCTTACTCATTATTCCTAGAGTCAATACCAAATTCTAAGTCTCTCACAAGCTTTGTTGGAAAGCTCTCTGATAGGAAAATATTTCAACAAGGAGATTACTTTATTTATCAGGTGAATAATGGAAATTATCTTCCGCATTTTTATGTTCCGACAAGTATCCTTCCGTATGATAATAAAGGTCAGAACGAGGAGGAAAATGTATCATTTTTTGTTGATAGTATCCAAGGTGACCCAAGGGTTGGATATATGGAGCGGAGTACTTGCGAGAAACTTTTTACACATTTAGATTGCAAGCAAAAGATTAAGAAGGAAAATATCCCATCAATTATTTATAAGCGAATTAATCCTATAAAATATAGCGTAGAAGTGTCTGGCGCTAAAGTTCCATTTGTTCTAATATTTTCTGATCAATTTCATAAAGATTGGAAGGCTTATATTTCCAAAAAAGAACCTAAAAATATAGAAATTAAACAGAGTTATTTTAATGGAAGTATTCAAGAGTATAAGCATGAAGATGTTTTTTTTAACGACCGCACTTTTGAGACAAAAGACATAAGAAGCATATCTGAAAAGCAGCATTTTACAATGAACGGATATGCAAATGTATGGTATATAATGCCAACTGACTTTTCAGGAAACGAAAATCATGAGATCATTGTTGAAATGGTTGGGCAGAGAATATTTTATTACAGCTTAATAATATCATCGATAAGTTTATTAGTTTTTCTTTTATACGGGGCAAAACTCTTAATGAAGCAAAAGTTATGATATAATTCATTCATGAAGAAAATCCTAGCTAAAGCCCTCACATCTGAAAATATTGAAAAGATTGAGAAAATGATCTCTTTTTTAAAAGAAAATAAAAAAATAGTTTTAGCTCTTCTTGTTGTTTCCATATTTGTCGATATTTTTTTTGTAAAGACGAGTTCAGATATCGTGATTTTTAGCATCTTATTTCTTTATGGAATTTTTATAAAAATTTTTCAAATAAAGGGCAGGCGGACTTTTTTGTTATGTCTTGCATTGCTGGTCGCTATGTTTATTAATTTTCTTTTTACCGGTCCTTCAATACCAACAGAAAAAGCAGCGGTATGGCTAGTTCTTTTTATGGCATTGGGAATTTTTCAACAATGGAGAGAATCTGCTAGATGAAATATCGATTTATCCCCTCCTTTATAATTACGCTTTTTCTATTTCTTGCCCCGTTCTTCTGGTTTAAGGAAGGAAAGATGGATTTAGGAGGGGACAGTAGCAGGTTGTATTTCTATGATCCATTGCACTATCTTGCCAGTCAAGCACTCTATGCGATTTCTCACTCGGGGCTTGGAGGGGAGGGTCTAAGCTACTTTGGCATACCTTTTTTCTTATTTTTGGCTGGGCTTAAAAATATCCTTATCTCTCCAACACTTTTAATTGCTTTTGTTCATGGGTTTTCTTTAAGTATCGCATTCTTCTCCTGTTACCTTATTGTTAAACAGTTGCTTTTCCAAGACGAAGAAAAGAAAACAACACGCACTATCGTGATTACTGAAATCTGTGCTCTTATAGCAGGATTGTACTATGTGTCTGCCCCGGTTTCTACCTTAATCTGGAGTCATATGCTGTTGACTGATAACCAGATATTCTTAAATCCCCTTATCTTCTTATTACTTCTTAGATATTTACTGACTCAGAATATGAGATACCTCTTTGTTGTTCTTGGGATTACATTTTTGTTCGCGGCAAACTTTAGTATTGTTGGAGCGCCGGCATTCTTTGCTTTTTATCCCCTGAGCCTTTTGTTTCTGGTTCTTTACACGATGTTTGTTGTACGCAAGCCGCTTCCGTTGAAAGGCATTGTCGTTGGAGTTATTCTGTTTTTTCTTTTACATGCGTTTCATCTTGCGCCCCAGATTGAGAGTCTTTTGACACCGGGAAGCCCTACTAACAATCTTGTGTTTTCTCAAGGAGCAAAGCTCGATAGCGGTCTTGGGTACTTTAATGCGCTTGTACCAGGTATTAAGCCGAGCATAAGTCTTTTGGGTTTACAGCAAATGGCGCCGCTCACTTTTTTCTCTTTTGTCTTTATTATCTTTCCCGTTGTGTTTGTTCTTGGACTCTTATGGAATAGCAGAAAATCAATGCTTTTAACCGGTATTTTTTTCCTCATTACCTTATTTTTTGTTACAGCAAATATTACAGCCATAGGACTCAAGTTTTATATGCTGCTCTTTCATATTCCCGGCTTTTCTATGTTTCGTGTTTTCTTCGGACAGTGGATGTGGGTTTTTCTGTTTTTTTATACACTGATTTTGGGTCAAGCGCTTTTAGTAGTCTTGGCTCGCATAAAAAAATGGCAGGGGATTTCACTTGTATTATTCCTTATAGTGTTTTTAATAATTATCGCCTTGCCCTTCATTATAGGGAAAACCCTCCAGTATATCCATTGGCAAACGAAAGACGTAAGCGCAATTGTCGCTATGGATCCAAAATATGAAGAAGTCCTTTCATACCTTCGATCGCTCCCTATTGACGGAAAAATTCTTTCTCTTCCGCTTACAGATCCCGGCTATCAGGTGGTAAAAGGTGATAATGACGCAGCGTATGAAGGTCCTTCAATGATCACGTATCTTGCGGGAAGAAACGAGTTTATGGGTTTTGTCGAGTTTGAGTCCTTTGGCACAAGCTTTTTAAAAGCTGTAAAGGCAAGGGACTACGTTGCTATCCGTGACATCTTGGTTATGCTCAATATTAGGTACATTTACTACAACGAAGATCCTTACATTTATGGAGATAACTTTCCAGGGCAACCCTATATTCATGTCAGCAATTTTCTTCCTGATACCCAAGCGGGTTACAAAGAGTTTATTAAAAACTTAGGCGTCAAAGAGATAAAAACGATCGGAGATAAGTACCATATCTATGAAATCGATGATGCTTCTTATTTACCGCATATTTATGCGGCAGGGAAGATAGCGTACTGGAGTGATTATCTTGTAAATTTGCATACTCCACTCTCTTTTTATACACAAGACAAGCGAGTAGCTTTTTACGATGATAGTAAAATCTTAGAAAGACACCCAGAGATTTTTAATGACGTTCTTTTCAAAGCACAAAACAAAAGTTCTATTTTCGATTTTTTTAAGGTTAAGAAACTTCCCAGGTTTGTTTCTCCCACTGTGAAGCAAAAACTTTCTTCTGTACTGTATCCCTTCATTGTGCTGCGTGAAAAAATAGATCTTGCTCGATTTAAGGCTGTAAACGACCGCTATATAGATAGGAGCGTTTATTTTATAGAAAAACGTATTAATGAGTTGGCAAAGTGGGCAGGAGAAATACCAATATTCGGAAATGTTAAAAGTATAACTTATTTAAGCAATATTTGGCTAGAGCCAAAATTATGGGAGCTCCACAAGTATAAGGAATATAATTCATGGGAGGTTACGCTTGTTAGATACCAACAGTCAGTAGAAAAACTTATTGATGCGTTAGAGAAAACAAAACAATCAAATTACTCAACTATTACAAATAAAGTTGAGCTGAAAAATGACCTCATAAAACATCAGAATAAGCTGCGACAAGCAATACGTGAAGATTCCGCAAAGTCAATATATGATAAAAAATATCTTCTGGATTTAGTTGACGGAATGTTTGCTGACATTCTTGATAAGCTAAATCTTGATTTGCCGGATGATTGGATCATACCCTATGAGGTTAGAAATCCATTAGGGAATGGAATATATCAGGTTTATGTTAACAAAGATGATATAAAAAATTTAGACATAACACTTAGTATTGATGGGAAGAGTATCTCGTCAAGACCCTTGGATACAGGTGAATGGATAAGGTTTGACGATATTCTTGTTAAGAATAAACCTTTTTTGCGTGTTGCTATTAAGATAAATAAGATTCCAAATCTTGTTAGTGAGACAAAGTGGAAAACGGCCGAAGAAAGAAAAGGGGAGCTACTTACGCAAGCAAAAGTAGAGGGAGCTAAACAAAAAGACACTGGGGAAGGCGTAACAACTCTTACAATATCATACAGTTATTTAGGTAATACAAGCGGATTAATTCGCGATATCAGCAAATGGAGAGAAGATTCAATTTATGTTATTTCATTTGACTATCTCACTTATGATCAGAATTTTCTATTTACGCTATATGAGAGAGGAGGAACAAAAAAGAACCGGTATGTGAATAATACACATAGTGAAATATTGCGTTCAAAAGAATGGAAGGAGTTTAGCGGGGTAATTCTTTCTAGGAACGATGCGCAATCTGCCTTTTTGCAAATTTCCAAAGATCAGGATGATATTCAAGGTCAAAATTACACGGAAGGCATAAAGAAAATTGATATAAGAAACTTATCGGTATTAAGAATTACCGATTCTCAGATTGCTGATCCTCGTATTGTCTTTAAAAAAGTAGTAAAAGCAAAAGAAAGATCGACTCCTCAAGTTATTTTTACAAAAATAAATCCGACCAAGTATAAAGTAACAATCCATGGCGCAAAAGATCCATACGCTCTTGTTTTGTCTGAAAGATTTAATCCAAAATGGAAGCTATTTCTTCCTAATGGAGTCAATGAAGCAAAAACTCTAAAAGGCTTGATTTCAAGAACTTTAGGAGAGATTTTTTCATCTATTCTTCATGCGAATAATATTGTTATTTCATCAGAAGCAAGCAAAGAAATTTTGACCAGTTATTTTAATGACAATGTTATTGAAGGAATGCATAAAAATATTTTTTTGGATAGAAACACTTTTGAAACGTTTGGACAAGACCCGATTCTCGAGAAGACGCATTTGCCGGTAAATGGATACGCGAACGCTTGGTATATCAGTCCGGAAGATGTACAGAATAAGGAAGATTATACGCTAATCATCGAAATGACTTCTCAAAAATTATTCTATGGAAGCTTGCTGATATCATTAGGGGGACTTTTGTTGCTGTTTTTTCTGTTTCTAAAATCGTTTATACAAATACGAAAGTGAGAAAATCAAACATTTTTTATACTTTGCTTTTTTTTGGTTTTATTTTTTTTATATTTCGTAATTGGTTTCTTGCGCCTCAGATTATTGGTGGAGACTGGCCATATCTTTTTCCTGAAATGCTGCGGGATCCTTCAATATATTTTTCTTCCTGGAATCCCGGACAAGGCAACGGTCTTGGTGGGATAAACCCTGTCTATTCTTTGAGCATGTTTTTCGGCTTCACTGTCTTTTTGGCGCACACATTTAACATTCCATGGGTATTTATTTATAAGTTTTTTTGGTTTGCTCTTCCGCTACTTTTTGGAATTTTCTCTAGTATTTATTTGGTAAAAACTATTCTCCCACAATCATCTCTATGGCAGAAATTGCTTTCTTCATCTATTTTTATCACAAATACATATTTTCTTATGATTGTTGGAGGCGGACAAATGGGAGTTGCCTTATCTTATGCCATTGCGCCACTTGTTCTCGCTAAATTTATAAAACTTATTGACAATCTCCTTTTAAATAAAAATTTCAAATTTCAAATTTCAAATGTCAAATACGCAATAATTAGCGGATTATTTTTGACATTACAGGTTATGTTTGATCCAAGAATTGCTTACTTAACAATGATTGCCGTGAGCGTGTATTATGTATTTTGTATTAGGTATTACATATTGAAAAGAAATATACTTAATACTTTATACTTAATACTTTATGCTCTTGTGATTCCTGTTAGTATTGCCTTGCTTCTTCATGCAGCATGGATACTTCCTATTTTATTTCTTCAATCAAGCCCTATCCCGCAAGGATTTACAAGTGTTGAGGGATTTCGCTTTTTTAGTTTTGCAGATGTTTCTCACGCTTTTTCTTTGCTGCATCCAAATTGGCCAGAAAATATTTTCGGCAAAATATATTTTATGAGAAGTGAGTTTATTTTAATACCGATATTAGCTTTTTCATCGCTGTTATTTTTAATCAATTCAACAATAAAGCAAGTCAACAATAAGGCAATATTATTCTTTGCTCTTCTTGGATTGATTGGAGTATTTTTAGCAAAGGGCGTAAGGGATCCTTTTGGGCAAGTGAATCAATGGCTCTTTATTTCTATTCCTGGAATGAGTTTTTTCCGAGATCCAACAAAATTCTACTTATTAATAATACTATCTTATTCAGTGCTCATCCCTTTCAGTTTATTACAAATTTCAAGGAAAGTATCAAGTATCAAGTATCAAGTATTAGGCAAAAAAATAAATATGCATAATACATACTACATAATACTCGCTACTTTTTTGGTATTCTGGTTATTTTTGATCCGCCCTGCTGTTTTTGGTGAACTTGGTGGTACATTTCAAAAACGTGAAGTACCAGAAGAATACGTAAAACTTAAAGATTTTCTACATAGTCAGCCTGATTTTTTTAGAATTTTATGGATTCCCCGTCAGCACCGTTTTACTTACTATTCTTTAACGCATTTACCTGTTGAGGCTGAGCCGCTCTTTAAGAAAGCAAAAATTATAGATATCGTTAATCAGCTGCGGAAGCCCGGGACAAAGAAATATCTGTCAGAACTTAGTATAAAATATATCATTGTTCCATACGATCCAAATGGTGAAATTTTTGTAAAAGATAGAAAATACGATGAAGTTGCGTATCTTAAGGCAATCGAGCACCTAGAGGATATACCATGGCTAGTAAGATCGAGACAATTTGAAAAAATTGCAGTGTTTGAAGCGAAGAGTTCCCCGAAAGCTCTTTTTTGGCTAGAAGAAAAAGGGAAAATTACTTATTCCACAGACGACATTACGCATTATAATATTAATGTTGAAATCGATTCCCCGCAGAGGCTTATTTTCTCAGAAAATTTTCATCCAAAATGGCAGTTGGTACTTAGTAATAGAGTAATTCATGCACAGGAAACCGATGAAGGATTGAATAGTTTTTTATTGAGCAAGGGAAATTATCAGGGAAATATAGTATTTTCTGGAGATAAATACTATGTGTATGGAAAAATTATATCTTTAAGTACGATGCTTTTAGTAGTTGTCTTTTTTTTTGTAATTCATAAGAAAAAAGTATACAATACATAAATATTCATGAAAATTATTGTTACCGGCGCTGCAGGTTTCATGGGGAGTCACTTAGTTGATTTTTTGGTAAAAAAGGGAGGACATGAGGTTTTCGCTGTTGATGACCTTTCTGGAGGATACATTGAAAATGTTAATCCAAAAGCCCATTTTACAAAACTTGACTTGAGAAATCGCGAAAAAGTGGAAAAGTATATTCAAAAAATTAAACCAGAACTTCTCTACTATTTAGCAGCAGATGCTTCGGAAGGGAGAAGTCAGTTTACTCCCCTAAGTTCTACGGAAAGAAATTATTTAGCCTATATGAACACTTTGGTTTCTTGTATTAAATATGGATTAAAAAAAGTTATAGTTACAAGCTCTATGAGCGTATATGGCGCGCAAAAGCCTCCATTTTCTGAAGATATGCCCAAAAAGCCGGAAGACATATATGGAATCGCGAAGGCCGCAATGGAAGATGCAACAGAAGTTTTAGCAAAAGTACATGGCTTTGAGTATGTAATTGTACGTCCTCATAATGTATATGGTCCAAAGCAGAATTTAGCAGATCCTTATAGAAATGTTATTGCAATTTTTATCAATTGTCTTTTAAGCAATAAGCATTTTTATATATATGGAGAAGGAAAGCAAAAGCGAGCTTTCACCTATATTGATGATTTTACTCCATATTTTGAACAAAGCGGTTTTAGCGATAAATGCAATGGAGAAGTTCTTAATTTGGGACCTAAAGAAGAACATTCAATAAATGAGTTAGCAAATGTGGTTCTTAAGGTTTTCTTTCCAGATGGAGACATTCCAAAACTCTTATTGCCCAAGTATCTTCCCCTGCGTCCACAAGAAGTTATGGAAGCTTATTGCACTAATGATAAAGCAGCAAAATTGCTGGGTTACAAAACTACAGTAACTCTTGAAGAAGGAGTAAGGAAAATGATTGAGTGGGCAAAAACCAAGGGTCCGCAAAAATTTAAATATTTAAAAAATGGCGTAGAGTTAAAAACTAGAGACCTACCTAAGACATGGAGCGAAGAGCTAATCTGATATGCCTAAGAAGGTTTCAATAGTAGTCCTTAACTGGAATGGCAAGAAATTTCTTAAAAATTGTTTAGACTCTCTTACGCAATTAACTTATCCCCAGGTAGAGATTATAGTAGTTGACAATAATTCATCAGATGGCTCTTGCGAATTTATTAAGACAAATTATCAAAAGGTTATCTTAATAGAAAATAAGGAAAACTACGGATTTGCAAAAGGCAATAATATTGGATTTAAGGCAGCAACAGGAAGTTATATTTTAATTCTTAATAACGATACTATTGTTACTCCAAACCTTCTTGGGCCTCTCATAACTGATTTTGAAGATAACCCAAAAATAGCATGTTTACAGCCTCAGATCAGGCTATTTAAAAATAAACAACTCCTTGATGGGGTTGGAGCATTCCTTACCCTTACGGGATTTTTGTACCATTTTGGTTATTTAAAAGACAGAATAGATCCAAAATATAACAAGAAAATGAAAATATTCTCAGCAAAGGGAGCGTGCATGTTGCTTAGAAGAAAAGCAATAGAGAAGGTGGGCTTGTTCGATGAAGATTTTTTTATTTTTTTTGAGGAAACAGACTTATGTTTTCGTCTTTGGCTTGCCGGGTATTCCGTGATGTATGAACCAGAATCTATCATATACCATTTGGGTGGAGGAGACACTACATCATCTAATTCTTATCAGCATGAAAAAAGAGTATACATGTCATTTAGAAATATGCTTTGTTGCTACTTAAAAAATTTTGGGACATATAATCTCTTTATGGTTATGCCAATGTTTATTTTTACCCAGACAATTCTATGTTTATATTATTTAATAACCTTAAAAATAAATTTAGTAAAAGTAATTATTAAGGCATATTACTGGAATATTTGCAACTTATCTTCAACTATAAAAAAAAGAAATAATATACAACATAACATAAGAAGATTATCTGATTATAGAGTTAATGAGTATATTTTTCATAATCCGAAAGCGAACTACTATTACTATCTCTTAACTGGAAAATTAAAAGACTATCAAGATTAACTGTCAGTGCAGATGAAAAAAATAGCATTTATCACACCTAATTATTATCCTTCAACACTTACCGGTTCCGGAATTGTTGTAATGAAGTTGGCAGAAGAATTTGCAAGATTAGGACATGATGTCTCGGTAATTACATCCAATGCATTAACTTCGCGATACTGGTACGATCCTATATTTGGGAAAAAAATCGAGAAAAGATATGAAACGCATAATAAAGTAAAAATTTATAGACTGTCATGCTATCAATTATATTCAAGCATGTGTTTTATTTTACTAAAACTTTTTAGCAAATTTTTGCCCAAAAAATTTATTGACTATCTTAAAATAATATCAAATGGTCCTTATCTTATTGGTCTTGATAGAATTCTTATTTACCATAATTATGATGTTATTCATTGTTCGCCTTCGCCGCTTGCTATAAACAAGCAAGTGATTGCTCTACTTAGTAAAATGAAAAAAAAACCAAAATTAATAATTACACCTTTTTTCCATTCTCAATTATCAGACTTTACTAATCCCGGATTAAAGAAAGTTTTTCAAAGAGCTGATATTGTTCATGTTATTACAAATACTGAGAAAAATGAAATTTCTGCCAGATTCTCAATAGATATAAAAAAAATTATTGTTATTCCATTATTCTTAGATATATCTAATATGCAAACTATGGAGTATTTAAAAAAAGACATTCTGCTTTTTAAAGAAAAATACGACTTAACAGATAAAAAGATAATTCTATTTGCAGGTATTAAAGGTGCTGCAAAAGGCGCAATTGATTTACTTTTAACAGTTGATATGCTATACAGAACTAACCCTGAATATATACTTGTGGCAATCGGAACGGATACATTAGAATGGAGTCAAACAAAAAAAACAGTTGACAGAAAGTGTTTTTTAGATTTGGGATATAAAACAGGAAAAGAAAAAGAAATAATTTTTGGTGCTTGCGATATTTTCTGTATGCCATCAAAGAGCGAATCGTTTGGCTTAGTCTATCTTGAGGCATGGCATAAAAAAAAGCCTGTCATTGCAGCAAGCACAGAAGCAGTTAAGGAGTTTATATGCGATGATGGAGTTTTTGTGGAGTTTGGTAATACTCAGGACATAATAAAAGCAATTAAACTAATAATTAGTAATAAATCAGTTGCGAAAGAGTTAGGAGAAAAAGGGTTTAATAAGTTAATGAAAAGTTACACATTTTCAAAAGTTTTTCCTGAATACATTACTTTATTTACTGACAACTAATATTATGAAATATCTTATTACTGGAGGTGCAGGTTTTATAGGGTCAAACTTGGCTCGGTCATTGCTTGGGAGAGGTCATGAAGTTATTATCTTCGATAATTTCTCTCGGAATGGAAGTAAATCCAATAGTGAATGGCTAAAAAAAACTTACGGACATAAAGTGAAGATAGTTGTTGGTGAAGTTAGGAATGGATATAAAGAACTTCTAGAAATAATAAAAAAAATTGACGTTGTCGTCCATTTATTAGCGCAGGTTGCTGTTACGACCTCTGTTTTGAATCCTCGAGAAGATTTTGAAACTAATGCTGTGGGAACTTTTAATCTTCTCGAGGCAGTAAGAGTGTCTGGTAATAATCCGATCTTTATCTATAGCTCAACAAACAAGGTCTATGGAGAACTTGATGATTTGAAGATTATTGAGACAAAGTGGCGCTATAAATTTGCTCACATGAAATGGGGTATATCAGAAAAAAGAAATTTAGATTTCCACTCACCGTATGGGTGCAGTAAGGGAGCTGCAGATCAATATGTGAGAGATTATGCGAGGATTTATGGATTAAAGACGATTGTTTTTAGGCAATCATGTATCTATGGTACTCGTCAATTTGGTATTGAAGATCAGGGATGGGTTGCATGGTTTATGATCGCACTTACTCTGGGAAAGAATATAACTGTTTATGGCAATGGTAAACAGGTAAGAGACATTTTGTATATCGATGATCTTATTCATGCATATGATCTGGCTATTAAAAATATTAAAAAGACGAGAGGGCAAGTATATAATATTGGCGGAGGCAGTGAGAATACAATTTCTATTTGGTATGAATTTAAACCAATTCTCGAAGAACTTTTTAAAAGAAAAATTAACGCAAGTTTTTCTGATTTTCGTCCCGGTGATCAGCCAATTTTTGTATCGGATATAAGAAAAGCAAGCAATGATTTTGGGTGGAAGCCAAAGATTGGGGTGAAGCCGGGGATGGAAAAACTATTCCATTGGATACAAGATAATAAAGAGCTATTTAGTGATTCTTGGCCTAAATGATTATGGAGAATAAAGTATACAATAATTACCTGACAACACATCCATTTTACTCATCCAACCCTCTCAATTTAGAAGGATCATTTCGTTTTTTTCATGCAAATTACTTAAAATTTTTACCCGTAGATAAAACCGCAAGAATATTAGACATTGGCTGTGGTATAGGGCATTTTCTCGCATATGTTAAGAACAATAATTACAACAATTTTTTGGGAGTTGATATTGGAAAAGAGCAAATAGATCATTGTGGGAAACATATAACAAAGAATGTACGATTAATTAATAATCTCAATGCTTTTCTAAAAGAAAATAAAAACTCATTCGATTTTATTCTGATGAATGATGTAATTGAACATATAGAAAAGGAAGAAATTATAGATACACTTTCTTTTGTTCGCACGTCTCTAAAAAAAAATGGTGTGGTTGTCATTAGAACGGTAAATCTTAAAAATAGATGGGGAATGGCTGTTCGATATATGGATTTTACACATACAGTTGGCTTTACAGAAGAGAGCATAAGACAAGTTATGCTTACCGCAGGATTTAAAAATGTATCATTAGTGTCAGAAATACACCCAATTTATGATACAAAAAGTTTTATTAGAATATTCTTAAAACGACTATTTGAGTTTATTTACCGCTTAGAATATATTGCAAGTTTTGGTGCATTTAATCCAATGTTGTCAAATATGTTAATTACGGTAGGTACAAAGAGCAATCATGATGAAAAGTGAGCCTTGTGCGTCTTTACTTCTATTTTTTCGTGTTCACTCGTCCATAGATACGGTACGGTTGAGGAATAGTTGTCGTGTATAATGTCAAATATGATTAGCATTGTAATACCCCTATATAACGAAGAAGAAAGTCTAGACGTCGTTTACAACGAAATAATTAAAGTAGTTAAAGATCATAAATATGAAATTATATTTATTGATGATGGGTCAACTGATGGATCTTTTGAAATTTTGAAAGAACTGGAAGAGAAAAATAGTCATGTAAGGATTTTTTCGTTTCGTAAAAATCAGGGCAAGGCAGAGGCGTTAATGCTTGGGTTTCAGAAGTCAAAGGGGGACTATATTATAACCTTGGACGCAGATTTACAGGATAAACCCTCGGAAATTAGTAAATTATTAAATAAAATAAATGAGGGTTGGGAGCTGGTTTGCGGTTGGAGAAAGAATAGAAATGATAGTTTTTTCAAAATTGTATCATCAAAAATATTTAATTTTATGGCCTCTTTATTTTGGGATCTTAAATTACATGATTATAATTGTGGATTAAAAGCCTATACTGCTGAAGCTGCAAAAAGTTTATCTTTGTACGGAGGATTGCATCGTTTTGTTCCTCTTTTGGCATATCAACAAGGTTTTAAAGTAACAGAAGTTTCTGTAGATCATGAAAAACGAAAATTTGGAAAATCAAAATATGGATTTTCAAAGCTTTGGAAAGATATGCCAGATATTTTTACCATGTTGTTTTTGAGTAGATATAGCAAAAGACCAATGCATTTCTTTGGAGTCGTTGGGTCAGTGTTATTTCTGATTGGTACTTTAATATTAGGCTACTTAAGCGTACTACGTTTTCAGGGCGAGACCATTGGAAGAAGACCAGTTTTATTTTTGGGTATGCTTTTGGTTATTGCTGGATTACAAGTATTCTTTACTGGATTTTTGGCAGACCTAATTATTAATATTTCTAAAGAATCAAAGAAGAGTGGTGTCTTATTAAAATACTCAAGTGAAAAAAATAATGATTCCTTTTAGTGAGACTTAACATTATTTAATTTTTTTATTTAGGATTATACTTGCCACTTTTTTGCCTAAGTATGCACCTTGGTGAAGATTACGATCGTGCGGATACATTTGGTCAATATTTATCATGTAAATATTTGATAAAGGCGTTTTTATAGGTGGTATTTTTTTCAATGAGTTAGTTTTAAATATAGTTTGAGCGCGGGGCACCCGAGAAATATATGACTTTATTACCCATGAATCATTATAATCTTTATTTACGTTTTTTAAAAATCCAAGATATTGCTTTATAAGCTGATCGTCTGGAGTTTTGAATCTTTTATCGTTTCTATGAATATAATTTGCTAAATATACTACTGTATTTCCGTCATAATTGGATTTGTCAATCATATTTGTATGCTCGACCAAAACTAGAACAGGCGCTTTTTTGTCGCAAATATTTAGCCAATATTGAGATTGTAAAGGCTTTTTAAGTTCTACAATTAAGCAAACAGCACCTAGATGATCAATAGAGTTAAGACTTTTTTTGTATTGACTTGGGAGCTTATTTTTTATAATTTTAGTGGCAATAGAAGATACAGTTGTAATTATTACTTTATCAAAATCATGAATATTTTTTTCTTCTGAAACTAAAACTCCTTTTTTTGTAGATTTTATTTGTCTTATTGCCACATTAAGTTTTATTTTGCCTCCTGATTTTATAATAGACTCTGTTAGTTTATCGAACAGTATTTTTACACTTCCATCGAAATATCCGAGTTTTGGGCTTCGATCTCTGATTCTTCCCCACAACCACAGAGCAGATACATAAGAGAAGAAAGATGAAAATTTTCCTTCCAGGAGAGGCCCCCAAATTTTTTGATAAATATTTTTTCCTGCATATCTTAGAATCCATTTTTTTGCTGAGATATTGTCCAAAGAGTCAATTGCGAATGGGAGGAATTTTAGAAACCCAAAGACAATTCCACATCTAATTCTGTCAACTAACGATAGTGGTTTGAAAAATAGAAGATTAAAGGCAGAGCTAAATTGGTAAATTCTTCCGTTTGTATAAATTCCTGTTTTTGCTTTATAATATTTTAATTTTTTGGAAATCCCTAGTTCTCGTGCAAGCTGAATAATTTCAGTATCAGTTTCAAAAAAATGATGGTAAAACCGTTCGATATAATTTCCCTTTATGCTTATATAAGTTCCAAGTCCACCTACTGTGTCTGATCTTTCAAATATAGTTACACTATGACCTTCTTTTGTTAGCTGGTAGGCAGCAGATAGACCAGAAATTCCCGCTCCAATTATTCCGATTTTCATATTTCTCCTAAAACCATTATCCATGGAAAAGGAAATTTAACTGCTTTTATTTTTACACTATTTTTTTTAAGGAACTCTTTGAAGGAGAACAATGTCCAATGTTGGATATGTCCTGGATCATTTCCCCATCTTGAAAGATTTTTTCCTCTAAGTAAATTGCTAATCATAAAAAAAGGCTCATTTGGTACAGAAAAAATTACATATTTTTTTGAGGTTCTTAAGACTTCTTTCAAAGCTTTAATTGGAGTATCTACATGTTCTAAAACCTCTGTGCAGACAACAAGATCAAATGAATTATCTTTATATGGAAGATTATAAACGCTTCCTACCCCTATTGATAGATTAGGAAAAAGTTTTTTTCCAAGAGAAATTGCATCTTTTGAATACTCTATGCCTTCAATTTTTTCCCCTATTCCGTTTTTCTTTAATCTGTCCATAGTGAAACCTTCACCGCATCCTGCATCAAGTATAGTTTTAGGATATAAAGGCTTAGCGAGGGAAATTAGAGATGAGTAAAAGTTGTTGATTAGAATTCGCTGTATAGGATTTTTGCTAGTGTGTTTTATAAAGTTTGTTGGAAGTTGAGTTTTTGTCATCTATAAGCTATGATTTGAATGTCACAAAAGTTAATTATATAGAGGATTAAGATTAAAGTAAAGTGTGCTATGAAAATACAAGACTTTATATTCTTAATTGTTTTCTTGTTTTTAGTTATCCATAAGAATCCAAAAATGATGGTTTGGGGAGGAATCACCTGTCTTGTTTTATCTATTCCACTTTTTTCTTTTTGGATTTTTTTTACTGCAGAGCGCCTCACATGGTACGCCGCAGCATTTTTTTTATTGGCAATTATTTTTTATTTATTAAAAACTAAATGAACGATAAACAAAAGCTCAATATGATAAAATGAGAAAGAGAATCAATAATTCAGAAACAATTATGAAAGGGAAAGGTCATTCCTTATGGCTAATGCCAACAGGCGAGGCATATGACAAGCTCTCAGGTCTTATTAAAAGACTTGTAGAAGAATATAATGCTCCATTCTTTGAGCCTCATGTAACCTTACTTGGTGAAGCTATGCAGTCAGAGGAGGATGTGTTAAAAAAAGCAGAACAGCTTGCTTCAGGACAAAAACCATTTCCAATTGTTCTCAACACGGTTGATTATCAAGATTTCTATTTCAGAGCACTTTTTGTAAGAGCAGAGAGAACAGATCCATTGCAAGCTTTGAATGATCGCGCTAAAGAGGTATTCGAGATGCAAGACATTCCTGATTATATGCCTCACTTAAGCCTTATGTACGGAAATTTCCCTCAAGCAGTTAAGGAATGTATTATAAAAGCTATTGGAAGGGACCAAGCCACAGAATTTACTGTTAATAGTTTGCATATATTCAAAACAGATGGAGAGGTCAATGCCTGGTATAAAGTAAAAGAGTTTCCGCTTTCCTAAAATGCCGCATCTTAGCTTTTGTATTTGATCTGTGGAAGATAACCAAAATTTAATACAATTGAGGGATGAAGATTGGTATAAATATATCTTAAAGTAATTTTGTTGTGGCAATTTATTTTACTCCATCACTATCTAGTGCTGGAGTATTGTAGGGATGCTTGTAGAATCTGGACTCAAGCTATACAATTGCTATAAATAAAATATGTATCAATATGAAAATAGGAATTGATATAAGTCAGCTTGCGTATGAGGGAACAGGGGTTTCCTCATTTGTTGCAAGATTGGTTGAGGATTTGTTGAAGATTGATAGTAAAAATGAATATATTTTGTTTTTTTCGTCCCTGCGGAAACAATTTCTAATTTCTAATTTCAAATTTCTAAATAAATCCCAAATCCAAAACCCCAATTTAAAAATTAAGGAGTTTAGGTTTCCGCCGACCCTGCTTGATATTTTATGGAACAGACTTCATATTCTACCGATTGAGTGGTTGATTGGGGATGTTGATATTTTTATTACTTCCGATTGGACAGAGCCGCCGACAAGAAGCGCTAAGAAGGCGACGATTTTGTACGATTTAATTGTTTACAAATACCCAAACGAAACAGATAGAAAAATTGTTGAGACGCAAAAGAGAAAGCTTAAGTGGGTAAAAAAAGAAACAGATATTATATTTTGCATCTCAGAGGCAACAAAAAAAGATGCTATAGAAATATTAGGGATTGAAGAGAGTCGTTTAAAAGTTATTTATCCAGGAATTTAACTCATTTGGTCTAATTCTCTTTTGATCTTAAGTAAGCGATTATATTTTATTACTCTTTCCCTTGCAGGAGCCCCGAATTTCACAAAATCCGCACCAACACCAATTGCAAAATCTGCAATAAATTCATCCATAGATTCTCCGCTTCTGTGGGACACAATAATTTTTAGATTATTCAAATGCGATGTATTGACAACATCCAAAGCCTCGCTAATTGTTCCTATTTGGTTTGGTTTTATTATTATGCTATTTATAACGTTTTTGCTTATTGCTTGTTTTAGTCTTTCTGGGTTTGTGACAGTTAGGTCATCTCCAACAATAAGCGAATTCTGAGATAATTTTTCAAAACCTTTTTGCCAAGAGCTCCAATCATCTTCCGAAAAAGCGTCTTCTAAGTAAACAATATTAAAGTCCAATATCAGTTTTTGATATAACTTAGTAAGCTCTTCTGGATTGTAAGGCGTCGCCTTGTCTTTTAGAAGATATTGTTTTTCTTTATAGAAAGACGTAGAGGCTGCATCTATTCCCAAAGAAACATCCAAAGATAACTTGTAGCCTGATTTATTAATTACATCTTTCATTAATCGTAATGCTTTCATGTTGTTAGAAAAATTGGGAGAAAAGCCTCCTTCAATGGAGGTAAGTGTTGATAAACCTAATTCCAAAAGCTTGTTTTCTAACAAGTGATAAATATTAACGCCTATTTCAATTTTTTCTTCAAAAGTTTTTGACGAAGAGGGTATAAGAAGGATTTCCTGGAAATCTATAGAATTATCTGCATGTTTTCCTCCAGCCAGCATTACAAATAAAGGAGTTGGATTTTTGTTAACGGTTTTATTGTTAGAAGCTAATTTATTAATATAAAGATATAACGGGAGAGATGAATTTTTTGCACCTGCTTTGGCTACTGCTTGGGAAACAGAAAGTATTGCATTAGCCCCGAGTTTGCTTTTGTCTTTTGTGCCATCAATCTCTATCATTAAATTATCTATTTTTTGCTGATCGCCAACATAAACACCTAAAAGCTTTGGAGATATTATTTTGTTTACATTTTCAACAGCCTTAAGTGTGCCATAACCCCCATAACGTTTACTTTCAGTATCTCTTATTTCGTGCGCTTCGTATTTTCCTTTTGAGGTGCCAGATGGAGAGGAAGAGGAGGCAATAATATCATTTGAAAGAATCACAGTTGTTTCTACCCCACCATAACCTTTTGAATTTAATACTTCTTCAGCGAAAATTTTTTTTATCGTAGCCATAATCACCTCTTGCCCTGTTCGATATTATATATAACCCTTCGGGTTTTATTGATCACATCCGGAGCAACAGATACACTATCAATACCCCAGCGTATCAGGTTTTTGACAAGCTCAGGATAATTTGACGGAGCTTGCCCGCATATAGAGCAAAGTATTTTATATTTGCTGCATGTTTTTACTATTTTCTCAATCGCTATTTGGACTGCTTTGTTCATTTCATTAAAAGACTCTGTTAGTTTGCTATTGTCTCTATCAACACCCAAAACCAGCATGGTTAAATCATTTGACCCAATAGACACGCCATCAATTCCTACTTTTATAAAATCTTCCAAGATTATAAAATTCGATGGGATTTCTGCCATCATATACAATAATAAATCTTTGCCCCTTTTAAGCCCAGATGCGGCAATAATTTTTTTGACCTCAATGAGCTCATCAACTGTTCTTACAAAGGGGAGCATGATGTTTAGATTGGTAAGTTTTTTTACGTTTCTAACGTACTTTATGGCCTCAAGCTCCAGCATGAATACATCTTTGTCATGAATATATCTTGATACGCCACGGTATCCAAGCATTGGATTTTCTTCTTGCTCTTCATATTTTTCTCCACCAATAAGACCCCTATATTCATTTGTTTTAAAATCAGTTGTCCTAAAGATTACTGGCCTTGGATAAAAAGCTCCACAAATAGTTGCTAGATCCTTTGCCAAACTATCAGTAAAAACTTTTCCCTTACCCTCACTTATTAATTTTTTTGGATGAATTCCAATTCTTGCTACCATAAATTCTGCTCGAAGGAGTCCAATGCCATCAACATTGCCTTTTGCAACCTCAACTGCTCTTTGGGGTTCTGCAATATTTACAAAAACTTTTGTTTTGGTTTTAAGTTTGGCTGCTTCTGTATCTTCTTTTTTCTCGCTTTTTATAGATATAGCGCCTTCATAAACTTTTCCTGTATCACCAACTACTGTAATCTTCATTCCGTCTTTTAATATAGATAAAGCATTTTGGGCACCAACTATTGCTGGAATTCCAAATTCTCTAGAAACAATTGCGGCATGGGATGTTCTTCCTCCTCTTTCTGTAACAATTGCGGATGATTTTTTCATAATAGGAACATAATCAGGATTTGTATAAGGAGCAACAAGAATATCATGAAGCTTAACTTTATCAGCGTCTTTTATGCTTTTGACTATTTTAACCTTTCCTATTGCAACACCTGGACTTGCAGGATCGCCTGTCAGAATTGGTTCTGGAAGTTTTGATGTTGAGAGTGAAATATTGTTTTTTTGATTGTTAATTGTTAACTGTTTATTGTTAATTGTTGTCACAGGTCTTGTCTGGACGATATAGAGAGTTTTTCCTTCCTTCGCCCATTCAATATCTTGAGGATAATTGTAATGCTTTTCAATAAGTTTTCCTAAACTTGCAAGTAAAACTATATCTCCATCTTCTAGTTTTTGACGTGAACCTTTACGGCTAGTTAATCTTATATCTTTATTTTCTCCATTTTGAAGCCTTAACATATTTTTTTGCGGTTCTACTTTTTTTGCCACAATTTTTAAAGAATCCTTGTTTACTTCGTAGTGATCTGGTGTTACTTTTCCTCCAACTATATATTCGCCTAGCCCGTAAATTGCTTCGATTGCTATAGTCTTCCTATCATGCGTTACTGGATCTATTGTAAACATTACGCCAGAAGATTTTGAATCAACCATTTTTTGGACAACTAAAGATATAGCAACTTTATTATCGTTAAGTTTATTTTCGTGTCTGTAAAACATAGCCCGTGCCGTAAAAAGCGATGCCCAGCCACCCAAAATTGCTTTGGTTAAGTTTTGGTTGCCTGAAACGTTAAGAAATGTCGCTTGCTGGCCTGCAAACGATGCGGTTTTTGAATCCTCGGATGTTGCAGAAGATCTTACTGCCACATGCGCATTTTCTCCTAGTTTTTTATAATGCTGCAAAACTGCATCAAGTATTTTAGGACTAATTGTTCCTCTTACAATAACATCTTTAATTTTTTTTGAAGAGTTGCTTAAGGAGTTTGGATCTTTATAATCTGTAGATTTCATTATTTTTTGTATTTTTTGCTTGAGATTATTTTCTTTTATGAACGTTTGATAGGCAGTTGATGTTATAACAAAGCCATTGGGGATTGGAAAATTTGCTCTTAGCATTTCGCCAAGATTAGCAGCTTTTCCTCCGACATATGGAGCGAGCCTTTTGTCTATTTTGGACAGCCACAAAACAAAATCTTTTTGAGCGTTCATATAGTATAGATTGATATAGTTTGAATAAGTCGAATTGTAGTGTATTTAACCATTAAATGCAATGGCCAAAAACCTCTGCTTTATCAAATGCAGGCAATTTCATACCACTATAGCTTGCAGGATAATAGACTAGTTTGTCAATACAATTTTGTTTTTTTTGATATAATTTTGATTAATGGAAGAGATTATCTGGAATATTGAAACTTATGAAAGTGGAAGTGGAGAAAAAATAGTTGATGAGTTCATTAAAAAACAGCAATCTCAAGCAAAAGCCAAAATCGTTCACACAGTCAAACTTCTAAGGCTTCACGGGAATAAATTAGGATTACCCCATTCAAAAGCATTAGGATCTAAGCTTTATGAACTTCGGATAAGAGGCAAAGAAGAACTTCGCATCATTTATTGTTTTTCAAAGCAAAGGACTATTTATCTTCTGCACGGTTTTAAAAAACAAACACAACAAATACCACAAAAAGAGTTAGCGATAGCTTTAAAACGCATGAAGACCTTGACAACGATATAACATTTATGTTATTATTTTTGCTATGAGTAAATGGAAAGATTTAGAAAAAGAATTGTTATCTGATCCTAAAGTTAAAAAGGAATATGACCGTTTAGCTCCCCGCTATGCAGTTATTTCTCAGCTTATATCTGCTAGATTAAAGAAACGTATGACGCAAAGAGATATTGCGGAAAAGTTGGGAACCAAACAGTCTGCAATTGCTCGTCTTGAATCAGGCAATGTAAACCCTTCGTTGGAGTTTTTGCAAAAAATAGCTCAAGTGATGGGATATAAACTCAGCATCCACCTATCAAAGTAACCATCGACGCTTTTTAGTCACGAATAAAGATACTTCTTTTCTATTAGTAACATATCGGAAGAGAAAAATGCTATAATTCCTACACTGCCTATTGACGTGAAAAATAGGTTTGAAGTTTTATTAATTTTATCTTTATTGCTTTATTTACTTATCGGTCCCCTTAATGTTTCTTATTATAATCTTAACGCCAATAATATTACTGCCTTTGGTACTCTTTCCGCTGTTGTAGTTGCTTTATTTGGCGACTGGATTAGAAGCAAACTTTTTCCTTCTAAAGTACGTTTGTTAGAAAAATGGCAAAATACTCAAAACAATCAAGGACACACAAGACTTTTGTTTAGAAATATTGGAAGTACTACCGCTTACGAAGTAGAAATCTATGTAAATAAAATTATTGATAATGGTCGGATGCGACAGGGCTTCTTACCTGTTCCCTTAATTTGGACTCATACAGTTGGTACAGAAACAAAACGCGATATTCATCCTAAACAGTTTGGTTATTATTTAGATATCTGCAGGATTGATGATATAACTAATTTTAGTATTGAACCAAAACTTCCTTTAATCTTTGGCGCAGGGGTTGCAAGATATGAAAACATTTATCACGGAAAAACCACACTAAAACTTCTTGTATCTCAAAAGTTTGGAGAACTAATCAACTATGATGTAGATTTAGAATGGATTAGAGGTAAAGATCAATTTGTACGTGTTTTAGATTTTAGGAAGAAATAGGATTATCAAATTAATTTTTTGGGGAATATTAGCTAGCTGGGGTTGTGCTTAAAACTACTTTATCTCGCTAGTAAATTTGTAAACAACCTAAGATTATATCTTTTTCAAACAATAAGATGTCCTGACTGTGTTTTTCCATCAGACGTTTGATGTTTTTTGTTGAAGTATTCCCTGTACGCAGCCAAATTACTTTGGGTGGGTATCCGTACACAAGGCTTCTTTCGTTAAAATCAGAGTCTTGAGTTACAATGGTAAAACCATTGTCGCGAGCATAACTCCAAACTTCTTCATCAGAAGCTTTGTGTAAACCAAGAAGGTAAACGTGGTTTGATCCCGGAAATACATCTTCAAGTTCTTTAACCAGTTTGCGAGAGATGTTTTGATCCAAGAGTAATTTCATGGCTTGCCGTAGTTAAGGAGTGTTCTCTTTCTGAAGCATAAGACAAAACTGCCTTAATATCTTTTTTGGTTAACTCAGGAAAATCATTTAAGATTTCTTTTTCGTTCATTCCTGAAGCAAGCATCTTTAAAACATCATATACTGTTATACGCATGCCTCGAATGGTGGGTTGGCCGCCGCGTTTACCTGATTCAATGGTAATAATACCTTTATAATTCATACTTTCATTTTACTAAAAAGAAAAAAATAAAGCAATACACTTCGACTCTGACATTACCCCACTTTGTAGCTGTCATTGCGAGGAGACCCGCAAAGCGGGGCGACGTGGCAATCCCATTGTGAAAAAAGAGATTGCTTCGCTTCGCTCGCAATGACATGAGTAATTTGAAGCAAAACTGGGGTAGTGTCAGCCCAGAAGGGTATTGACATGGGGTTGTATTTATAATATAAGTTGTACATGAAGGTAACACTATCCGTTCTTAAAGCTGATGTTGGTTCTATTGGCGGCCACACAAAACCATCAATAAGGATGATAGATGTAGTAAAAAAAGAAGTTAAGGAGGCCATAAGGAAATCCCTCATTATTGATGCATTTGTATCTTATACAGGCGACGATATAGCCATTTTATGTTCCCATAAACGTGGTGTAAATAGTCCAGATATCCACATGTTTGCTTGGAATGCCTTTCTAAAGGCAACAGAGGTAGCTCGTAAATATGGTCTATATGCGGCAGGTCAAGACCTTTTGGTAGATGCCCCTTCGGGTAATATTAGGGGCGCAGGTCCTGGAGTAGCTGAGTTAGAATTTGATCATAATCCAGTTAAAGGTAGCATAAGGCCAGCAGAGTCTTTCATGGTTTTAGCTTGTGACAAGTGTAGTGCTGGAGCTTTTAATCTACCTCTTTTCTTAGGCTTTGCTGATCCCATGTATTGCGCTGGGTTAATGTTACCAGCAATGATTCAGGGCTTTAGTTTCCGCGTCATAGATATGAGCGAGACTCAAGGCGATAGCATATTAAAGTTAAATTCTCCAGAAGATTATTACAAGATTGCAGTCTTACTTCGCGATAATGAGCGCTTTGGTGTCGAAGCCATATTCTCTCGCAAATTTGGAACCCAAGCCGTAGCAGCTTCCGCAACTAGACTTCATAATATAGCTGGAGTGTATACGGGTAAGGATGATCCAGTGACAATAATTAGAAATCAGGGCATCTTTCCAGCGCCCGAAGAACTTATCTCGCCTTTTTCTAAAGCCCATTATGTGGGTGGCGATGCCCGGGGGTCTCATGTAATGCCTCTTATGCCAATGCCCATAAATACCCCAGTAACAGGTATGTATTGTTTACCCTTGGTTTCTTGTGTTGGTTTCTCTATGGACAAAATGGGCAAATTTTCTGATTCTTATATTGATTTCTTTGATAATCCCTCGTGGGATGAAATACGTCGCAAAGCACAGCAGAAAGCCTACCTAATTAGAGAACAGGGTTGGTCTGGTGCAGCCATGCTTCCATATTCAGAACTTGAGTATAGTGGATTTAGAGAGACTATAACAGATCTTGTTAACAGGTTTTCTTTAAAGAGCGCTCGGTCTCACAAGAAAAAATAAAATAAAACATGTGATTATTGGTGCTGTTAAAGAGATTAAAGTTGGAGAAAACCGCGTGGGGATTACTCCATATGGCGTAAAAGCGCTTGTTGATGCCAACCACACTCTTCTTGTTGTAAAAGGAGTAAATACTATAAATGGAAAATGTACATATAAGGCTGTCGTTGAAACATTTAAACTTCTTTATACTCCTTTGGAGAAAGCCTTGTAGCCCACATGTGGTATCATAATAGAGTAAGTCTGTCACCGATTTATATCGCAGGAAAGATTTTATGTTGATTGGTATTGACGGCAACGAGGCTAATGTAGAAAAAAGAGTTGGGGTTGGAGAATACTCCTTTGAACTACTTCGGCAGCTCAAAGAATCTAGAATTCAGAATCTAGAATTCAGAATCTATTTAAAAAGAAAACCTCAAGATGATTTTCCAAAAGAATCCACAAACTGGCAATATCGAATTATCGGACCGCGCAAACTGTGGACGCAGATAGGATTACCATTTGATTTGTATTTCCATAAACCAAAACCCGATGTGTTTTTTACACCCACCCATTATGCTCCACGCTTTTCTCCTATTTCAACTGTAATTTCAGTAATGGATTTATCCTACATCCATTTTCCTGAGATGTTTAAACCTTCAGATTTGTATCAGCTTAAGAATTGGACGGGATATTCAGTGAGAAATGCAAAAAAGATCTTAACTATCAGCAGAGCCAGTAAAGATGATATAATCAAATTGCATCAAGTGTTAGAAGAGAAGGTGGTAGTTACTTATCCAGGAATAAAAGTCAAAAGTCAAATGTCTCCGCCAAAGGCGGATCAGCCTCTGGCTGAAAAATCCAAAATGCAAAGTTCAAAAGTGCTTAAAGAAAAATATAAGATTGAAGGGGATTATATTTTGTTTGTGGGGACGCTGCAGCCGAGGAAGAATATTGTGAGGCTTATTGAAGCATTCTCAAGGATTATACACCCCCGAGGTGTGCGTGCCGTCGCAAACCACCTCGGGGGTGGCCGAATGGACTCCCCCGAGGTGAACTATTTGGTCATTGTTGGTAAAAAGGGATGGTTATACGGGGAGATATTTGAGGCTCCTAAGAAGTTTGGAGTAGAAGATAGAGTTAAGTTTTTAGATTTTGTTCCCGATGAAGATCTTCCTCTTTTTTATCAAAATGCTCTTTGCTTTGTTTTGCCAAGTCTATATGAAGGGTTTGGTTTGCCGGTTTTGGAAGCAATGCAATACGGCTGCCCTGTAATTACAAGTAATGTCAGTAGTCTTCCCGAGGCAGGAGGAGATGCGGCACTTTATGTAAATCCGCTGGATGTTGAGGACATTAAAAAAAATTTAGAATTCATAATTCAGAGTTCAGAATTACGTAAAAAGCTTATCGAAAAAGGATATAAACAAGTTAAAAAGTTTAGTTGGGAGAAAACAGCGAGAGAAACTTTGAGCGTATTGGAGGACGTGGCGAGAACTTGAATTATGAATAATGAATTAGAAATTAAGGTTAAAAACAGAATCAAGACAATTTTGCTGGAATTTGCAGTTATGAAATTGCATTTTGTTGGTTTTGTGCCTTCACATCATTTCCGTAGATTTTTCTATAGATTAGCTGGAATAAAAATTGGTAAAGGATCAACACTCCATACAGGTACAAGATTTTATAATCCATCTAATATAGAAATTGGGCAAGATTCTATTATTGGTGAGGGAACTGTTTTAGATGGGAGAGATAAACTAATAATTGGCAATCATGTTGATATTGCCTCAGAAGTTATGATTTATAACTCCGAACACGATGTGCAAAGCGATGATTTTCGTGCAGTTACTGCACCGGTAATAATTGAAGACTATGTTTTTATCGGTCCTCGTGCAATCATTTTGCCAGGGGTTAAAATCGGTAAAGGAGCAGTAATTGGGGCTGGGGCTGTGGTTACAAAGGCTGTTAAGAGTTTCGCAATTGTTGGAGGTGTGCCTGCACAAAAGATTGGAGAAAGAAAGATTAAAGATCTTAAGTATAAATTAGGAAGAGCGGCGTGGTTTAGATAAGGATGATTGTTGGATTGCTCAATTGTTTCATTGTTACCTCACCCTAACCCTCTCCTAGAAGGAGAGGGAACAATTTAGCAATTTAACAATGTAGCAATTATGACATTTCTATCAATAGTTATTCTTTCCTATAACACAAAAGACTTAACGCTTTCTTGCTTGCAATCGTTGATAGAACAATACAGAAAGGAGTTAAAAAGTGGGACGGTTGAGATTATTGTTGTTGATAATGCGTCAACTGATGGCTCGGTAGAAAGTATTAAGTATTATGTATTAAGTAGTAAGTATAAAGACGTTAGATTAAGGGTTATAGAAAATGACGAGAATTTGGGGTTTGCTAAGGGTTGTAATATAGGGGCAAAAAAATCAAAAGGGAAATATATTCTTTTTCTAAATTCGGATACACAAGTGCTAGACAAGGGTTTTTTGAAAATGATAGGGTTTTTAGATAGTAATCAAAAAGTTGGAATTTTGGGAGGAAGGCTTTTAAATCCAGACAATTCACCCCAACCATCTGCTGGAAAATTTTACAATCTTTTTAATTTATTTTTAATGCTTATAGGTAGCGAAAGATTTGGATTACTCCGTAAAAGTCCCAAAAATATTGAAAGAGTTGATTGGGTAAGCGGAGCATGTTTGATGATAGGGAAAAGCGTATTTGATCAACTAAAGGGATTTGATGAAAATTTCTTTATGTATATCGAAGATATGGAACTGTGCTTTAGAGCAAACAAACTTGGTTTTTTAACTTATTTTTATCCAGATATCAAGATAATACATAAAGAACTTGGAAGTAGCAATCGGTCTTTTGCTATAATACACATCTATAAAGGGCTTTTGTATTTTTACTCCAAGCACAAAGGTTACTTTCAATATATTATTGCCAAAGTAATGCTAGAAGTGAAAGCTAAAGTCGGAATTGTTGTCGGTTTCCTTATTGGCAATTCTTCCTTAAAGAAAACTTACATTGAGGCAATAAAATTTAAGATATGAAAATACTCAGATTTGTTTGGAACAACATTTTATTTTTTATCTCACTTTTTTTGCTTGTCTTTGTTCCTCTTTACCCAAAATTGCCAATTTTGGATGTACAAAATACGTGGGTTTATGTCCGAGTAGAAGACTTTATTATTACATTTGTAATTCTTATATGGATTGTTTTGTTTTTGTTTAAAAAAATAACGATCAATACTCCGTTAACCCTACCTATTCTATTATTTTGGATTACTGGCGGAGTATCTCTTCTTCATGCGGTTTTGGTTATTTTTCCGACCATTGCCAATGTGTTTCCTAATGTTGCATTTCTAAGTTTTTTGCGAAGAATAGAATATGTCTTTCTATTTTTTGTTGCATTTGCTGGAATGAGGGATAAACGACTCATATATTATATTATTTACGCACTGCCAATTATCCTTCTTGTTGTAGTTGGCTATGGTTTTGGTCAAAAATTCTTTGGATTTCCAGCGTTTTTGACAATGAATGAAGAGTTTGCGAAAGGAGTACCAATTCAGCTTTCGCAGTTGTCCAGGGTTCCTTCTACGTTTGCCGGCCATTACGATTTAGCAGCGTATTTGGTTTTACTGATTCCAATTCTTGTAAGTTTAGCATTTGGTTTTAAAAATTGGCTTATAAAGATTTTTTTGTTGGGAGTTTCTTCTTTAGGATTTGTTCTGCTTTTGGAGACGGTATCTCGAGTTTCATTCTCCGTTCTTTTACTTGCTTTGGTAATGCTGTTAATTTTTCAGAAAAAAAGATTGGTTATTATTTCTCTTTTTGTGCTGACAGTTATATTATTAATTTTATCTCCAAGTCTTTTGCAGCGTTTCGGAAGTACAGTTTCGGAAATTGATGTTTTGGTGGACGCAAAGACAGGAAGAGCAATAGGTCATGTTACAGAAGTTCCATCTTTGTACTTTGAGGATAAAATTGTTTTGAGAGATTTTGCTCAAAGTGAACAAAATCCAAAACTTGCCACATCCTCCGCAATTGTTCCAAAGCTTCTTATTCCATCGCCCGCTGTACTTGTTACAGAACCAAACGAGTCCACAGGCGAAAATCTGCCGCAAGGAACAAGCTATATAAATCTTCCGCTTTCTCCAGTTGTTAAAAAAGTTAATCAATATTTTTATCAAAAAGCAAAAGAAAACAATCCCGAGCAATCAACAAAGATTTATATGCTGTATGGAGATTTTCTTATAAAAAAAGCCAAAGCTTACGATCTCTCTTTTACTACAAGATTTCAAGGAGAGTGGCCAAAAACCATTACCGCGTTTATGAGAAATATTTTTTTAGGAAGTGGCTATGGGTCTGTTAGTCTTGCTGTTGACAATAATTATCTTAGAATTCTTGGAGAAACCGGGATTCTTGGGCTTGTTTCATTTCTTTCAATATTTATAGTTGCAGGAATATTCATTAAAAAAATATTACCAGTTGTTGCGTCCCCAGTTGTTAGAAGTTTTGTTTTAGGATTTGTTGCTGGAACATTTGGACTTTTTCTAAACGCCATCCTAATAGATGTTTTTGAGGCATCGAAGATCGCTTTTTCTTATTGGCTTTTGATGGGGGTAACTCTTGGAATTCTAAACTTACACAAAAGTGTAAATGTAGATATTTATAAAGAATTTAAAAACTTGATAACTTCTACCTATGCGATTGTTATTTATCTTTTTATTTTAACTATATCTTTATACTTCTCTCTCTCCAATTATTATTTTACAGGCGATGATTTTACATGGTTTAGATGGGTCTCTGATTGTTGTAATGGTCTTGCTAACAACGGAATTGTTGATTATTTTACCAACGCGAATGGATTTTTCTACAGGCCAGGTACAAAAGTGTATTTTTTTCTTATGCATTCGGCTTTTTGGCTTAACCAAACAATGTATCATTTGGTATCCCTAATTTTGCATTTTTCCGTTGCGGCTCTTTTGTTCTTGATCTTAAAAAGAATATTAAAGAATTATTTTTTGTCTGCGGCAGCGGCTATTGTTTTTCTTATTTTAAGTGGGCATCATGAAGCAATTTTTTGGATTTCCGCAACAGGCTTTCTTTTTAATGCTTTTTTTGCCCTTTTGAGTCTTCTTTTCTTTATTTACTGGAAAGAGAATAAAAAAAATATATACCTTTTAATTGCTTTTGTTGCAGTTTTTTTAAGCCTGCTGTTTCACGAGCTGGGCGTTATAGCGCCTTTACTTATAATCCTTTATGATTCTGTTTTTGGGGAAAAATTCAGCCTAAGCAATTTATATAAAAAATCCTATTATTATATTTTGATTTTTCCGATAATCCCTTATTTGATTTTACGCTTTATCGCAAAAAGCCATTGGTTTAGCGGAGATTATAGTTATAACATTTTTAATCTTCCTTATAATTTTATTGGGAATACAATGGGTTATTTGGGACTTTCTGTTTTTGGGCCTTTGTTTTTAACAATATATAATAGCATCAGAAATTTTTCTAAAGGAAATTTAGGGATAGCATTATTAGCATCAATAGTAATAATTTTCGCAGCTTTCTTTCTATGGAAATGGCTTATGAAAGCTTTGACAAAGGATGATAGCAGGATTGTTGTTTTTGGAGTCCTGTTTTTTGCAATTTCCCTGTTACCGTTTTTGGGACTGGGAACAATAACTTCCCGCTATAGTTATCTTTCCTCGGTTGGACTTGCAATTCTTTTAGCATTTTTTATTAAAAAACTATATAAGTATTTGATATTGAGCAACGAGAAGTACATTGCTGTTTCGATAGTTACTATAATAGTAATAATATTTTTAGCTAATCAGGTTTTTCAATTACAAAAAATAAATTCAGATTGGAAAACAGCAGGCGAGAAATCTAAAAGATTTGTTGTATCTCTTGAAGAAATGTACGAAAGAGAATGGAAAAATGACTCTCTAAAATTTTATTTTGTTGATGTTCCCATACGCAATGGAGAAGCATGGATATTTCCAGTAGGGTTACCAGATGCTGTGTGGCTGCTTTTTCGCAATAAAAATATTGATATTTACCAATTACGTTCGCTTAAAGAGGTGATAGGCTCTGTAAAAGATCCGCGGACAGAAAAGGTGTTTGAATTTGACGAACAGGGAGGGGTTGTTGAAAGAAAAAAAGCGCAAGATGGGAGTGTTATCCCCATAGATAAATGAAAAAGATTGAACTTTTGATATTATTGCTTATTTTAATTGGCGGTTTTTTGGTAAGGCTTTATAGATTTAATAATCCAATTGCAGATTGGCATTCTTGGCGACAGGCAGATACTTCGGCAGTTTCTAGAAATTTTGTTAAATTTGGGTACGATATCTTGTTTCCCCGCTTTGACGATCTGTCAAATGGCGTATCTCTTTTAGATAATCCTAAGGGGTATCGTTTTGTAGAGTTTCCTTTCTATAATATTTTGCAAGCTGGTTTTTATCAGATATTCAATCATTTTACAATAGAGCAATGGGGAAGGTTAGTCTCAATAATTTCTTCTTTAATTGCTGCTGTTTTTCTTTATTTATTGGTAAAAAAACATGTTTCAACACGTGCTGGTTTAATTGCAGCCTTTTTTTATACATTTGTTCCTTATAACATTTATTATGGAAGAGCCATTATTCCTGATTCATTAATGGTTATGAGTTTTCTTGCTGGTTTGTATTTTTTTGACCAATATCTTGATGAAAAGGTGAATATTAAGCAATACACTTATTACATCCTAGCAATATTTCTTGTTGCATTATCCCTTCTTATTAAGCCTTTTGTTTTGTTTTTCTTTTTAGCCTTTTTATATTTAGTATTTATGAAGTTTGGTTTGAAAGGCTTTAAGAAACCAGAGATATGGGTATTTTTTGTTCTAGCTTCTTTACCGTTTTTTCTCTGGAGAATGTGGATGGAAAACTTCCCAGAAGGAATTCCCAGAAATGATTGGTTATATAACTGGAACAGCATCCGTTTTAAAGGCTCATTTTACTGGTGGATTTTTGCCGAAAGAATTTCCAAGATGATTCTTGGGTATTGGGGTTTGCCTTTTGTTATTTTAGGAATACTTTTTAAACCAGGAAATCGCGAAAAGTTGCTATTCTTTACCTTTCTGATATCTTCGCTTATTTATGTTCACGTATTTGCAACCGGTAACGTTCAGCATGATTATTATCAAATTCTTATTACCCCAACTCTTGCTATATTTTTTGCAAAAGGAGTTGATGGTGCATTAAAAGCTTCAGGAGAATATTTTAGCTTATGGACTACAAGAGCAGTTATAGTTATTAACATAGTCTTTATGTTAATGTTTGGATGGTATGTGATTCGCGATTTTTACGGAGTTCAGCACCCCGCAATAATAGAAGCAGGCAAAGCAGTAGATGAGCTTACGCCAAAAAATGCTAAAGTTATTGCGGTTTATAGCGGAGATACGACATTTTTATATCACACTAATCGTCAAGGATGGCCTGTGGTGGAAAGAAGTTTTAGGCAATTTGTAAATGTAGGGGCAACGCATATTGCATTTGCCAATCCAACAGAAGAAGAACTAAATCTTGCAACTTTATTCGAGCCATTAAAAATAACAGACACGTATGCTATTTTTGACCTTAATAAGCCAACCGTCGAGGGCTTGAAGGAATTAAAGAAAAAAGAGAAATGAGAAAGATATTGTTTCTTACTTATGATTTTCCTTATCCCGCAAATACCGGGGGCAAGAACAGAGCGTTTAATCTCATAAAGCATGCTAACAAAAACGTAGAGATTCATTTGGCTTCTTTTGTAAGAGATGATTTTAGAAAAGAATATGAAAAAGAACTAAAAAAAGTAGGAGTTAAGACGATTACGATATTCAAAAGAAGAAAATTAAAAGACATTAGAAATATTAAATTTTTATTTTCTAAGTCTTCGATCTTTCGACTCCTGTATTATAGAAAAAGCGTTGAAGATTCTATTCTGGATATTGTGAGATCTTTGAAGATAAATGTTGTTCATTTTGAATCCTACTACACTTCGTTTTACATTGGGAAAAAGATTAGAGATGTGGGGGCGAAGCAAATATTCGGCACAGAAAACATAGAGCATTTTTTATACAAAGACTATGCAAAACACAGCAGTTGGTTGAAGCATTTTATTTTGGATCGCCAAATTAGAAAAATAGAAAATGAAGAGAAGGAATTCTTAAAACTTTCCGATAAAAATATTGCTGTAACAGACGATGAGGCAAAGTTTATCCAAAGCATAACTGGTAAAAAATGTAGCATAATTCCAAATGGAGTTGATCTTGATGATTTTACATATAATCATCCCTCCAAAAAACTCGCAAACACCCTTCTTTTTATAGGGAATTTTAGTTATTTTCCAAATATTGATGCGATAAATTATTTTTACAACAAAGTTTTCAAGAAATTGAATGAAAACATAAAACTTTTAATAATCGGAAAAAATGCAGAAAAACTGGATATGTCAAAAGACAGTAGAATTGAAACAATATCTTTTGTTGAAGACATCAAAGAAGCCTACAATAGAGCTGATATCATGGTGTTTCCAGTTAGGGTTGGAGGAGGAACTAATTTTAAGATACTTGAGGCAATGGCTTATGGAATTCCAATAATTGCTGATCCTGCAAGAATCGATAGTTTTGGGGTTAAAGATGGACGCGAGATGTTTTTGGCGAAAACGCCTTTAGAATACGAACAAAAAATAGATTTACTGCTTAAGGATTTTAGCTTAAGAGAGAAGCTCTCAAAAAATGCTAGGAAACTTGTAGAAAAAGGTTATTCATGGAAACCAATTGGAGACAACCTTAATGCTATATGGAAAAACATATGAATAAAAAAATTGATGTATCAATTGTTGTAGTTACCTACAACTCGTTTGACACCATAAAAGAATGCATTGATTCTATTGAAAAAACCGTTAAAAAAAACTCATTTGAAATTGTTGTTGTTGACAATAATTCATCGGATGGATCCGCAGAGGGTATTAAGTATTATGTATCAAGTATTAAGTATGAGAACGTTAGAATTATTCCAAATAAAAAAAACATAGGGTTTTCGAAGGCCAACAATCAGGGCGTCAAAATTTCACAAAAAAGCCGTTATGTTTTGTTTTTGAATCCCGATGCAATCGTTTATGAAAACACTATTGATGGGATGGTGGATTTTATGAACAAAACTCCCAACGCGGGAGCGGCAACGTGTTTTATAGAGCTTAAAAATGGCAGACTTGACGATTCCTGCCACAGAGGGTTTCCTACACCTTGGAGGTCTTTATGTTATTTTATGGGTTTATCAAAGTTTTTTCCAAAAAGTAAATTTTTTGCAGGGTATAACATGACCTATCTTGGTCTTAATAAAACTCACGAGATAGATGCTCTGGGAGGGTCTTTTATGCTGATAAGGCGCGAAATAGGCAAAAGATTGGGTTGGTGGGACGAAGACTTTTTCTTTTATGGAGAAGATATAGACTTTTGTTTTAGAATAAAAGAAATAGGGTATAAAATATATTTTGTACCCGAATATAAAGCGCTTCATTACAAAGGGGTTTCAAGCGGAATAAAAAAAGTTTCGGAGTCAATAAGCAAAGCAACAAAAGAAACAAAACTTTTTGCAACAAAACATAGATTTAACGCGATGCGAATTTTCTACAAGAAACATTATGAAAAAAAGTATCCAAAAATTGTTACGTGGCTTGTTTATGGGGCAATTTGGGCTAAAGAACATTTATGAAAATAGGAATTGATGCTAGGCTTTGGAATGAGTCGGGAGTTGGAAAATACACTAGGAATCTTGTTGAACAGCTTCAGATAATTGATCGCAAGAATGAGTACATGTTGTTTGTTTTAAGTCAAGATAGAAAAAAGATTCTGAATCAAGTTCAGAATGACAATTTTAGCATAGTAAATGCAGACATAAGGTGGCATACACTGGAAGAGCAGATGAAGTTTTCATCGATAATTAATAAAGAAGATTTGGATTTAATGCACTTTACTTATCCTTCGGTTCCTATTTTTTACAATAAGCCTTTTATTGTTACAATTCATGATTTAATTTTGCATCATTTTCCGACAGGAGAAGCCTCAACTTTGGCTTTGCCTTTATATTATTTAAAGCACTTCGCATACAAATTAGTGATTTTGCAAGCAGCAAAAAAGGCAAAAAGAATTATTGCAGTATCAAAGGCTACAAAAAAGGAGATTATTGACCATCTTAGAGTACCAGAAAAAAAAGTAGTGGTAATATATGAAGGGGTAAGTAACGAGATTACAAATCCAAAATCTCAAATTCCAAATAAATCCCAAAATCCTAAATACAAAATACTTAATACTAAATACTTTTTGTACGTTGGGAATGCATATCCGCACAAGAACCTAGAGCGAATGCTTATGGCATTCGCAAGTATTAAGTATAGAGTATTAAGTATAAAGTTGGTTTTTGTTGGCAGAGAGGATTATTTTTACAAAAGATTAAAAGAAAAGGTAAAAAATATGGGTTTAGGAAAATCAGTGAATTTTTTAGGAGAAGTTAGCGATGATGAATTGATCTGTCTTTATAGAGATGCGAGAGCATTAGTTATTCCATCCTTGATGGAAGGGTTTGGGCTTCCAGCGTTGGAAGCCATGGCAAATAAATGTTTAGTTTTAGCATCAGATATTCCTTCGTTGAAAGAGGTCTGCGGAAATGCGGCAATTTATTTTGATCCTTATGGTATTGATGATATATCAAAAAAAATGATAGAGGTTTACTCTAATGACATAAATCATTATAGTAGCAATATCAACAAAGGTTTTGAAAAAACAAAAATATTTTCTTGGGAGAAAATGACAAGAGAAACTCTAAAGGTATACGAAAGCTGCGTTGGCGGCTGAGCCGTACCGCAGGTGTAATCGTATCTACACCTCGGATGGTGGCAGCCCTGAGCGAAGTCGAAGGGCATGACTCCTCCGAGGTGGACATCAGATTGGGAATGCTATTGTGGTTTGGTAGTCGTACTTGGATTTAGTGTTTAGCGGACCGTATTTATATGTTTCAAAGACCAAGCCTCTAAGTTTTATCTTCTGGCTTTCTATATACGAAAACAGCTTTTGGTAAATGAGAATTAAATATTTATATGGACCATTATAGTTAAATGCTAAGACTTTGGTTTTGGGGTAAGGTTTGAAATAAAAATCATTATGTTGGTATTCACCTTGGAGGAGCCGAGGTCGTTGCCTCGTCACCTCCGAGGTGTTGCGGAGCGATTCTTCGAAGGTGGAGCTTAGTATAAAGGTTATGGCTGGGTCATAAATACCCATTTGTCATTCCGAGCGAGCGTGAGCGAGTCGAGGAATCTCGTTGAAGGAGATTTCTCGGCAAGCTCGAAATGACAATTGTGACCCAGTCATAAAGGTTATCTCAAGAGGCGTATTTTGGGATTATAGGCGTTGTTGAGATAAAAAGTTATCTCAGAGGGTTTACATTTTAGCTTTAATCTTTTTGCTTCTTGCCAAAGAGTTTTTATATACTCAGTAATCTTTGCATATTCCCCGTGTCCTACTTTCATACAAAATAGATTGAATGGGCCAAAGTTTTTGGTTTGAAATATGTTCTTTATGCTCGTCATTCTGGCAAGCGAAGAATGAGCGCGTCCAGAATCTATATCGTTTTGGAAGAAAAATGACTTAATATTTTTCAGGAACCTATAGTCGATAGAATTCAAAGAGATAACGCAATTTTTTCTATCGTATCTGTAGGTAGTCTAGATATTATTGATCCTAAAAAAGACGAAAACGGTAGATATTTCTGTGGTTACAATCAAGAAGAGTATCGTGGGCTTTTGAATAAATTAAAAGCGGATTTGCTTTTGACCATGTTTCTTCGCGGCGGCGCACCGATTGTGAAGTAGCTGTCTACATTTCCAATATTGTAGTTTTGTCTTTCATGACTAAAGTTAGTAGCTCTAAACATTGCAGCCTTCCTAGTAATGCTGGAATATCATTCCTATTTAAAAATCCCACAGGAATTCTATTTTCAAAGCTTCCTATTTTCGTGCGGACACCTTTCTTGTATAGATAAATTGCCTCTTTCCCACCGACGCCATAAGTATTTTCTAAAAAACATTCTTTTTCTAATTCGATTCCCAAAAGTTCAGCATACCTTTTTGGGAAAAGCGAATAGTCTGCTCCGGTATCAACAACCATTTCAACTGGAATCCATTCGTCAATCTGATCAGAAGTTATAAGAATTTGTAGATATGGACGGTAAATTTTACCCAAAATACCCTTCCCTCGAAAGCTAAAACGAGAAGATATTATTTTCATTTAAAGATAAGAATGTAAGAAGTTCCAGGATGTGGGACAAATACTAGAACTGGCGACTTGCCATATTTTTCTTTTAATCTCTTGAATCTTTCAAGTGCCCTTTTGCCACGTGCTAAAGGAACAACTTCCTTATCTACTACAAATACCTGTTTTCCACCATACTTTTTAACCAGAGGATGTAAACCAGAAAGCAGTGCGTTTAATGTTTTTCCTGTTTTATCCTCTATTTTTTTCATAACAACTTTATTGTAAACAAAATATTCAAAGATTGCAAGCGGTTGTGGGTTCGACGGGCTGCTTCTTATCATGATAAAATAGGCGGAGTATTTACAATGAAAATTGCATTGGTGTATGATCGGGTAAATAAGTGGGGAGGGGCAGAGAGAGTGCTTTTGGCATTGCATGAATTATTTCCAGATGCACCTATTTACACTTCGGTTTACAATCCAATAACTGCATCTTGGGCTAAAACTTTCGATGTTAGAAGTTCATTCTTGCAGAAATTTCCTTTGGCATCTATAGCTCATGAGTTATATGCGGTCTTGATGCCCATTGCCTTTGAAAGTTTTTCTTTTGACCAATATGATCTTGTAATTTCAGTTACGAGTGAGGCTGCAAAAGGGATAATAACCAAACCAAAAACAAAGCATATTTGCTATTGTCTAACTCCAACCCGTTATCTTTGGAGTGCTTACGATGATTACTTTAGAAATCCCTTATTGCGATTTCTATCAAAACCAGTAGTTTCGTATCTTAGGACTTGGGATAAAATTGCAGCGCAAAGGCCAGATGCGTACGTTGCAATTTCTCAAGAGGTCAAAAGAAGAATTAAAAAATATTATGGGAGAGAGTCAGTGGTTGTATACCCGCCAGTAGACATCAGTAGTATGTATCATGTATCAAGTATTAAGTATAAAAAAAATGCAAATGAAATACATAATACAAACTACATACTACATAATACTGTCGATTACTTCCTCATCGTCTCTCGGCTTGTTCCATACAAACGAATTGATATTGCGATTAGAGCATTTAATAAGCTTAGACTTCCATTAAAAATTATTGGCGTAGGGTCACAAGAAAAGTATCTTAAAAGCATCAGTAGCCCAACTATAGAATTCCTTGGCAACTTGACTGAAGATGAGTTAGTAAGCTATTATAAGGGATGTCGTGCTTTAATTTTTGTAGGTGTTGAAGATTTTGGTCTTACTGTTTTGGAGGCACAGAGTTTTGGAAAACCCGTGATTGCGTTTCGCGGAGGCGGTACACTGGAGACTATAAAAGAAGGAAAAACTGGTGAGTTTTTTAGTCAACAAAATCCAAAATCACTTACAGATGTGCTTAAAAGATTCGATGAAAGAAAATATAAAAGTACTGACTGCATAGAGAATGCTAAAAAGTTTTCGTTTGAAAGATTTAAAGAAAAGCTTATGGATGTCGTTGCGAGGAGTTTAGCGACGAAGCAATCTCAAATTTGATGGGGATTGCTACGCCCTTCGACAAGCTCAGGGCTCGCAATGACAATTAGACGTATGAAGATTGTAATCTTTGCTGGAGGGGTAGGGACAAGACTTTGGCCGCTGTCTAGGAGAAATAGTCCGAAGCAGTTTGAAAAAATACTCGGCGATAAATCTACTCTTCAGCTTGCAGTGGATCGTCTTCTTCCAGACTTTGCCTTTTCGGATATTTATATTGCAACAGGTAAAAGATATAAAGATATTGTAAGAGAGCAGCTTCCAAAAATTCCAGGCGAAAACTTTATCTTTGAGCCAGAAGTTAGAGATGTAGGACCAGCTGTTGGGATGGCGCTATCAATTATAGGTAAAGGCAATCCTAATTCTCCGATTGCGATAGTGTGGAGTGACCACTTTGTTAAGAAGGAAAGAAGATTTCGGGAAGTCCTGCATTTTGCACAAAAATTAGTTAGAAAAAACAATAATTCACTTGTTCTTATAGGACAAAGGGCTCGATTTGCCAACCAGAATTTAGGATGGATAGAGTTTGGCGATGAAACTTCTGATATAAGAGGAACAAAAGTTTTTCAATTTAAAAGATTGCTTTATAGACCAAGTCTTAAACTCGCAGAAGAATTTTTAAAAAATGAAAATTATGCTTGGAATCCAGGATATTTTGTCACTACTCCTAGCTTTATACTGTCTCAATTTAAAAAATTTACACCTAACTTATGGAAAGGACTTATGAAAATACAAAAATCTGTAGGGAGAAAGGAACTAAATAGAGTTATAGGAAGCGTATACCCCACATTAGAAAAGATAAGTTTTGATAATGCAATTTTGGAAAAAATAGACCCAAAACATGTGTTTGTTATAGCAGCAAATCTTGGGTGGAGCGATGTTGGAGCATGGGAGGCGTTAAAGGAAGCTCTTCAGGTATCTTCAACAGAAAATATCACAAAAGGAAAAGTTCTTATAAACGACTCAGTTGACAATCTAGTTTTTAACTACACTGATCAGATGGTAGTTGGGATAGATTTAGGGAAAATGATTGTTATAAATACAGACGATGTTTTATTAGTTTGTCCTAAGACTTCTGCTCCAAAGATAAAAAAATTAGTCGAGAGTCTAGCTGGAACCCCAAATGAGCATCTTACGTAGCCTATGCAATATGCTAGAGTTAGAAAAAGTGAACTATATGAAGTTACAGAAAGGTTAATAGATATTGTTTTCTCTATTGCTTTAACTATATTCTTCTTGCCAGTTATCGTAATTATAGCCATAGTAATAAAACTCGATTCAAAAGGACCCATTTTAGCAGATACACCACAACGAGTTGGAAAGAAAGGTAAGCTTTTTAAGATGTATAAATTTCGTTCTATGGTTGAGAATGCGCACGAAATGCTTCGCGAAGATCCAGAATATTCTAAATTATACGATGTTTATAAAAAGGGCAGCTATAAATTAAAAAACGATCCTAGAATAACAAGAGTAGGACGATTTATAAGAAAGCATTCCTTAGACGAAATCCCCCAGTTTCTGAATATTTTAAGAGGAGAAATGAGTGTGGTTGGACCAAGAGCTTACTATCCAGACGAGTTGCGACAACAGCAAAAAAAATATCCGCAAACTTTGGAATCTGTGAAAACTGTGCTTTCGGTTAAGCCGGGTTTAACAGGATATTGGCAAGTTAGCGGTAGAAGTGAAATAAACTTTGATAAGCGCATAGAAATGGACGCTCAATACGTGGAAAAAAGTAATATATTGTATGATCTTTGGATTATAGCCAAAACTCCTTGGGCCATGATTGCTGGCAAGGGAGCGTTGTAGTGATAAAAGCGTCTCGAATCTTAAAAGACATTGACCTTTTTGATGCTGGAATAGTTTTGTTGGTTATTGCCTTTCTAGCTCTTACTATTTTGGGAGAACTAAGCGATAACATACGAACATATAGCGTTCTCCTTGCCGCTGTAAGCTTTTGCTCGTTAACTTTAATAATTGTAAAACACCGAGCACTTGTATTCCCCCCAATTCCTTCTATATGTTTACTCCTATTTATTGGCTGGATGTTGGCTGGTAGTTTTTTTTCGAGCTACATCGGAGAAACTATTTGGGAGATTCTAAGAATTGCTTCTTATTTTGCACTTTTTCTTACAATTTACAATTTGATAAGAAAAAATAAATTAACACAGTCTTTTCTTCTTACATGCTTCGTAATTAGTGGGAGCATTTTACTTGTGAAAGATCTTTACAATTTCTTTTCCTGGGGCGGATTATCCAACGGTAGTTATTTAGTTGGATCTTTTTATTGGCATAATCAAATGGCCGGTTTCATAGTTGTCTTAATTCCTCTTCTTCTAAGTTTCTTTTTAGCAAGTCGAAATCTGTATTTTAAGTTTGTTTTACTTTCAATAATTTTTCTTTCACTCGTTGCAATAGTTTTTACATATTCTCGGGGTGGATGGATAAGTTTAGTCGCTTCCTTAATGCTTTTTTCTGTGATCTCCTTTAAAAAAATAAAATCTCATATAAAGCCGCTTTTTATAATATTTGGGATCTTTACGATTGCTACATTTATAGTTCTTAAACCAGCAAACGTTGGTAAGAAAGCACAAAGTATAAGAACTGAACTATCCAATCAAACAAGAAGTGTAAGTGGAAATTTGCGAACAACAGTTTGGCAAAATACTTTTAAGATGGTCAAAGATAATCCAATTTTTGGGGTAGGGCCCGGGGCTTTTGGTGCAGCTTACAATAGATATCAAACTGTGCCGTGGTTGTACGCAAAGCATGTACACAACCATTATTTAGAGTTGGCTGCAGAACTTGGAATAATTGGATTCTTTCTATTTGCCGTAATTATCTTGAGTGCGCTTTTTGGAGTTTTGGCAGAAATAAAAGGATTTGGCGATGAGACAAGATACCCTTTGCTTTTGGGAGTAATTGCAGCTCTGTTTGGTTCGGCTTTACATGCGTTTATTGATATTGATTGGTCGCGAATCTCGCTTTATTCAATATTTTGGATATTGTTGGCTATTCTTTTTGCAAACTTAACAAAAAAAGAAAAAACGATTGATGTAATTGGAATAAAAAAACTTATATATTTATTTCCATTTGTCTTACTAGTTATATCAGCCATGCTATTGATAAGCAACAGGAATTATGATATGGCGCAAAAAAATTTAGGCGATAATAATATATCTAAAGCAGAAAAAAATATAGTAAAAGCAATTACCCTAAACCCCTACGACTCGACTTTGTATCTTCTTTATGGGCAAATAAAAGAAATTCAAAAAAAGCAAAATGATGCAAAAGCAATGTACTATAAGGCAGCTTCTCTTGCTTCTTATAATAGCGAACCTTATTATAGATTGGGAAATATAGAATTTGTAAATAAAAACCACAAACAGGCAAAAAAATTGTTCCTAAAAGCAATTGCGCTTGCGCCCTTTATCCACCCAAAACTGTATATTGCACTTTCTGATACCTATAATGAACTTGGAGAATTTAAAGAGTCGGAAAGGATTATTAGAAATGCTATAGAAAATAAATTTTCCCTAAACGAATCGTTTCGCGGTTTTTCGTATATATACGGATACACTGGATTCAACAAGCATCTAGCCAATCTCTATCTAAGGCTTATAGCTATAGATATCAAAAATAAGAAAACAAAGGAAGCAAAAAGATTGTTAAACGTTGTTGCAAAAGATCTTGATCCCAAAAACCCCATGATCCCTATTTTTAAGACTCTTGTGGTACAATAGGTTCTTGGTTATGACAGCAAGGAAGGCAATTTATCTAAAAGACTTAACGGTTGCATTTGTAGTTAAAGAGTTAAAATCAAAATACAAATCAGCAACACTTGGCTTCCTTTGGATTCTGATAAATCCGCTTCTGCAGATGATAGTTCTAACTATTGTGTTTTCTATTTTTTTAAAAGTACCTGTCAAAAATTATCCTCTTTTTGTCTTCTCAGGACTGCTGCCATGGATGTTTTTTTCCCTAAGTCTTCAAAATGGAACATCTTCTCTTATTGCCAATAGAGACTTGATTAAAAAGGTTAACTTTCCTCGCGAACTTTTACCCATCTCGTCAGTTCTTGCCCATCTTTCTACTTTTATCTTGGCAATGGTGCTATTGGCATTATTTGTTGCGATAGTTTTTGGAGTAACGTTTAGTTTTTTTCTTCTTATTCCTATTGTTGTTTTAATGACGCTTCTTGCTATTGGCATTACTCTTTTGTTATCAAGTTTTGATATTTATTATAGAGATGTGTCTTTTATTCTTCAGTCGGCACTTTTAGTTTGGTTTTACATCACTCCAATTCTCTACCCAACCGCACTTGTTCCAGAAAGTTTTTTGTTTTTATATAATCTAAATCCAATGGTTGGTATAATAACTGCATTTCAGGCAATTTTTTTAAATACAAATATGCCTGCGTGGAACGTATTAACTATTTCGGTTTTTGAGACTAGCATATTATTGCTCGTAGGTTTTTTTGTATTTGCAAAACGTTCAAAATATTTTGCGGATTGGGTGTAAAAGATGAAGAAAAGAATTGTCTATCAAATTGATCAATCAGGGAAAATTGAACAGACGAGTCTAAATACAATAATTGCTCTAGTGAATAATATACGGTATGCGGTCGTCCTACCTAAACAAGTGAAACGCCTTCTTCAAAAGATCTTCCGTAACCAACAAAGACCAAGAATGTTCATTTACGATACTTTTGCCGCCTTAATTGTCTTAGTGTTTATAAAAACCAAACCAGTAGGTAAAGTTGTGATTGATAAAGAGTATGGAAATGAAGATCTAGTTAAAGCAAGAATTCTAGAGTTTATCAAGATGCATAAAATACATTATAATCCTGATATTGAATTTGCCTTAGTTGGGAAATCATCCCAAGCACATATACATGCAGCGAAAATAGCTAATAAGAAAATCCCACCCAACCTAGTTCTTGCTTTAGAAGATATTAGCGCTCTTTTATGACCAATAAAAAAGACCGGGTATTCTGCTATTAACAGAACCGAGGGCAACTTAACTCAGGACTGGTTACCTGGAGGTCGGAAGCCATCCCAGCCTTCTATATTTAGAACATATCACGAAAGAACTAAAAAGTCAATAAGATAGGTAAAAATGTAACATTTTACAACCCTTGACATAAACTGTCATTCTGAACTTAGTTCAGAATCTCATTAGATGCTAAAATGAATTCAGCATGACAATTTGCGTCAGTAACGGTGAAATGTTACGTAAAAATTTGCTATGTCCAATTCTATTATTTTAAACGATATTTCCAAAAAATACACTCTTGTCAAAGAGCGGCCGGTGCTTTTGAAAAATCTTTTTCTGCCCCCAAAAAAAGAAGAAGTTTGGGCGTTAAAAAATGTTTCCTTAACCATTAAAAAAGGGGAGACGATTGGAATTGTTGGCGATAATGGATCAGGAAAATCAACGCTTCTTAAAATCATTGCAGGAATAACTACTCCTACACAAGGAAATGTAAAAGTGAACGGTCGAGTTTCATCACTAATCGAACTCGGAGCAGGCTTTCACCCAGATCTTACAGGAAAAGAAAATGTATATTTAAACGGACAACTTTTAGGTTTTACCAAAAAAGAACTCGATAAAAAATATAATGAGATAGTCGAGTTTACAGATATTGGAGAATATATCAACCAACCGATACGAACGTATTCATCAGGAATGGTTGTCCGTCTCGGCTTCTCAGTCGCCGTTCACCTCGATCCAGAAATTCTTCTTATTGATGAAGTACTTACTGTTGGGGATGAGGAGTTTCAGAGGAAGTGTATTAGAAAAATTAATATTCTAAGAAAAAATGGCAAAACAATAATTATGGTGTCTCATGATTTGTCACTGATAAAAATTCTTTGTTCAAAGATTGTTTGGCTTGAACACGGAAAATTTCTTCTTGTTGGTAATTCCGAGAAAGTAATCCATTCGTACTTAGATAGACTGACAGAAAAAGAAGAAATAATTTTTTTAGATGAGTCTGCCAAAAAAAACTTATATAGAGGACAAAACGACATAGTGTCAGGCAAAATTAAATTTGAAAAAGTAGTTTTACTTAATCAAAAAGGCCTAGAAACAAATAGCTTTGAATCGAATGAGAAAATTGTTATAAGAGCAGCATTGAAAACAAATATGCCTATTAATAATCCTATCTTTGGTTTAATAGTGTACAGCGAGAGTGGAGATTATTTAGGTGGTACTAACTCAATCGCAGACAAAATTCTTGAGCGAATAAACGGTATTAGAGAAGTCGACTATATAATAGAAAGAATCTCGTTATTACCAGGAAAATATTTTCTTGATTTGGTGATTAACGATAAAACTGGTAAGAAAATATATAATCGATACGGCAAGATATTACCGCTTTTTGTAAAGGGCTTAAAAAATAAGGATGGCTATCCAGTCTACTCTGGCCATATTCAAATACCTTGTAAATGGAAATACTATGAATCTTAAGCCTACAGGTGTAATCTGGGCCGGACCAGTTTACAATATTGGAGGATACGGAAACGTTTCAAGAAACTATATAAAAGGCCTTGTTAGGATTGGCGTTTCTGTTCGTATATTCAACTTAGATCGCGTAGATTTGGAGATTGGAAAAGACAATATAAAATTCCTAGATTCTCTTTCCAATACTTATGTTGGCACAAGACCAGTCTTAATCGTCCATTCCCTTCCTCCCCATTTTGATATAGTCAAAATACCAAAAGTTTACAAAAGAATTGGCTGCACTATATTTGAAACCAACAGGATACCTAAAGTATGGGTAAAACCATGCAATAGAATGGATGAGATTTGGGTACCCTCTCATTTTAATCTCAAAACATTTTCTGATTCTGGAGTTAAAAAAGAAAAAATAAAGGTTATCCCATACGCAGTTGATACAAATATTTTTAATCCAAAGATAAAACCTCTTCCGTTGCTAAGTCTTAAAAAATTTAAATTTTTGTATGTCTTCAACTATTCTTATCGAAAAGCTCCGGAGATTCTTCTTGAGGCATATCTTAAAGAGTTTAAGAAAGACGAAGATGTATGCCTTATGCTAAAATCTATCAATACCGACTATCCAAACTTAAAGTTCAATAAAAATCATATAAAAAAGATTATTACTAAAATAAGAGGTTCTGGAAACAATTTGCCACAAGTTCATCTTATCGACTCTCCTTCATCTATTGACGAGCTTGCGTCCCTTTATAAAGCAATTGATTGCTATATATCTGTTGATAGGGCGAATGGTTGGGGTATGCCATGTATGGAGGCTATGGCTGTAGGCAAACCAGCCGCAACTGTAAATTGGAGCGGAAGTACGGAATTTATGAAAAAGAATAACAGTTTTCTTATATCCCCTAAAAGGCTAGTTGCGGTTGATAAAAAAACTTCAAAAATGCTTCCAATTTATAGTGGCCAAAAATGGGCAGACATTGATATAAACAGTCTTAGAAAACTACTAAGATATATTTACCAAAATAAAGATAAAAGGATAGAAATTGCTAGAAATGGCTACAATACGATTGTAAACAATTTTTCTATTGAAGCCATCGCGCAAATTACTGCGAGTCAACTAGGTTTCTCGCGTATAAAAATTTATAATAAATTTCTATATTTTATGAATAGTCTTTTCGATATCAAACACAAGGGATTGAAAAGATTATTTTTAAGATTATATCGCCAGGTGGAGATAAAGGTATGACTATTGGAATCGATATTAGTGCTTTAACAATAAAGCGAACTGGGGTTGGTAATTATTCATTATCTGTGCTTGAGTCCCTTCTTTCTTTAGACGAGAAGAATAAGTATGTTCTTTTTGCTTTTGTCTTTTCGGGAGAATCGCTTATTAAGGAAAGTTCTTTAGTTAAATTTCCAAATGTTACAGTTAAGATATATCGAATGCACAGGGGGCTTTTAAGAAGATTGTGGCATTTTATTCCATTTATTTCTGCGGACTTTTTTTATAAAGGAATCGACTTCTTGCATCTTTCGGATATATTTTATTTACCAACCAGAAGAATTCCAACTTTAGCAACCATATACGATGTAACACCTTCTCTTTTTCCCCATTATCATTATGCTCGCAATATTGAATTCCATAAGAGAAGGAACAAGTTTGTTGCCCAAAACTCTAAGCTAGTTATCACGCTTTCTCAAAATAGCAAAAAAGATATAAACAATGTTCTTGGTATACCAACCAGTAAAATCCGCGTTATTTCTGGAGGAATAAGTGATAAGTACTATCCTATCGAAAATAGAACAATTGTTCAGAAGGTTCTTAAAAAATACGATCTTAAAGACGGTGAATATTTTCTTTTTATAGGTACTATTGAACCGCGCAAAAACATAGAAGGATTTTTGGAAGCCTATGCTAAAATTCGAAATCAATTAAAATCTCCATTTAAAGTTGTAATAATAGGAGAAAAAGCGTGGGGGTGGGAAAATATACAAAAAAATATAGCGAGACTGAATCTTAAAAAAGATGTACTTGTTACAGGCTACATTTCTGATGATGACCTTGTTGATATTATAAATGGAGCAAAGCTTTTTATATACCCTTCGTTTTATGAAGGATTTGGATTGCCTGTTTTAGAAGCAATGGCTTGCGGTATTCCAGTTATTGGCTCCAACACTTCTTCGCTTCCAGAACTTATTGGAGACAGTGGATTTATGGTTGACCCCAACGACCACAATAAATTAGCATCTTATATGTTGCAAATAACGTATGATGCCAAACTTTATGCAAAGCTCTCTAAAAAATCCTTGGAACGCGCTAAGTTATTTAGCTGGAAAAGTTCGGCTCAAAAAACACTTAAGGTCTACGAAGAAATGAAAAAGTTTATATGAAGGTATTGTTACAAGGAAGAATAGATTTACTAGAGCGTTTTGGCGGAGATACGACTTTAATAACAGATATTAAAAACGCTTTCTCTCAACAAGAGGTTGATGCGAACCTTAATACGGATAAAATTGCCGACTTTGACAAATACGATTTAATCCACTTTTTTGGCATTATGAGAATTAACGATTTATACCCATATTTTCTACAGGCAAAAAAGCAACATAAGAAAATTGTCGTCACTCCAATTTATGAGGACTTAAGCTATCTTGATAATTTTGGAAGGACTGGATGGGAAAAAATGGCAAAGATACTTCCGGGCGATCTAAAAGAATTTGTAAAAGGGCTTATACGAGGCGTTAAAGATTCTTCCCAACTAAAATTGGCAGTTTTACAGCTTGTGATTCCGTACTCAAGGCAACAAAAAAATCTTCTTAAGTATTCAAACCGAATAATCTCTACCTCCCGCGGGGAAAGTATTCTACTCCAAAATAAATTCTCGTTGCCAAAATCAAAATTTGATGTTATTCTGATTGGTATTGATAAAGAAAGTACAAAAGTAGATAAAAATGATTTTATTAACAAATACAATTTAAGAAATTTTATTCTTAGCGTTGGACGCATTGAACCTAAAAAAAACCAACTCGGCCTTTTAGAAGCTCTTAAAAACGAGACTATTCCACTCGTATTTATCGGGAGTCTTAGCGAATACCACTCATCTTACGGAAAACAGTTTTTAAAAACAGTTAGAAAATATTCTCACGTGTACTACTTAGGACAGTTGAATAGACAAATGCTTTTGTCTGCCTACGGTGCTGCAAAAGTCCATGTCCTCCCAAGCTGGTTTGAGGTGATGGGGATTACTAGTATGGAAGCAGCTATCAATGGCTGCAATGTAGTAACAACAGATAAAGGCTATACAAGGGAATATTTTAAGGATCTTGCATGGTATTGTAATCCACAAGATTCAGAGTCCATAAGAAGATCAGTTATTGAAGCATATTACCAACCGGTGAAAAAAGGGCTTAAAGAGTTAGTGGAAGAAAAATATACCTGGGATAAAATTGTCCCAAAAATTCTGGAAGTCTATAAAGATGCGTTAAAAAAATGAAAATTCTTTTTGTCACCCCTCCTCCATATCTGCATAACGAGCTGCAAAGGAGTAATGTATAATCAAAATAGATTTATAATGCATTATGTACATCTATCTTGATGAAAGTGGCGATTTAAGAAGAAGTGATACTAAATATTTTGTTGTTGGAACGTATACTGTAGGTGATCCTAAACGTATAGCAAAGGCTTTTCGAAAATGGCAAAAAAGTAAATTTCCCAAGAAGTTAAAAGGTCAAACTGAGGTGAAATTTAATGACTCACATATCACCGATAAACTACGACTTAAAACGATAAAATATTTAGCAAAACAGGATATTAGAATCTTTTATACATTCCTTAAATTAACAAATATTCCTGAAAAATACCGCAAAGAAGGAAAAGTATATGAAACAGGTCTCCTTTATACTGAGATTGTTGGATATACTCTGGAGTTATATTTGCCTCTTGCCGATAAAGATTTTCGAGTGTATAGAGATCCACGAAGTTTAAAGGGAATACGTGTAGAAAAGTTTAATAAAATGGTAAAAGCACACCTTCTCCCTTTACTTCCTATAGATGTTTTATTTGAAATTCAAGCTCCTGATTCGACAATTACACCTCTTATTCAAGTTGCTGATTGGGTAAGCGGAGCATTAGCAAGATACCATGAGGGAAAACTTTTAGGACAAGAGTTATACAATGGACTTAAAAAGAATATTATTCAAGAGAAAGAGCTCTTCTCAGATTATTGGATAAAGAAGTGGGAAAAATAAAAAGAGGTCTGCATCCGCAGTCCTCTTAAAATTTGGAGTGGCGGTGCTATCCGTGATTGTCCTAGACTCAGTAGCGAGTGTTCCACTCGGGAGCATCTAGGCACTAGATAGCTTATTATTACCAACTCCGAATAAAACTATATCATTTCCTAGAGTGTTTTGCAATAGGCAAATTATTCATATTTTCAAATGAAAATTCTTTTTGTCATCCCTCCGCCATATTTACCCAATAGACTTCATAGAAATAGATCATTTGATTTAATCAAGATTCTATCAAAAAAGCATGAGGTGCATCTTTTTTGTCTGACAACCCAAAAAGAAACACCTAAAGAGTTTAGTCAAATAAAAAAAGTCTGTAAATCCATAAACATTATTTATCTAAACCCGCTAAGAGCTTTGTTAAGTTGCTCCCTTTTTCCATACCTACCAGCAGAAGTAGCATTTTGTCGATCAAATCTTGCAAAAAAAACAATCGCGAATATTATCAAAAATAAAAAAATTGATCTTATCTATGCAAAGCGGTTAAGAAGCGCCATATTTATTCCAGAATTAAATATCCCAATTATTTTGGATACCACAGATGCGATGAGTATGTTTTATAACCGATTGTACAAAGGTTCAAATTATCCAAAAAAAATAATTTATAAGTTGGAGGAAGTAAAGTATAGGATTTTTGAGAAGAAAACTATGGAAAAGTTTAGAGACTGGATAGTTTGTTCTCCTGTAGATCAAAAATACTTACAAAAATTTGGAAGGGATGTTAATATTCATCTAGTTCCGAATCCGGTAGATGCATATTACTTTTCACCTCCGAGGAGTCCTTCGGCCACCTCGAAGGTGGCGAGGCAGCGACCTCGACTCCTTCGAGGCGAACACTTTAATTCTTTGTTGTTTCGTGGGCTTATGGATAAACCAGTTAATATTGATGCCTGTTTATTTTTTGCAAAAGAAATTTTGCCAAAGATTAAAAAAGATATACACGACGTAAAACTTTTTATTGTTGGTCCCAAGCCCCACTCCTCAATAAAAAAATTAGCAAACGAAAAAGACATTTTTGTAACTGGTTTTGTAAAGGATGTAAGAGAATTTATTAGTAGAACAAGTATATCGATCTGTCCTGTTCGGATTGGATCGGGGACAAGATACAAAATATTACAAGCTTGGGCGATAGGGCAACCAGTTATTTCAACAACTCTTGGCGCCGAAGGACTTATGTATAAAAAAGACAAAAATATTGCGATAGCAGACAGCCCCAAAGAATTTGCAGAACAAATAATCAATCTATTAAAAAATAAAGAACATTATGATACACTTGCAAAAAATGGACGCAAAACCATTGTTGCAGAATATAGCTTCAAAGTTATTGCCCAAAAACTTGAAACAGTAATTCAGAATGTCAAAATTGCTAAATAATTTTTTAAATAGAAATAATATCTTAACTCTTACACTTCTTTTTTCGGATGCTTTTGCCGTAGTCTTAGCATTTTTAGCTTCTTATTTTTTGAGAAATAAAGGAATTTTTAGAATTTTTTTGGACGTTGTTCAACCCATAGCTGTCTATTTGCAAGCTCTTCCCATTGCCATCTTAATTTTACTTATAGCTTTTGCTTTAATTGGACTTTACGAGCCAAAAAAACGAAGGACTCAAATTTCCGAAATGTATACCTCATTCCAAACCATAACAGTTTGGATTCTTTTTATTATGGCTGGATCATATTTGTATAAATTCGATTATTCAAGAATTATTGTAATGCTTTTCTATATTTTTACAGTTACTTTTATAGTTTTAGGTCGTATCTTAGTAAGAAATTTACAAACAAGGCTTTCTTTTTATGGCTTTGGTAAAGTAAATATTTTGATTGTAGGTGTTGGAAAACTTGCTCATGAAATTAAACATAGAATCGAAAGTTATAAATCTGTAGGATTTAATTTTGTAGGATTTGTTGCGTCAAAAACTTCACAAAAAGAAAAAGTTCTTGGTACTTTATTGGATCTGCCAAAAATATTAAAGAAATATAAAATCGACGAGGTTTATATAGCCGATCCTTCGCTTTCTGACGAAAAAATTCTAAATCTTGTTGCTGAGTGCTTTGATACAAAGGCTAAGTTTAAAATCACATCTAACATCTTTGATTTAATTACAGGAACCATAGACATGGCAAATTTGGAAAATATTCCCTCGCTTGATGTGGGCAAGATTCATTTTCCCTGGTGGAAAAGAATTTATAAACGCACATTTGATATTTTGTTTTCGGGAGTCAGTCTAATTTTCACTTTTCCGTTTTGGCTTGTAATAATGGCAGCGATTAAGCTTGATTCAAAGGGGTCGGCTATTCTTACACAAACTCGCATTGGAGAAAATGGCAGATTATTCAAAATGTATAAATTTAGAACCATGAGGCATGGTACATCTCTTTATAACGAGGCTCCATCATACAGAAATGATGGAAGGGTTACAAAAATTGGTAAGTTATTAAGACGCTTTAGCCTTGATGAGCTTCCGCAATTTGTTAATATTTTAAAAGGAGATATGAGTGTTGTTGGACCGCGTCCTGAGATGCCGTTTGTTGTAAAAAAGTACACCTATTGGGAGAGAAAAAGACTAGAGATCAAACCTGGCTTAACAGGTCTTTGGCAAATCTTAGGAAGAAAGGACTTGCCGCTTTCCGAAAATCTGGAATATGATTTTTATTACATTAATAATCAGTCTTTTATTCTTGATCTTGTAATAATCCTTAAAACCATTCCCGTTATCCTTAAAGGTCGCGGGGCATATTAGGCTGATTGGCTGACACTACCCCAGTTTTGCTTCAAATTACTCATGTCATTGCGATCAGGCGAAGCCTGAGAAGCAATCTCTTTTTTCACAATGGGATTGCCACGTCGCCCCGCTTTGCGGGTCTCCTCGCAATGACAGTCACCAAGTGGGGTAAGGTCAGGCTGATTGGCGGTTGACATTGGTTATTATTTTTGGATACTATGGTATTTAGGGTATGGAAGGATTTAATAAAATTGAGTTAGGCTCGCCTACAAACTCTTTAGATTCTCGGGGAGATAAAAAGTCAAATAAAAGTAAAATAAAGCCAATTGTATTTGTAAGCTTAATTGTTCTTATTGTTTTAATTATTATTTCTGTAGTTTCTGTATTTACAATTGTTTTGCCAGCTAAAGTAGTTTATAAAGATATTCAAAAAACATCATTACAAGTAAAAGCCACAGCAGATGCTGTTAAAAAACAAAATATTGCCCAAGCAGACTTAGAGCTTGAAAAAACTAAAAAAGAGTTGACTCAAATACAAAAAGATCTGGAGGGTTTGGGTATTCTTAAATTTATTCCTTTCGCGAGCGCTTACTACAGCGATGCTCAACACCTAATAAAAGCAGGATTTCATGGTTTGGGAGCAGCGGAAGTTTTAATTGATTCCGTACAACCTTATGCGGATATTTTGGGGCTTAAGGGTCAGGGAAGTTTTGTTGGAGGTACAGCTTCGCAAAGAATAGAAACAGCAGTTAAAACAATGGGTAAGATTACACCGCATATAGACGACATCGCCAAGTATATGCATCTAGCAAAGAACGAACTTGATTATGTCGATCCATCGCGTTATTCTTCGTTTTTTGGAGGAGATAAAATTAAGAAAGAATTAGTACAGGTAAAGAAGTTAACAAGTGATGCAGTTGCATTTGTTAATGACGCAAGGCCACTTATTAAAATTTTACCAAGCCTGTTAGGAGAGCCCAAAGAGAAAAAGTACTTAGTGTTATTTCAAAACGACAAAGAACTTAGGCCAACTGGCGGTTTTATTACAGCATATGCAGTTTTTCGTATAGATAAAGGTATTATACATGTGGATAGGTCTGACGACATATACACGCTTGATAATACAGTTTCGAGAAAACCCAAAGCGCCAGAGCCAATTCTTAAGTATCTTCCTAAGGTTACAATATTTAATTTACGCGACACGAATCTTTCGCCCGACTTTGTAGAATCAATGAAAACCTTTAACTCGTTATACAAAAATTCTTCTGGGAAGGTTGATGTTGATGGAATTATCGCTTTAGACACAAATGTTTTAGTTTCAACAATTAAAATATTGGACGATGAAGTTATGGCCGGTGGAATTAAGTTTACAAGCAGTAATGATAAAAGGTGCGATTGTCCCCAAGTTATTTATACACTTGAGAATCTTATTAGCACACCAAAAAGTCTTGATTTAAGAATAACATCGTTAGCAAAGGTTCAAGCACAACGAAAAGATATTCTTGGAGTATTACTTTATGCCATTATGGAGAAAGCGTTAAAATCTTCTCCTAAAATTTATTGGGGACCACTGTTTCAGGATATACTAAAACAGGCAAATGAAAAGCATGTGTTGTTTTATCTTTACAATAAAGATGCGCAGGCTGGGGTTGAAGCCCTTAATGCTTCGGGGAGAATTAAACAATTTGATGGAGATTACCTGCATATCAACCAAGCAAATTTTGCTGGAGCAAAAGCCAATCTATTTATTAAGGAATCTGTAAAAGATAATTTTGACATTACAAATGACGGAACCATTAAGAAAACTATTACAATAAATTATAAAAATCCCCATCCTCCTTCTGATTGTAATTTGGAAAGAGGCAATCTTTGTTTAAATGCGGTGCTAAGAGATTGGATTAGAATCTATACGCCCAAAGGCAGCAAGTTAATAGATAGCACTGGATCAGAGGTTAAATTAACTACATACGAAGAATTAGGCAAGACAGTATTCGAGGGTTTTCTGACAGTTAGGCCACAGGGTGTGGCAACATTTACTATTTCTTACACTCTGCCATTTAAACTGAATTCTGGTGTTTTGCCTGTTCTTATTCAAAAACAGCCAGGAACACATGATAATGAGTATACTATTGTTGTTAATGGAGAAAAAAGAGAAGAGTTTCCATTGTTAGCAGATAAGCAGTTAAAAATAAATTTATGATTAGATTTGTTAAAACAGAAGGTGTTATAATTAAGAGAAGAAATTTTGGAGAGTTAGACAGAATTTTAACTGTTCTTACAAAAACAAACGGAAAAATTCAAGTTAGGGCCCCAGGAGTTAGAAAAATTACAAGTAGGCGCTCTCCCCACATAGAGCTTTTAAATCTTTCTATTCTTACTCTCTATAGAAGCTCAAGATCTTTATTTCCTATAGTTACAGAGGCAGAAAGTTTGGAAGAATTTTTACCTATTAAAAATAATTTACACAAGGTTGGTTTTGCCTACTATACATGCGAGTTGGTTGATAAGTTTTGTCCAGATAGTGAGGAAAATAAAAAGGTATTCTATCTACTCAAAGATACATTGTATAGATTAGTGACTGATTATAACAGCCATTCTATTATTGAAAATTTTGAAGAGGAATTTCTTGTAATGCTAGGTTTCCTACCAAAATTGCATAAATTAAAAGATACAGAAGCTTTTATAGAAGACATTTTGGAAAGGAAGCTTACAACGAGACGATTACTTCCCCTTTTCCTCAGCCACAGCAAATGTTAGAATATCTACAATAAAGAAAGCAAATGAAAGTAACGCATAGATAAGTGAAGTTTGTAGATTTTTAGTCTCAAAATTGCTTTCTAATATCAAGGGCAACATAAAGAATATAAATATAGACCATATAAGTAATAAACCCAAGAAGGAGGAAAGCTTGCATATAGTTTGCCATTTGGGAATGTGTAAGCGATAAAGGCCTATTCCATTTAATATTACTACTATAAAAAATAGAAGCAAGAATACATGATATACTTCAAGAGACATTGGCCAAGTTAAACCAAGTGAGGGTCCAATTTCCCGAAGGTTTGTTGGAATTCTAAGGACAGCAAGCGCTGGAGCAGGAACTGTGTGCATTACTGTTATTAGTACAATTGAGAAGATAAAAATTCCAAGATAAATAAACTGCAATATCTTTATAATTTCTAGTCTTTTCATAAAGTCAGAACTACCAAGGAAATTATATCACAAGAAAATATTGTTGGGAAATAGGAATTTATCCTCACGACGAAAACTGTTGACAAAAATAGCCGATCGACAAAATTTGTCAAAGATCTTCTTGATTGTTTTCGTTGTTTAGTTCTATGTTATAATCAAATAATAAAGGTTAAGACTGCATGAATAATAACGCAGTGGATAAAATTGTTGCGCTTTGTAAGAGGAGGGGATTTGTATATCCGGGGAGTGAGATTTATGGAGGTTTAAGCGGCACATGGGATTTAGGGCCACTTGGCGTTTTGCTTGCAAACAATATTAAGAATGAGTGGTGGAAAAATATCGTACTTGAAAGAGAAAACATAGTTGGGTTGGATTCTTCTATTTTGCATCACCCGAGAGTTTGGGAGGCGTCTGGACACGTAGCATCTTTCACAGATCCTCTAATAGAATGTAAAGTATGTCATGAACGATTTCGCGCTGATCACAAAAAAGATATTTCAGAACATGAAAAAGAACACGAAAGAAAGGCATGGACAGACGTTAAACCCTTTAACCTTATGTTTAAGACCTATGTTGGGCCGATTGATAATGAAAAGAACAAAACATATCTTCGTCCAGAGACAGCGCAGGGGATATTCATCAATTTTCAGAACGTGGTTGATTCAATTAGGGTGAAGGTTCCATTTGGTATTGCGCAGATTGGCAAAGGGTTTCGTAATGAAATCACAACAGGCAACTTTTTGTTTAGGGTTAGAGAGTTCGAAATGATGGAGCTTGAATATTTTATAAAACCAGGAACAGACGAGAAATGGTATGAGTATTGGAAGAATGAAAGGTTGAAGTGGTATATAAAGTTAGGAATAAAGAGCAAGAATATAAAACTTGCCGATATTCCTAAAAAAGATAT
>JBBTXS010000005.1:0-1520 GCA_038062115.1 Patescibacteria group bacterium
GGAGGAATTTTTAAAGATGGTGAGGCTTGTAATATCCAAGAATGTAGAAAAGGCTGTTGTCTTATTGGAGAAGAAGCTATATGGAATACCGAAAAAAATTGTCAGTGGGAAGGAAATACTCAAAACAAAGGGCTTCCAACAAACTGGAATCAAAATATTGAATCAGAATTACAATGTTTATTTTTAGCTGAAAAAAATAAAGAAGGAGCTTGTGTTTTTGATTCAGATAAACAAAGAAAATGTGCAATAACAAGTTTAGATGAATGTTTTAAAAGAACAGGAAGCGAGAAAAATTTTGTGGCTAATAAATTTTGTTCTGACAAAGAATTGAATACAACTTGTAAAGCTAAAGATCATAAAGGTTGTGTTTCTGGACAGGAAGACGTTTATTGGTTTGATTCTTGTAATAACAAAGAATCTGTTGCAAACGACTGCGATTTATATAGGGGAAGTTATTGCGGAAAAGAGCTTGGAGAATTTATATGTAAAGACGTAAGATGTGACACAGACGGAGATGGAGCAAAAGATAGAGAAAATGGAGAATCTTGGTGTTCATATGATGCTGCAATTGGAGATGGAAAAGATCCTCCTGGAAGCAGGCATATTAAACATATTTGTTTTAGAGGAACTGAAAGAATAGCTCCTTGCGCTGATTTTAGACAGGAAATTTGCGTTCAAGAAAATACTAATGTAAATGGAAAAGAATTTCCTCAAGCTGCATGTAGAGTTAATAGATGGAGAGAGTGTTTAGATTATAATAAATTAAAAGACGGACTGAAAAATAAATGCCAAGAAAATGTAGACTGCAGAGTAAAACATATTGATATGGATGGTAGTTTTAAATTTGATGTTTGTCTTCCAAAATACCCTCCTGGCTTTGACCTTATTCCTGATAATCTTTACGATGAAAATGGAACCTTAAATGAAGAATCTTACTTTAGTGCAAGTCCTGCAGATGCTATTTGTGATATTGCAACTCTAGAATGTACTGAAACATGGCTTGTTGGATTATTTTGTCCTGGTTGTGTTGATAATTGTGATTGCCATACTAAAAAATTTACAACAGAAATGAATGATTTTTGCACTTCATTAGGAGACTGTGGAGCATTTATTAATTATATTGGAGAACATAGCAGCGACGGATATAATGTTAAAGGAGCGCCTTTTATAACTTCTGAAAAATTAGGTTATTCAAAATACGCTAATGTTGTGTCTGAACCTGCTCCTCCTGGAGATTATGCTTTTTTTGAAACACTAAATCCAGAACTACTTCCTGCAGCTAACAGAGAAGGAAATGTAACAGGAAACTTAAGTGCTTTTGAGCAAGAGCTTTCAGCAGCAGCTGGAGCATATGGAAGTCCATTATTATTAGAAATATTAAAACAAAACGCAGATAATGCATCTAGTCTTGAGGATTTAGCAAGTTTATCTTTAGGAACCATAGGATATTCTAGATTTACAGGAGCTATATCTAGTGCAAAATCAGGAATTCTTGCTCAGATAAAAACAAAAGATGTACA
>JBBTXS010000006.1:0-13710 GCA_038062115.1 Patescibacteria group bacterium
AGGGTTTCATATGGTTATTTATTAAGCTAGCATACCATATTAGCAAATACAATAGCTAATTAAGCAAGTATTCCGTTGTTCCCAACAGAATGTCATTCTGAGGCTACGAAGTAGCCGTGAGAATCCCCTGGGGATTTCTCGCTACGCTCGAAATGACAGCTTCATTGGTAAGAACTGAATAGTTACCTAATTAAGCTGACATTACCCCAGTTTGGCTTCAAAATAATCAAATAGGTTGTTTTACGCTATAAACTCCAGATAGTTTTCCCTGTTAGATGAACGCCTACGAATAAGAACCTTCCTTATTGACAATCCTGAAACAAATTAGTAAAATGTAACTATATTGTATATACATGGAAGAGGTAATTCTGTCTATTGCTTTAACTTTTCAATGGGATGAAGGAAACAGTACAAAAAGCTGGATAAAACATAGGGTATCTATCAAAGAGCAAGAACAAGCATTTTTTGATACAAGCAAACGAGTTTTTCAGGATACCAAGCCACGAGTTTCGCACATTTGTCATTCCGTGCTTGACACGGAATCCATACAAATAAATTATTGGTATAGATTCCCGCTTTCGCGGGAATGACATGTAGGTATTCTACTAGAACTGCGAAACTCGTACAAGCATTCAAAACAAGAAGAGCGATTTTTGTTGTTTGGAAAAACAAAGAAAGCAAGATTCCTTATTATCGCATTTACAATAAGAGATGGAAAAATTCGCTGTATATCAGCAAGACCAATGAATAGAAAGGAGGTGTTCGTTTATGAAGAAACCGCTTAAATTACCTGATTTCAGAAATGAAAAAGAGGTAGAAAGATTTATAGAAAATACTGATTTTTCAGATTATCTTGAACCATCAGACCTTAAAAAGATTAGTTTTCCAAACTTAAAGCCATCAAAACGCTTAATCTCGTTACGCGTAGAGGAATCCTTGGTAGAAAAGGCAAAAGAAAAGGCAGCAAGGTTGCATATTCCATATCAAACACTTATGCGACAAGTCTTGCATGAAGGACTAGGGGTGAAATAAGATTTAGTATCTCTTCGCCAACTGGTGCCGTGGCAATCCTTGGGCGTAAAGTTGTTGGATTTGGGACAGGGTGAAGGCTTGGTTGTAGATAGCAACTTCGTCAATAAGCCCGCTGAAATATTGTTCACCCCCAACCGCATTACCCCCAGCTCCAATTCTTACCTTGTTTGCTTCAATCATGGTCCAGGAACCCGCGTCTGTGGTGACTGGAAGAATATTGCTATTCAAATAAATTCTTGAGCTGGTAGTACTTGGTTCAGTACCATCATGTGTAATTACAATATGTGACCATGTATTTAGAGGAAGTATTTTATTATTTGTTTGACGAAGCCCATATCTTACTCCTAGGGAGTTACGCCAGCTAACAAAGATGGGTAAAGCTGAAGTTATAAATACTAGAATCTTAAAATTTGCATCGGTTGTGTTGCCAATACTAATGAATACAGGACTACCAGCCAAGGAACTAGGATTAACCCACAACGCTATGGTAAAGGGTGCAGTTTTGAAATCCTTATCTCCAAATGCAGAGGTTGCTTCAACATACGTATTAACACTCCCATCAAACTTCAAACACCCTTTAAATCCTAGCGCGCATGTGTTTGCATCTTGCCATGTAACTCCACCGTTCCAGACTCCATCATTGCCGTATCCAGAAGTATCTTTGGAAGGACTAGATGATTCCTCAAAACTCCACTTACCAACCTGATTTATAGATAGAGTATTCTCTACACTCGCGCTAAATGTTTTTGCTTTAGCAAGGTTTGCTTTATTAAGACTTGATGTTACATTTATTGCTCCTAGGACTGCAACGGATAGAATTCCAAGAATTGCTATAACTATAAGAAGCTCGACCAGAGTAAACCCAGCACCACTTAACCTTTTATTAATAGTATTGTCAAATAAATACATAAATATTTTTTTATTGAATAAGTGGCGCTGGGTAAAACCTTTTGTAGACAGCAAGGGTTTCATATGGTTATTTATTAAGCTAGCATACCATATTAGCAAATACAATAGGATAATTGGTAACCGTCCACGAGTTTCCAAAGAACTGTCATTTCGAAGCTACGAAATAGGTGAGAAATCTCCAGGAGATCTCTCGCTTAGGCTCGAGATGACAAATGTTTTGCCAAATCGTGTACGGTTACATTTCTTGCTCTTGAAATTTTATAGCAACTTCTGATACTCTAAAAGAGACGATTCTTAGATTGCTAATATGATATTTGAGAAAACCGTATTTTTTCCTTTGATTATAAGCCTTATAACTACATCGGCAGCATTGCTAATGCTTGCTGTTTCTCACCTTAAAATGCTTAAAAAGCATAATTTTCTTCTTAAAGAAAAGGAACACTTAAAACTACAGCAACATAAAAAAGAGGTGGAAATCTTAGAAGAAGCAAGGCAAAAAGCAGTAAAAATAATTGCCGACGCACATTTCGCTCACGATAATGCACAAAATGAATTCCAAGAGCAGCTTAAAACTCTATCTCTAAATAAGATAAAAGATTTTGAAAAAACATCTATTGATCTTTTTAGGGTTTATAAACAAGAACTGGAAGACCTAAAATTAAATACAGTCAAAATAGTTAACAATATAACAAAAGATATAGAAAATAATACTATACAAGAGTTAAAAGATTTTAAAGAAATTATTAAAAAAGAAACATATGCCTCCCAAAAAATAGTTGAACAAAAAATCGAACAACAATACGCTGAAACAGAGCAAGAAATAGAAGCTTATAAAGAAGATAGGATTAAAAAAGTAGAAGATGAGATTTATAATATTTTACAGAATGTAGCGAAGGTTGTTTTGGGGAAAGCAATCTCGCTACAAGATCACGAACAGCTTGTTATTGATGCGTTAAATAAGGCAAAGACGGAAAAAGTGTATGAATAATATTGCTTATACATGCTCCAACATCCTAAAATCTACCAAAACTGTTGCTCAAAAAGAACAACTAGCCCTAGAAATCGATCAATTAATAGCAAGTTTATTCCGTCAAGAAACAAATGCCTTCGATAATGCTCTTAAATCAATTAGGCTGGAAGTATCGCAAATTATAATAGATGAGTTTTTAAATAAGGAGTCACAGAGTGTCAATAAAGAAATGGTTAAATATTTCTTAACAGAGCTTAAAAAAAGACTACAAAAGCTTCGCATAATTAAGCTATCTCTTGCTTTCTCGCCTTCTAATTATTCTATAGATAGAATTTACGATTGGATTGCTAAAAATGTTGGAGATGAATATATTTTGGACATACAAGTAGATAAATCCATTCTTGGAGGCATAACGATATCGTTTGAGGGTAAATATATAGATTTAAGTTTAAAAAAGAGGCTTGATGAAGTATTTAAAAATAAGAGACAAGAAATAATAAGCTCATTATCAAAAACTTGAAACTCTCCCTAAATATATGAAAGACTTTGATTCCTATCTTAACGCAATCGGAGAAGTTGGCTATATTGAGCAAACAACAACCAGTACTCTTTTTGCGTCTGGATTACCCCTTGCAAAAAGTGGGGAAATAGTGATTTTTGAATCAGGCAAACTTGGGCAAGTTATGTCTACAAGCAAAAATTTGGTAGAAATACTCGCATTCTTTGCGCCACCCCCAAAGCCCGGAACAAGAGTGGTTAGAACCAACGAACTACTCCACTTTCCAGTAGGTTTTGAGCTTCTTGGAAATATTTTTGATCCCTTGGGCAATCACCTCGAAATTACCAAACCAATAAAAAAACCTCTGAAAGTTTTACCAATCAATGCTAAACCCTCTGGAATTATCAACAGAATTGCAATAAACAGACAATTTGAGACTGGAGTCTGTCTGGTAGATTTGGTAATTCCACTAGGACACGGCCAGCGCGAACTTATTATTGGCGATAGAAAAACTGGTAAAACTAGCTTTTTGCTGCAATCTGTACTAACACAAGCAAAGAAGAATAATATTTGCATTTATGCTGCCATAGGACGAAAGAAGATTGACATAAAAGAGCTTAAAGATTTTTTTACTAAGAGTGGAATAATGGAAAAAGTTGTGATTATAGCCGCAAGCTCAGAAGATCCTACAGGTATAATTTACCTTACCCCCTACTCTGCTATGACTGTTGCCGAATTCTTTAGAGACGAAGGCTATGATGTTTTTATAATCCTAGACGATTTATCAACACACGCAAAATTTTATAGAGAAATAGCGCTTTTAGGAAAAAGGTTTCCTGGCAGAAGTTCTTATCCTGGGGATATATTCTATGCCCATGCTAGTCTTCTTGAGCGAGCCGGAAATTTTATTACCCAAAAAGGAGAAAAAGCAATAACTTGTTTTCCAGTTGTTGAGACAATTCAGGGAGATTTATCTGGGTATATACAAACTAATATCATGTCTATGACAGATGGCCATCTATATTTTGACGCAGATCTTTTTGCCAAAGGCAGACGACCAGCAATTAATCCCTTTTTATCAGTTACTAGGGTTGGGAGACAAACTCAAACCAATGCTCAAAGAGAGATCAACCGAGAAATCTTAAGTTTCTTAACCCTTTTTGAAAAAATGCAAAACTTTACTCATTTTGGCGCAGAGCTAACCGAAGGAACCAAAATTACACTTAGCGTTGGAGATGAGATTATAAAATTTTTTGGACAAAATACCTCAACCATTATACCTTTAAAAGTACAAATCATTCTTTTTTGTCTGCTTTGGAATAGGATTACACAAGACCGAGACTCTCAGGATGCCCGGCATAATATAGAAAGAGCAATTAAAGCATATCAAGAAAACAAAAAGCTTAGAGAAGAGATGGATATGCTGGTCGAAAAAGCTACATCTTTCAACGGCTTGCTAGGCATTCTAAAGCAAAAAGGAGACAAAATCTTGGCAGATATAAGTAAATATGGCAAGTAAAAAAGAACTGGAAACAGAAATTCAATATTTAAACACATTTAGAAACATCATGGAAACATACGAGGAAATCGCAGCCTCAAGAATGCAAAAAATACGAGGATCAGTTCTTAAAAGCCGTGATTTTGTTCTTGAGATCAATAGTATTTTCCAACACGTCAAATACTCGTATAAAAAACAGGTCGAAAAATTAATGAAATCAAAAAAAGTCAAAGACCAATCAAAGCTTAGCTTTATTAAGCGTAACGGGAAAAAACTCTATGTTCTAATCTCTGCAAACACTGGTTTATACGGAGAGGTTATAAGAAAAGCTTATGATGCATTTGTCGCGCAATACCGAAAACAAAAAGCAGATGTCGCAATTATAGGCAAACTTGGGTCGCAGCGATTCAAGCAAGATTTTCCAAAAGATCCTTACTACTATTTTGATTTTCTAGATACTAAAATAGACGAAGAAAATTTAAAAAAAACTATTCTTTTTCTTATCGAGTATCAAGAAATAATTGTTTTCTACGAACAGTTCGTAAATGTTCTTATGCAAGAACCAATCGCAACAAATATCTCTGGAGATCAAATTGCTTGGGAACAAACAGGTATTGAAATCAAATATTTCTTTGAACCAAATCTTGAAAAAGTATTGGGATTTTTTGAAAAGGAAATTCTTGCCTCTATTTTTGAGCAAACACTCTACGAATCTGAGCTTGCCAAGTTTGCATCCCGAATGATATCTTTGGATTCCGCCGCAGAGAACACCAAAACAAAACTCAAACAAATGATCTTTCAATTAGGTAAAACAAAACATAGAACAATGGATAAAAAACAGGCTGAGAGCTTGACAGGGCTGTTTTTGTTGAAAAGATAAACATCTATGCCTAACTCCTTTGGCAAAATTGTCAGCATTCAAGGACAAGTAGTAGAAGTGGAATTTCGCCATGAGCAACCTAATATCCACGATATTTTAATATTGGAAAATGACCCTTTAATAAAACTAGAAGTATCTATATCCTCAGCTTACTCCTCCTTTTACTGCCTAAGTTTGGGCACTACCGAAAAGCTATTTAGAGGTATGAAAGTTATTAATACAGAAAAACCAATTCTTATCCCAGTAGGCAGCGGCGTCCTAGGAAGAGTTATAGATATTTTTGGTAATCCTTTAGATGGCAAAGGTGCAATTAAAGCACAAAGTCAAATGGCTATTTATAGAAAATCCTTAAGTTTTGGCGAAGTTTTGCAACACAAGGAAATCCTAGAAACTGGAATTAAGGCAATCGATCTCTTCTCCCCCATAGTTCGCGGTGGAAAAATTGGCATCTTTGGAGGCGCTGGAGTTGGAAAAACACTTCTTCTTACAGAAATAATTCATAACGTCGTTACCCTTAATAAAGAAAAAAATGTCTCTGTTTTTGCAGGCGTTGGAGAAAGGGTGCGTGAAGGACAAGAACTATATCAAACACTTAAAGAAAAAGAGGTCTTAAATTCTGTTGCTTTAATTCTTGGAACCATGGGAGAAAACCCAGCCACTCGTTTTTTAACTGGCTTTACTGGTGTAGCTTTGGCTGAATATTTTCGCGATACTCTCAAACAAGACGTATTGTTTTTTATAGATAATGTTTTTCGTTTTGCTCAGGCTGGAAATGAGTTATCGGTGCTAATGAATACTCTTCCCTCGGAAGATGGATATCAAGCAACGCTTGCATCAGAAATGGCAACATTTCATGAAAGACTAACTTCTAACAAACAAAATTCTATTAGTGCAATCGAGGCTATTTATTTGCCAAACGATGATATTTTGGATCAAGGAGTACAAGCAATTTTTCCGTATTTGGATTCAACAATCGTTTTATCAAGAAGCATATATCAAGAAGGGTTTCTTCCGGCAGTTGATCTCTTCTCCTCTACGTCCTCGATTCTAAACCCAGAAATAGTTGGCGAACCACATAGCGATGTTGTACTTAGGACACAAAGCCTCTTAAAGCGGTATGTTGCGCTGGATCGTATAGTATCTTTGGTTGGTGAATCAGAGCTTTCTAATCAAGACAGGATTATATACCAGCGGGCAAAAAAGATCAAAAATTACATGACGCAAAGTTTTTTTGTGGCAGAAAAACAGACTGGAAGAAAGGGAGTATATGCTTCTCGCGAAACAACAGTTAGAGACGTAAATGCTATACTTGAGGGACAGTTCGACCTTGTTCCTGAAGATAAGTTTATGTTTATTGGGAGTCTTACGGACATTAAAGAAGCGGCTTCTTAGAGTCTGTTTCAAAACCCCTCTGAGGCGTGCTTACCTTTTGTCATTCCTCTGGCTCAACGCTGACAATTATGTTAATACTCCTCTTGCCCATCTGCACCATATACAGTTGGTCAAGGAGCGCTTTTTCCTTCTCTGCAACGGATTTGCCATTTTTGAGAGAATATCCATAGTTGGTTCTACTTAACAAATTTGTTAAGTTATCACGAGTTTCGCACATTTGTCATTCCGTGCTTGACACGGAATCCATATAAATAAATTATTGGTATAGATTCCCGCTTTCGCGGGAATGACATGTAGGTATTCTACTAGAACTGCGAAACTCGTAGTTATATTGATTTATTATAAGAAGATGTGGAGAGGGAATACCGATGTGTGAAGCTATATCACATCCGATGTGTAAGGAACATACAATTATTATATAAGTCTTGTATAATCATACTATGGCCTCCCTACTCGATCTCGTTATTCGAAATAAACAAGGAGTACTCTACAACGATAAAGTTGAGGCTGTTTCTTCAAAGAATGACAAAGGAGTATTTGATATTCTGCCTGAGCATGAAAATTTTATATCTATTATCAGAGAAAGCATCGTAATCCATAAAAAGATAAACCAAAATCAAGAAATGAAAATAGGCAATGGAATTATAAGGGTGTATAAAAATAAGGTGAATATATATGTTGGGATATAAAGCAAACAGAATTTAACAGAACCCTCTCGAAAATATTTTGAAATCTTTACAAGCGAAAAAAAATAATATACAATTAAGCCCTTCTTAATCTTTTATGACTAAACCAGAAGATAAAAAGAAAAAAATAAATAGGATATGCATGCTAAACCCTCAAGGGTATGTACAATATCCCCCGCCTTTAGGAAAAACTGATACTGGAGGACAAACTTTATATGTCCTAGAACTCGCCAAGGCTCTTGCCAAAAAAAATATTAAGGTAGATATTATTACGCGCCAATTCGACAATCAAAAACAAGAAGAGCAGATATTCGATAAAGTAAAGATTGTACGAATTCCTTGCGGCAATAGTCACTTTGTGCAAAAAGAAAAAATGTATGAGCTTATTCCAGAAATGTCAGAAAATACAATGCGTTATCTGCAAAAAGCAAGAAAACAATACGATATTATCCATTCTCACTATTGGGATGGCGGATATGCGGGTAACTTACTTGCCAAGATGCTCGATATTCCTCATGTGCATACGCCCCATTCTCTTGGAAAATTAAAAAAGGTAGAAATGATGTCTGTTGAAGAAATGCCAGTGCAAAAACTAAAACCAATGTATAGATATCATGTAAGAATTGCTATTGAACAGCAAATAATGAATAGGGCTGATGCTCTTGTAGTTCTGTGCGAAATATCTAGGATCCAAGTTCTTCAACACTACATTATTGATTTCGAGAAATTAAACGTCATATATCCTGGCATAAATACCGAAGTATTTACAACTAAAAAAAATTCTTACGACAAAAAATTAAACTTACACAAAAATGCTGTGCTTACAATAAGCCGAATGGTACCTGCAAAAGGTTTGGATCGAGCAATTGAGGCTTTGGCCATGATTAAAAATAAAATAGATTTCCATTTATACATGGGGGGCGGAACTGAAAGCAATATGTCAAATGAAGAAAAAGAAACAGAGACAAAAATTAAAGCTCTTATTGATAAATACAAACTCGACAAAAGGATCACTATGATAGGACATGTAAATCATGAACAAGTTTTGCCAGCTTATTACAGAAACAGTGATATTTTTCTTTTGGCATCGCGATATGAACCCTTTGGTCTTACAACTCTTGAGGCGATGGCTTGCGGAGTAACACCGATAGTTTCAAACGTTGCTGGCAGCAAAGAGGTTGTAGTTGATGGATTAAATGGATTTATTGTAGATACTCATGATCGTAAAAGCTTGGCGAAACTTATTGAAAAACTTCTATTAGATAACAAGCTTCGCAAAAAAGTTGCGGATAATGCAGCCTTTACAATCAAAGAACACTATTCATGGGATAAAATAGTTGAAAAATTTATTATCCTATACAAAAGTCTTCTGTAAGCTGCTATTATGAGTATATGAAGATTGCTTACTTTACTTCTAATAGAACTACCTTTCCTCCCGATCCTTCACAGATTGCTGCTTCAACTACTGTTACAACCAACATCATTAAAGAATTATCAAAACGACATAAGATAACCCTTTATGCTGCAAAAGGTTCGCATATGGATGGTATAGACATAGAAGATCTCAATCTTGAGCCTTTTCGTATTGATTCTAGCCTCGCAGATAACGATTGGATTACCAAAGCTGTTGTTTCGATGAAGCAAGTATATATCGGAGAAATATTTAAACGCGCGAGAGAATACGATATTATTCACCTCCAGACAGAACCTATTTATATGGCTATGCCTTATATTTCTCTAATAAAAACTCCGATACTATTTACTGCTCACAATATGTATCATGATTTTGAAAAAGCAATCTTTTCATTTTATGATAAAAAAATATATATATCGGCTCTTTCTAATGCCCAAGCGAAGCGTTATCCTTTAACTCAAGAAATACCAGTTATTTATAACGGAATTGAGGTCGAAGAATTTCCATATGATGAAAAAGGCGGTAATTATTTTCTTTTTTTAGGAAGGCTCGCAAAAGATAAAGGGATTGATGTTTTTCTTGATCTTGCGATAAATAATCCAAAGTTTCAGTTTTATATTGTTGGGAAAGGATACAAAGAGTACGAACAAAAAGCCCAAGAAGCAGCTCGAAAATACAGCCATATCAAATATTTCGGTATGATACCCCGGGCAACCCCGCAGTGGTTTGATCTCCTTTCAAAAGCAAAAGCTCTTGTTATGCCTGTCAATTACGAAGACTCATGCCCTTTAGTTCCTCTGGAGGCAATGGCTTGTGGAAGTCCTGTCATTGCGTATGCCGCAGGCGCACTTCCAGAGCAAGTCGTAGATAATAAAACTGGATATTTAATATGTAATAGCAAACAGGCAAACTACAAATATATAATAGAACAAACAGGTATTAATGGCCTAATACACGCCATTAATAAAATAAACTCGTTGTCAAAACAAGATTATCTAAGATTCAGGCGCAACGCGAGAACACGTATAGAAGATTTTTTTTCTATAAAAAAAATGGCTAAAAACTATGAGAAGCTGTATTTAAGAATCATTAAGGAACGTCCCTTAGCTTAAGCTTTATGCATTTTGCCTGTATTAGTACAATAACAAAAAAAACTACGCCTGATGTGCCTAGCGGACAAGAAATTTGGACCGCAAAGTTTATTTTAGAAGAAGTAAAACGTGGGCACACTGTTGATCTTTTTGCCGTTAAGGGATCTTTGAATGTTCCCGGCAAAATAGACTTACATCCAACGCTTGAAAAGGAATTTGATCAGCTAAAAAATGAGGAGTATTTTAGGAAGTACCAAGACAAAGAGATACGATACTTCTTTGGAGCCGTATTTACAAAAATTGCTTTACAGTTAAAAAAATACGAATCTAAATACAGCTTTATCCTAGATAGCTCCAACTACCCTCCTTTACCGCCAAATGCAGATCAGTATCAGGTGCCATATATAATAGTTGTGCATACTCCAGGAAACAGAAAATACGTTAGTTTCTTTGAATATTTTCCTTACCCAAAGAATTTATATTACATTTTTCCTTCTATGTCTGAATATAAAAAAGCTACTATGATTCCTGATGACAGTAAATTCTATATTCCTCATGGCATAGATATAGAAGAATACAAATATCTAGAAGATGACCAAAAAGCAAACCTATTGTGGTTTGGTAGAATTGACTCAAGGCTACCTAAAGGAGCTATTGAAGCATTAGTTGTATCAAATACTTTGAAGATAAATTTGAACTTTTATTTTCATAATGAAGACGATGATTACTTTGAAAAAAGTATAAAACCATTATTTTCTAGCTATACTTTGGTAAACTTAAATGCACCCAAGAGCTCGTTCTTCAAAAACGCAAAGTTATTTATTTTTGCAGGAAGCGATAAGGAATTATTTGGTTTAGTTTTACTTGAAGCAATGGCCACAGGTACGCCTATTGTGTGTTACGCAAGAGGCGCTGTGCCCGAAATAGTCCAAGATGGTAAAACAGGATTTATTGTAAATCCTTCTGATGATGATATCCGAGGAGACTGGAGTGTCAAAAAAACAGGTATTGAAGGTCTAAGCGAGGCTGTCGAGCGAATCTATTCTATGTCGGAAAATGATTATAGAACAATGCGAAAGAATTGCCGGGCGCATGTTGAGAAAAATTTTACTATCGAGCGAATGGTAGATGAATACGAAAAAGTGTATAATCAAGTAGTTTACAATTCAAAATGAGCGAAGGATCTATACTTATAGAAGCAATAAAACCAATTGAGCCTAAATCTATTATTAGCTCATCGGCAAGTCAAGAACAATCGCCAGCACCTAATAATCCTGCATCAGAGAGAAACGCACATATAGAAATAGTGAATAATCTGCGTAACCAAAAAGAATACGCAAACGCGGCAGTTTACGACAAGCTCGAAAGACAAACAAGTGAGAATACCTTTCCGGGCTTAACGGTTGCTAATTTTACTGATATCGATGGGACATATATATACGATTATAAACCAACCCCAGAAGAAACAACCTCTCTTAGTCCAGAAGAATTGCAACTTCTTATCCAAACCAGAAATCAAGAATACATGTTGGCAACCCAACAATTAACAGAACTTCTTAATAAATATAATGTTCCTATTATTGCAGTAAGCGGTAGGGATTTTAATATGGTTCAAACTGATAGTCGTCTACCACAATTTGATTTGGTCGTTGGATCGGTTGGAACAGAAATATATGTTTTGCAAAAAGATGGAAGTTATCAATTAGATTCTGAATACGATAAGTACATCAGCCAAGAGATTGGTTTTGATAGACATAAGATATATAACCTATCTAAAGATATTGTTGCAAATGCCTCTTCTTTAGTTCCCAACGCAGAGCTTAAATTTCAAGACAGAGACAGTGAAGCTAATGTCATCGCCTACCAACAAGACCCGCAAGCAAAAGAGCATGGATTAACAACTTATCCCCCGCCGCAAAAATATAAAATATCATTTAACTTTGAGGGCATTAACGCTGACAAAGAAAGATTGGAAAAAACCATGCAAGCCAAATTGAAAGAAGGTGGTTGTGGTCAAGTAAAAATTGTCTTTTCATACGGAAAAGAGGGCAGAGAGGGAAGAACAGGCTGGAACATTGACCTAATCCCAGAAACAAAAAAAGGCGCGATTAACTATCTTGTGAATAAATTTGGTTGTATTGGAATCTTTGGCGGAGACACAGGAAATGACAGCGATGCAATTATTGGCGCAGGCCATGCGGGTTTTGCTGTTGGAAATAGAAGACCTGAAGTTGATACTGCTATATCCGAAGAATCAGATCTAACAATTACCAAGCAAACACAAAACTTTCGAATTTTTAAAAATCCAGATGGAACAAAAAGATTATTATTTGTAGATTCGGATCCGAGCAGAAAAGGACCCGAAAGTCAAATAAGGGCACTAAGAACAATGAAGATGTTTGCAAGATTAATGAAATCAACTACAGCCAATGAAGTCAAAAGTCTAATGTATTCCAAAATCTAAAAGAAAAATCTCAATGTCCCACCGTAATGTGGCAAAAATATTAAACAACTATAGCAAGTATATCGCAATATACTAAAAGAATAATTAAGATATCAATTGCAATTCCGAGATGAAATAGATTAACCACACAACCAAACGAGAAGCTAGAAAGAAGTCTTTATTCTCATCTTCTTAAAATCACTATCTAAAGTAAATACTTCATCCAAGGAAAAATCTTTATACAAAACACATGAGGTTGCGTCTGTAAAGGAGATTTTATGCTCAGAGAATTTAAGAAACACATTTTCAGCCTTCTTGAAAATTTGTGGGTCAACTTCTAAAATAGTCAGCTCGTTATGAGAAATAGCTTCGTTGATTAACGTAACTGCGATTTTGCCACCATGGCTGCCAGCTCTATAGAGACATCTTGTAAAAAGTTCGTCAAGCACGTAATCAGAAGTTATCAGTTGTGCTCTCTTTTGTTTATATTCTTTATATTTTGCAACTGCCTGATGATGAAAGGATTCGTCTTTGAGTATGAAAGCCATGAAGGCACTGGTGTCAACAAAAATCTTCACGTATATTAATCTTTTAAGTAAATTTCATCGTCCTCAAGAGCATAATTGGTCGGTTTTTTGCTCTTTTGATCTATTGCTCCAACTAACTTATCAAGATGAGATAACCTATAAGGTTGATCGTTTCTTTTGGTAAAAACTTTTGCTATTTGATCCGTAAACCGATCCACTAATTCTCTTACTATTTTCGACCGTGAAATATTTGATATCCCCTCAACTTCATCGAGTATTGAAACTGAATGTGGATTAAGATAAACCTGGTATCTTTTCATAATATATACATCATATATTATGGTGTATGTTTTGTCAATACCCCTCCGA
>JBBTXS010000007.1:0-74496 GCA_038062115.1 Patescibacteria group bacterium
CTAGAATTAAACTTTAATCCGCAATCAGAAGAAGTTCTTTTTAAACGTGGCGTTAAGGTAGAAAAAAGTGTGCTTTCAGAGGCTTTTGAATACTTAGACGGAGTTTACCGAAGGATTGGATTCTATAGAATGAAAAATGACGTTCTTAAACACTTTGCAATAATTAGAGTTTTAGAACCAGCTTCTAAGATAAGATCAATAATGCTCCTTAAGAAATATTTTGATATTGGTTACAAAAAGACAACAGTCTTTCGGGAGCTTTTGAAATTGGCGGATTTAAAGGAAGATATTATTCGTACAGCCATAAAATATGCAAAGGACAATTTACACTTTGATTTTTCGTTAGTTTTTTATGACGTGACTACTTTGTATTTTGAAACTTTCAAAGATGATGATTTGAGAAAGCATGGGTTTTCTAAAGACAACAAAATTAATCAGCCGCAGATTTTAATTGGTCTTGTTGTTAATGATTGTGGTTTTCCAATCTACTACGATATTTTCAAAGGAAATACTTTTGAGGGAAAAACAATAATTCCAGCAATCTTAGCTATTAAAGATAAATACAGAATAGATAAATTTACAGTTGTTGCAGATGCAGGAATGTTAAGTGAAGCTAATCTAATAGGACTTGAGGCTAATGGAATTGATTATGTGGTTGGGGCAAGAATTGGAAACTTAAATCTTAGTCAAGCTCAAGGCATTGCTTCAGAGCTTAATCAAACTGACGGCAAAATTATTAAACGAGATAATCTCCTCTACGAATATATGGCAAATAGGGCAAGAAAAGATAAAGCGGATAACGATAAACAGATAGAAAAAGCAGAATATTATCTGCATAATCCCTCAAAAGCGCTTAAGAGATCAAAATTTCTAGAGAATACCAACAAAAAGACTTTTAGAGTGAATCAAACACTTATCGAAAAACATAGATTGCTTGAAGGGATTAAGGGTTACAAAACCAATATTAATCACTTAAGCCCAGAGCTTTTAATAGACAGGTATAAAGACTTATGGAAAATTGAGCAATCATTTAGAATGGCAAAATCAGATTTAGAGGCAAGACCGATATATCACAGAAAAAGAAGTTCAATTAAGTATCACATACTTATTGTTTTTGTTGCGCTTTGTATGGCAAGAGTAATTGAAATGGAGAAAGGAGAATCCATTAAAAAAGCAATGGATGATTTAAAAGATAAATGGACGATTACATTAGTCGATGACATATCAGGCAATTCCCTAAAAATTCTTATTGATAAAAAACCACACTAATTGGGAAACTCGGGAAAATAGCGGGTCTGATAGTAATTGCCATGATCAATCTTAATAGTGTTTCCTCCTGCGCCGGAGTAAGAATACAAAGCGCATCCATCTGCTGAGGCTAATACTGGATTGCCATTGTGGACTTGGGATGGAAGTCCGTAATCGTAGCCATCATGGGAAGAATAGTCCCTATCAAAATCTCTGGGTCCGCCACGAAAATAAATTACTGAATTCTTGGTATCTACAGGCTCCCCTAATCCACTCCCCAACAACGGATACTCATGGTCAAAAATGGAACAAGAAGAGGACTAGGTATGGAGGGATTATTTACTCAAGGGGTAGACCTTATTAGTGGAAAACCTGAAGCAATGCTTGTATTCTGCGAACACACAAAAGAAAGCAAGATTTACCCATGGAAAAGCTGCCAATTTGAGTTTTCCAAAACTGGGGTACGGTAAATACTCCATCCCGCTCCATCCCAACAGTATGATAGAATCAAAATGTGAAAAACATTGTTGTTTTTATTGACGAGTCAGGTACATTGCCAGACCCAAAGGACAAAGTTATTGTTATAGGAGCTGTTGGGACAAAAACTCCCGAAAGAATTGAAAAGATAATAAAAGGGATTCAGAGAAAAACAAAGCTTAAGAAAAAAACAGGAGAGCTTAAATTCTATACTGCTGGGGATAAGACAAAACAATTGTTCTTTGAGAGAATAGCCAAAGAAGAAATCGATATCTTTATTTTACCCATTGATAAAATGGGAAGAAAAATTCCAGATAATTATGAAAATTATGCAATTCTTTGTTGGTTTCTACTTGAGGATGTATTTGATTTCTATAAAGAAGTGGGGCAGATCATTTTTGATCGCCATTTCTCAAAACTCCAAGATATTAATAGCTTCAATAGGCGGTTGGAAGATCTTCTCCAAAGAGCGCTAAAAATAGCACATGTGGATAGCAAGAAAGATAAAAAAGTCAATGTTGCGGACATGATAGCGGGAGCAGTCCTTGCGAAAGAGACAGGGAAAGAGCAAGGATTCTATAAACTCATGAAAAACAACATTGTAAATGAAAGAAGATTAAATTGGCCTTCAGCAAAACGGAGGCTATTTAGATAATAAAAACTTGCTTGAACCGGTGTATACACCCATCCAAAGCAAGTATTGTTGTCTTTATACCACACTCCTCCTCTTCTGTCAACGCCCCATAGTATTTTGTGCCTTGACAAACTAAGGTAAATGTGGTATTAGGAAGTAAGACTATAGGATTTTCAAGGAGGGCAGGATTATGGGTCTACCTACAGAACGTCGTACATGGTGGAATCGTAGGTCTAGAGGTGATATTCCTCCGCAACCCCTAAGAAGACAGGAGGAAGGGGATTCTTTTATACCAAAAAAACCTCCAATAGAAAAAACTCTGCCGTATTCAGCTCCAATACAAGATACGAGGAAGATAATAGGAGCAACAAAGGAAGATAAAGATAGAGCTAATGCAGCCACTGGAGGGTTGACAGACCAACAAGGAGTATCTACTCCTGTTACCCTTAGTCTTATTGGTGGCGCTGCTCTTGTAGGTGGTGTGGGAGGATGGCTTATAAGAGACGCCGTTGCCTCTGAAAACCCTTCTGAGATAAGCATAGACTCTTTTCCTAATAGCTTTAATACTGGAGACTCTGTGCCAGAAATAATAGGCTTAACTGAGGTGTCTGATAATGGAGTAGAAAAAATCGTAATTGGAAACTACAACATTCACTTTGTCGATTTAGAACAAGCAAAGCAACTCAATTTAGAGCCAGTTATTGACAAAAAAGCGGGGGCCATTAGGTTTCTCTTTCCATTTAAGATAGCAGACAGTATCAGTGGCAGGATCGACTTGACTCCCTTACCAATAGAATCGCCTCCTGTTGGTCAAGCTCTATTCGAATTTTCTGAAGAAAATGTCTCCATTCTTGCTCCTGCAAAAGCTCACGTATATCTTATCAGGGGAAGGGGAGTTGAAGAATGGGGCGAAGATCCAAATAAAGCTGCACAAGTGCGAATGTATAAATATTACGAAGAGGATAACACAACTGTTGTCTGGTGGTTTTTTGACGAAAAAGTAACAACAGAGCGTTACGCTCTTAACCCATTACTTCTCATGCAGGATTTTAACAAAGAAGTTGGAAGGGGAACAAATTGGGAAAAACTGCCAGTCGTAGATGCACTAACCGAAGTAGCGACAACCACAGAACGTAATCAACCAGTAAGACTTAATGTTATGGCTTACAGAGGTAAGATTGTCGGGCCAAATGCAGAGGTTGCCGGCGATGACTTTCTTCTAAAACCTCAGTTCTTCACAACTGATTCCGATGGAACGGAAAAAATACTTGTAATAAAAAAATAATAGATATATCATTATGGTGTGGGTAGAAAAGTTTATAATTTAGTACTAGCTATTAGTATATTATTACTACATGTTTTATTGTTCTCTATTTTTAGTAAACCTGCCCTAGCAAACCACCCTATAGCCGGTTGTGATTATAAAAGATCTAATGTCGACACCGGTCCACCAACTTGTCCTAATCCAGTAAATACCAGCAATTGTTCAAGCTCTGGAACTGTTACAGGGAACCAATGTTGTGCAAATTTGTTCTACGATTATTGCTTCGACTACCAGTTTATTGGTCCACCATTCCACTATGATCTCTACTGCTGTCTCAATCCTACCCCCACTCTCACTTCCACCCCCACCCCCACCCCCACCCCTACTCCAACCCCAACCCCAACCCTAGTACCGTGCCATAGTACTAGCATATTTAGCATATCGTGCCCAGCAAGCGTTACAACTGGAAACACTTTTAGCATAGGCTATACCTTCAAAGACGCAGGGCAAAACTCTCCCTATGACTGGGAACACATATGGCTAGCAAGAAACGGCGCTTATATTGGCGCTGCTGGTGGTGGTTGTCTCACAAGCCAACACACGAATGATTGCGCTGTGAAGTCTGGTACACCATTTTCAGTTGTAGCACCAACTACAGCAGGAAATTATACTTATACTGTTAATGGGTATGCATGGACTACAATTAACAACGACTTTTGTGGAGGAGCTACAGAAGGCGCTACACAATCTTGTACCATATCTGTTGTGACGGGCCCAACCAATACTCCTATCCCTACTCCTACCCCCACTCCCACCCCAACACCTTGCGTAGGCTGTATCCCCACCCCAACCCCCACCGAAGGACCTACTCCCACTTCCACCCCTACCCCAACCCCAACCCCCACCCCAACCCCCACCCCAACTCCTACTCCCACTCCAACTCCTGCTGCTACTTGTGCAGCCCAAACAACATGCTCTGCCTGTACAGCGCTTGTCACTTGTGGTTGGTGTATACCCACTATCCTTTGTAAACCGGGCACTGTAGGCGGATCAAACGATGGTACATGTTCTGGTGTTAACTGGGCATGGTCATGGACTCAGTGTCCCTCAACCCCCCCCCCTACCCCCACCCCAACCGCAGGACTCACTCCAACCCCCACCCCTACTCCTACCCCAACTCCTGTTTACTATACCCCCTATTCTAGTCCCTACAGTACTCCCTATGCTACCCCACTCTACCGTATCAAGGGCAATGTGTTTATAGATAAGAACAAGAATAAGGTAAGGGATGGGGGAGAAAGCAACTATATAGCAGCAAAATCAGTGGTTGATTTATATGGGGGTAATAATGTAGGTGTATGCAATACTGCTGGAGGAGTAGATGTAGGATATGCCACTGGTGTTATTGATACTGGAATAACGCTTCTTCCAGGAACATACACCCTCTGCTATAAGAGCAAGCCTACTGGCTTTGAAATGACATTTCCCTTATCTCTTCTCCCTCCTCCTAACTTCTGGGTAACAGTTGGGCCATCCTGTGATAAAGGCACATCAAATAGCGCAGTTTGTAACCATGACTACCCTGGAAATATAGTTGACGCTAACTTTGGTATTACAAACTCTTGGCCTTGGATACAATCTATGGGTAGGGATATTAGAATAGATAGCGGGTATGACCAGAGAATTCCTAAAGACAAGTATGCATCCTTGGAGAATAGTAAAGACTCACCTGGAATAATCTTCTCGGGTAGTCTAGCTCCTCTATTTGGAGAAGGCAAAGCATCAAAGAATCCATACAACTGGTCTGTTGGAACATTCCCATATCCTGATAAATATACTTCTTCCCATCATTTAGTTAAAACCTCTTATGGGTACCAACTGGGTGTTGCTAAGAACAATGGTTTAGAAACAACCAATCTTGCAACATTCTGTGGCGCAGGAGGTATAGATAATTGTACTTTATCTCCTAGTCTAGCACACGATATTTATCTAGCAGATGGCAATCTAAATCTTAACTCATACACGTTTCCTAGTGGGCAAAACTATGTAATCCTTGTTAATGGAAACTTAAGAATATTTGGAAACATAAACATTCCAGTTGGTTCAACCGCTACCTTCTCTGTTTGGGGAAATATCTATGTAGCTAAGACTGTTGGAGAAACAGATCATTCAAAAACTACAACTACTATTAATGGTTTCTACTCTACAGACAAAAGCTTTATAGTAGAAGGAACTAATGATTGTAGTATAGGAGTAGATAAGAGATTAAATATTGGAGGATCGGTAGTAGTAAACGCAGGTTTACTAGGAGGATCATTCCAAAACCAAAGAGACATTTGTGGAGGAAACATAAACTACCCAAGTGTTTATTTTACAGAGAGACTTGATCTAATACTCAATGCCCCACGCATTATTCAACACGCAACTAAAACATACAGAGAAGTCCCGCCGAAGTAAGGCTAAGGCAAATTTTATCATTGTGATATAGTTTAAGTGATGCCTTCTCAAAAACCACATTATCAGCACTTAAGAGATAAATGGACAGCCCGACATAGGGAATTGCAAGGAACGCTTTGGAGTAAGCATAAAGATTCACTTAGCTGGTTGGTGGATAAGTCAAAACAATTGGCAATTGGTTCTTCTTTGGGAGGGCTAATTATTTTTGGATTACCTCAAGTTCAACCTGTTTCTACCTCTAATTCTTTAACATTTAATGAGCAAATAGCTCAAGATATAGACAAAAGTGTTTTTTTAATTTCAGACCTTTATAATGTTTTGCCAAAAGAAGTAAAGCCTTTAACATTTGGCGAAGAACAAAAAATTTCGGACATAATCTTTAGAAGTTTTGGCATTAAAGCAACGGCAGTATTTAATGGTAGAAAGCTTAATAGGAGTTATGGACTGATAGGTTTAGAGCAACATTTAGCGCGTTTTCCTGGAGATAATATGTATTCACATTTTGGTACTCAAGAGGAAGCGAAAAAGTTTTGGTCATCTGGCATGGCGCCTGGTGTTGGAGCATGGGGTTACTTTGCGCCGTCGAAAGATAAGCTTTTCGAAAAAGATAAATTGCGAGAAAAATATTACATTGCAGTACAAACTTTTTTAGCACCCGGATTTAATGAACACTTTGCTAAGTTTCGAGATTTTTTTAAATACAGAAAAATGTTGGTGGTTAACCCAAACAACGGAAAGGCAGTTGTTGCTGTAATTGGTGATGCAGGGCCTGCAGAGTTTACCGGTAAGCACATTGGAGGATCGCCAGAAGTTATGCATTATTTAGAGCGGGTTGATGGATCGCTAAAAGGACCGGTTATTTACTTTTTTATCGATGATCCAAATGATACAATTCCTTTAGGACCAATTGCCTTATCTTAATATTATGAAAAAGCATTTCTATAGCCATCTTATCGAAACATCAATATTGTCTTTGGAGTTAGGGGATATGGATTTGTCTAAAGAAGAAAGAATCCATCTAGGCTTGCTGATTGATTCCAATATTCATAGCGTTATTTTAGATGCTATTTTGTCTGAACTTTCAGAAAAAGATAAAAGGATATTTTTAGCTCACTTAGCAACCAACGATCATAATAAGATATGGACACATCTGAAAGCAAAGATTGAGAATATAGAAGAAAAAATCAAGAAAGCAGCGGAATCAATAAAACAAGAACTTCATCGAGATGTTAAGGAAGCGAAACGCAAGTAATTAGGTGTCGAAATTTAGCTTAAATGCGAATTTTGTAGCGTTTGAGAAGAGTTTTGCCAGATTTAAGTTTGGCTGTTATCTCGAATCTCATATTGGTTATATTGGTGTGATATCGGCAAACGTTTTTGGAGCATGTGCCAAACAAAAGTTCTCTAGTTGCCGTATTTCCTTGAGCCGGGTTTACTGATCCACCAGCTCCTTCTTCTTGACCGTTTGTTTGATATATAAGCATATACGAAACGCTTTGTGCGTTTTGTAAGTTGCCAAAATATATGCTGAGTGCTTTTCGATCGCTTCTTAGTTTTGGCGAGACACTGATTCCTTTGGTCGAAGATTTTTGGGGCGTTATTGCTTTTTTGCTTACTTTTGATTGTGGAAGTACTTTTGCAGCATTAACAGCTTCGGTATAAAAAGAAAAAAGGAAAATTAAAGCAGTAAGAAATAATAGTTTTTTCACTTATAATTAAATATAGCAAATAAAAATACTTTGGTCAAAAACATGTTATACTTTTATAGTATGACGAGGCTTTCGAGTTTTAAAATAATTATTATAATTATAATAGTTATAATTACAGTTCTAAGTATTGTTGTTTTTCTTGTTCAACCCAAAAAAACAATTTCTCCTATTTCTTATAACCCTCAAGAAAACAAAACTATTGTAGCTTCTGATATAGCTTCTGAAAAACAGCCTCCAACAACTCTTAAAGAATACACAGATGAGGCTGGATTTAGTTTTAAGTATCCAGACGATGTTCTTGTAACTAAAAAAGAAGCAAATGATTCTACTATTTATGCAAATTTAGAACTTACTTCTAACCAAAAAGGTAGCATATCGATTAAAATTGCAGATAGCAAACTTAAGTCTATTGATGATTGGTTTAAAAAAAGCAAGTTAGGCTCAGAAATGACAAATAAAAAAGAAATAAAAATTGGTGAAATTCCTGGTAGTGAAATGCAAGTGGATAATAAACTATTGGTAGTTGCACTAGATCAAGATATTCTATTTACAATAGAAGTTTCTCCACAAGATCAAAAGTATTGGCTTAATATATACGATACTATACTTTCAAGTTTTAATTTTGTTCCTCAGCCATCAAAACAGGAAACAGAAACTTTACCTTTGGACGATTCAAATACAGATGCTGTATTAGAAGAAGAAACTATAGAGTAAAAGAAGTTCTATTTTCTAATAAATAAAACCGCGTTTGGGATATTGCGGCCCGGACCAACTTTGTAGCCGTTGTACCAAAGGGCAGTAGAGCCACCATCATCAAGATTAAGTGCATTTTCAAGTCCAAGCGCTTTTAATGCGTGTGCAGCTTCCGCCACCGTTGCGTTGTGAACCACGCCTATATATGCGCTACTCCCCTTATTTCCTACAAAACTTCTTCCACCCTTGCTTCCTTTCTTGGGATCACCATCTCCTCCAAAGATAATATTTCCTTTAGAGAGTAGTAATCCTTGGTTAGCAATCACTGCATTTACTCCAGTATCTCTCCCCCATTCTAAAGATTGACCTCTTATTCCGGCAGAATTACCGGAGAAATATATAAGCGGAATGGTGCTATATTTATTGTTATCAGAATTAAAGTAAACTTTATTTTTATTCATAAGAAGAATATCAAAAGAATTTGCCTTGCCAGCACAAGTTGGGTATGATGCTGGGCAAAAGTACGATCCATTTACACCTCCATAAGCATTGCTTCTTGAGGCATACTCGCTTAGAGATAAGACTGGGCAATTGTCGCGACAGTCGGAGTCGGATGCTGTATCTACAATTACTCGAGTCGAATTTAGATCGGCTGTAATAATGTCAACCAAGAATGTGCCTATATCGGCTTTTACTTGTTGGCGGCTGTATCCTGAGGCAGGCGGCAAATTTTTGGTTGGAACATTTTGAGGAATAACAAATTGAGATACAAGTTTTTCTTGCTGTTGCCTTATCTGATTGTTAAGGCTTTCTAACAAGGCTTCCGAGGAAGCGTAATTTCGCTGTGAAAGTAAAACAATAGCATCTGTAAAAAGGTTATCAAATTTTTCGGTTTTTTTGTCAATTTCTTTTAAAGACAAGAGTTTTTCGTAAGAGTCAACTCCTTTTTTGTAGGTTTTTTGGATATTGTCAATTTCTTCTTGAAGATTTTTATTATAAACGAATTGATCTTGCGTCTTTAAAAACTTTAGTTCTTTTTGCACAACTTCAAGGGCATTTTCTGCACTTTGTTTTTGTGTAGTTAGAAGTGCAATTTGAGATTTTGTGCTTTTTATGTAACTAACTAAGAAAGACGCCAACACAACTAAGGCTATGCTTGCAATAATAAAGTAGGTAGTAAAATATGGGTTTTTAACAACAGTTTTTGTAAGATGCGAAATTAAAGTCATGTTCTATAATTTAACATGTTAAACAAGAATAGAAATGTCCGCTTTTTTGTCATTCCGAGTGCAGTGAAACGGAGTCGAGGAATCTCTCTCAACAGGCTCAGGTCAAACAGATCCCTCCACTCCGCTATCGCTACGGTCGGGATGACAAACCATGTAACTTATTGTGTCTCTTAAATAGGACATTTCTATTCTTGTCTGACAGTTCTATATTTAACATATCACACGTAATCAATATTTGCTACAATAGCTTTATGGAAAGGCGAGAAAGCATAGAAACTTGGAATAAGAAAAAGATTTTTATAACTTTACTAATTGTTGTTGCAATAGTGGGATTTGGAGTAAAGACTTTTGTTTTAAGTAAGAATAAAGATTTTTTTAGTATGCATACGGTGCCAACTTTCTTGAAATCTGTTATGGGTGTAAATACGCAAAAAGATAAGGAAAAAACTGCAAGCTCAACAAAAAAAACTACATCATCTTTGCCAATTCAGGCAGTTATTAAAGAGAAACTAGATGATTTAAAAAAAGAAGTAAATAGCCTTAATGTTGTAGATATTGCCTCATCGTCTCCGCAGATTCAAAAAATAATTAACGACCTTAATTCACTTAGACAGTATCCAGTTAATGAAGCAAAAGATATTTGTCAAAAGATTTGTGGCACGCTATGAACGATATAAAAGAACAGGCTAAAAAGATTTTAGAAAAATTAAATATAGATAGCAAAGGGCAAAAAGTAAGGCAAATAGAGGCCGAGAGTGCACATCCTAATTTTTGGATTGATCATAAGATGGCTTCGGCAAAAATGAAGGAGTTAGCAAGTCTTCAGAAAGAAATAGAGGAGGCAGAATTATTGCAGGAATTTATTGGAAGTGGTCGCTATGATGAGGCTGAGGCGTTATTAAAAAAGCTTGAGATTTTACTTTATTTATCAGGCTACTATGATAATAAAGACGCAATATTATCAATCCATGCAGGTCAAGGAGGGGTTGAGGCAATGGATTGGACCCAGATGCTATTTAGAATGTATATAAGGTATTGTGAGAGAGAAGGGTTTAAATCTGAAATAATTGACGAAGCATTTGGGGAGGAAGCAGGATATAAAAGTGTTACCATAACGGTTGTGGGCAAATATGCTTATGGATATTTAAAAGGCGAGGCAGGCGTGCATAGGCTCGTTCGCCAGTCGCCATTTAATGCTGATAATTTGCGCCAAACATCGTTTGCTTTAGTTGAAGTTTTGCCCCAGATTCAAGATAAGGAGGTAGAGTTAAAAGAAGACGATTTAGAATGGGATTTTTATAGAGCAAGTTCTCATGGGGGACAAAACGTACAGAAGGTTTCCTCAGCTGTTCGTCTAAAACATAAACCTACAGGTATTGTGATAACTGCTCAGTCAGAACGATATCAGGCTCAGAATCGCGAATATGCCCTGAAGATTTTGCGAGGAAAACTTTGGACGCTTAAGGAAGAGGCAAGAAAAAAAGAGGAGCAAAAATTAAAAGGGGGATATAAAACCCCGGGCTGGGGAAATCAGATCAGATCCTATGTTTTGCACCCATACCATATGGTAAAAGATTTGCGTACCAATTACGAGACGTCAAATACAGAGAAAGTTTTGGATGGAGAGCTGGATGGGTTTATAGAGGAAGAGCTAAGAAAATTGTGAAATTAGTTATTGCGTCTGATGAGAAAAATTGCTAAAATGCAATAAGATATGCAAATTACAAGTACCATTTCGCTTCCCAAAAATTTAGCTCAAGAAGTAGAAAAGCAAGTAGAGAGAGGTAGATTTACCTCAAGCTCTGAGTTTGTCCGCTCTGCAATAAAAACGTATCTTCTTTTTCAAAAAGGAGAGCTTTCTTGGGAAATTCTGGCAGCTCCATTTAGGGCATACGCTAAACAAAAAAATTTGACGGAGAAAGATATATTAAGTATTGTTAAGAAAGGACATCATGCCAAAGCTTTCAAGGGTAGTAAGTGACACGAATGTTTGGCTTTCTGCATTGTACTTCTTTGGTAAACCAGCACAAATAATTCATCTAATTGAAGAGAAAAAGATTATTTCTGTAAAGCCAGAACAGTTTCTGTAACTATTCAGTTCTTACCAACGGATTTGTCATTGCGAGCGTAGCGAAGCAATCTCATGAGATCGCCACGGCTACTTCGTAGCCTCGCGATGACAGCTTACTGGTAAAAACTGAATACTTACCCATTTTCTGCTTGACATAATGTACATAATTCTGTAATATTTATCCAGGACCTTTCAAAACCCCGCAGAAAAAAGGTGCTGGATTTACCTATGACGCATACATTACCTATCACAAAAGCAAGAGAAGAACTAACGAATTTAGTTGAAAATGCTAAAAAGCGACTAGATGAGTATGTTATTACTGTAAATGGAAGGCCTGCTGCAGTTCTTATCTCTGTTGCTGAATATGAGTCATGGAAAGAAACCATGGAAATTATGGTAGATCCGGAGCTTTTGAAAGCAATAAAAGAAGGCGAAGAAGACATAAAAAAAGGTCGTTATATCACGCTTGATCAGCTCAAAAAAGAGCTCAAGTTAGATGTTTGAAGTTCGCATTTCCTCGAAGGCAGAAAAACAGATAAAACAAATTAAAAAGTTGTATCAGACAGCTATCCTTTCTGCTTTAGAAGAACTAAGAGAGGATCCTTTTGCAGGTAAACCTTTATCCAAAGATCTAACCGGTAGATTTTCCTATAAAATAAGCGTATATAGAATTATTTATAAAGTTGATCAACGGGATAAAGTTGTTGACATTATATTTGCCGGACACAGATCAATTATTTATGAATAGTTTTAAATAGAAACACTAGATAAATTAAAAACTATTTTAGAGAAGGATGAAGCATGAAAAGTTTGAAATGGAATATAGGGAAAGTTGAGATTTTTCAAATTAACCAGCTGGCGAAGCTAGTCTACATCTAAGGTGGACGATTTTCATTCTCTTCGGGGTTGTCAAAATGCTTGAAATGTGATTTACTTATCTTAAGAAGTATGGAGTGAGATATCAAAGTATGGATGATAAATCAAATTCTACATCGCTATCGAATAATCTAGTTAAAAACTTAAATATTTCTAGTTCTTCTATTTTTACTTCAAAATTAATTATTGCATTAATTGTTGTAATTATACTTGGGGTTGGTACGGGTTATGTTTTTAGAAAAAAAGAGTCAATCAATAATACAGGCGTTGTAAAGGAATCTGTAAGCACCTCTTTAGAGTCAAGGGAAGTTGTGGGGTCAAGTGATACTAAAACTTTTAAAGATACTGCGACTGGTAATTTAAAGGTAGGTGGAATCGGAGGAGAGGGAGCTTATCATTTAGTAAGGCCAGGCGGAGATAGCCAGAATGTATATCTTACTTCTTCCATAGTTGATCTGTCTATATATGTAGGCAAAAAGGTTACAGTATGGGGGCAAACACAAAAAGCTCAAACTGCCGGTTGGCTAATGGATGTTGGGAGAGTAGAAGTTTTAGAATAAAGCATGATAAAGTTAGAAAAAGTCTCAAAAAAATTTGCAACTGGAGCTTTTGGGCTTTCTGATATTAGCGTTGCAGTAGATAAAGGAGAATTTGTATTTTTGGTAGGGCCAACTGGTGCTGGCAAAACAACAATTTTTAGATTAATCACTCGAGAAATGCTTCCGACATTAGGAACAATAATAGTAGATAATTGGGATGTCGTAAAGCTGCCTCATAGTAAGATCAATCATCTTAGAAAAAAAGTGGGTGTGGTATTTCAGGATTTAAAACTTTTAATGGATAGGACAATATTCGAAAACACTATTTTGCCTCTTGAAGTTGCGGGAGCAAAGTCAACGGAGAGAGACAGGAAAACAGAAGAAGTGCTAGAAAAGGTTGGCATAATTAACCATAGAGATAAATTTCCAGTTCAACTTTCTGGCGGAGAATTGCAACGGGCTGCAATTGCAAGGGCATTAGTTCTAACTCCCGAGATTGTTTTAGCAGATGAGCCAACTGGAAATTTAGATTCCGAAACCGCATTTGGAATAGTAAAACTTTTAGAAGACATAAATAAAAAAGGGACAACAATTATTATGGCGACTCATAATACAGAAATTATTAAAAATCTTCCCAGAAGAGTTATTGGTTTAGACAAAGGAAGATTAGTTCGCGATGATAAGACTAAAAAAGAAGAAAAGAAAGGATAAGAGGAAAAGAAATGACATTTAAGACAACTTGGCGGAACATCAGACGCTCTCCGTATCAGGCATTTGCGGCGATTCTTATTATGATGTTAACTTTTCTTGTAGCATCTTTTTTTACTTTTCTTTTGGTAGGCTCGTCAAAGGTTATTACCTATTTCGAGTCGAAACCAACCTTGACTTCCTTTTTTCGAAACGAAGCTAAACAGGAAGATATAGAATCTTTAGAAAAAAAATTGAAGTCAACTGGAAAAGTTGCTGCGGTTAAATTTGTATCTAAACAAGAAGCCCTCAAGATATATCGCCAACAAAACAAGAACGATCCACTGCTTTTAGATTTAGTAACAGAGGATATTTTGCCTGCTTCTCTTGAAATATCTGCAATTAAAATTGATGATTTACCCTCGATTCATAGCATATTAAAAAGTTCGCCAAATGTTTCCGAAGTAATCTACCAAAAAGAAGTGGTGTCTGCTTTGACATCTTGGACAAACGCTTTACGAAAAATAGGAATAGGTTTGATAGTTATTCTTGGGTTAGTTTCGGTATTTATTATAGTAACAATAATTGGAATTAAAATTTCGCAGAAGAAAAACGATATTGAAATTATGCGGCTCATTGGAGCAAGTAGTTGGTATGTTCGTTGGCCGTTTATAATTGAGGGAATTTTTTATGGCATCGTTGGAACGTTTCTTGGTTTCGGAATAGCAACTGGTTCCATTTGGTATTTAGCGCCATTCTTGTCTGATTTTCTGAAGGGTATACCAATCTTTCCAGTTTCTCCAATTTTTCTGTTTGCGCTATTAGGCGCAGAACTCGCGATTGCTATTGTGCTTGGCGCTTTTTCGAGTTTTTTGGCAGTCCTTAGATACTTGAAATAATATTTTTTCTTTGCTATTTATTATGTATGATTTTAAGGATAAAAAAATATGGCGCTTATCTAATTTTAACTGTTGTATTAACATTAGTTCTTACAATCGTTAGCAATAATTTTACATACGCCGAAGATTCTCCAACCCCAACCCCTACTCAAATCCCCAATCAAGTTCATGTAGAAGGATGTCCTTACAATAATTTAAGTAAATGCGTTCAATTTTTTCAAGAAAAAGTTAGTGAGTTAAATAAGCAGGGAAAAACGCTTGCATCCCAGATTGCTGTGATGAGTAATCAGATTCAATTAACCGAGGCAAGAATTAAAGCAACAAAACAAGAAATTTCTGATCTAACTTTAGACATAGACACGACAACAAAAAAAATATCACATCTTCAAAATTCATTAAATAGCCTGACAGAAGTTCTTTTAAATAGAATTGTTGCAACATATGAAACTAGCAGGGTTCAGCCTTTTGAAATTCTTTTGTCATCTAACAATTTTTCTAATTTTTTTTCTCGCTTAAACTATCTTAAGATCGCACAAGCCCACGATAAGAAGCTTATATATGCAACCCAGCAAGCAAAAAATGATTATGCAAATCAAAAAGAAATTTTTGAAAACAAAAAGAAAAAAGTTGAAGCTCTTAAAAATCAACTAGAAGCATATACTAACCAACTTGCTCAGGAGAAAAAAGATAGGGAATCACTTTTAGAGGTTACTCAAAGTGATGAAAAAAGATACCAGACATTGTTGGAGAAAGCAAGAGCAGAACGAGAGGCAATTGAGAGAGTCCTTACTTCTATTCAGCTTAAAGATGGGAGCCCCATTAAAGAAGGAGAAGCAATTGCTGTTGTTGGCAATACTGGCTATCCACACTGTTCAACTGGACCACACCTTCATTTTGAGGTTAGGAAAAATGGAGTCTCTGAGAACCCAAACAATTATTTAAAAGCTGGAATATCACTTAAATATAGCTACGGAGAAGATAAGTATTATTACTACGGCACGATTAATCCGCAAGGCAATTGGAACTGGCCGCTTAAGGAAACGATACAAATTAATCAAGGATATGGTTCTCATGGATATGCAAAGTCTTTTTATCCAGATGGAATACACCATGGGATTGATATGGATTCTGACTCTTCTATTATTAAAGCTCCAAAAGACGGAACCCTTTATAAAGGGACGACAACTTGTAAAGGAGCAGCTATAAATTATGTAGCAATTGATCATGGAGATGGTATTGTTTCTTGGTATTGGCACGTACAATAAGCATTTTAAATTTATGCTCAGGCAGGTATTTATTCTTATATTTCTCATATTTTTATTTATTTTATTTCATAAGCCTGCATTTGCCGCATTAACCATCACAGATGTTTCCCCTGTAAGTATAAGTTCACCAGAAAATGTTATTACCATAACAGCAACGGCATCTGGTCTTCAGAACACAACTCAATACCTACAAGTAGGGTTAACCAAAGGAGGAGAAGTATCTAATTACTTTGGTTTTACTAAAAATCAAAGTGAGGAATGGTTTAAGTATAAATCTTTGCCCTCGCCTTCGGATCTAAGTTCATATTTTTATAAATTTACTCCCGTAGGCGGCGCGTGGTCTGGTCAAATACTTGCTAAAGTTGATATAGAAGATACTGGCTATAAGGGTTCGGGAAATTACACAATAAAATTAATTAAATATATAACCTCATCGGCTTCGTATTCATCAAATTCAGCTACAATTACAGTCAATATTGCTCCAACATCTACACCTATTCCGACAAATACGCCAACACCATCACCTACAAATACACCTGTTCCGACAAAAACACCTACGCCCTCTCCTACAAAATCTCCAACTCCTACACTAAAACCAACGTCTGCGCTTGTTATTCCAACAAGCATAGAGCCAACGGATGAAGCTATACCAACATCGGTGTTGGGCGAGAGTACGGAAAGCGAAATTAAAGAGGATGACAAACCCTCCAAAACAAAACCCGTTGAAGAAGCAAAAATATTGGGAATTCAAGCTGATAATCTCTCGAAAATTCTGATAAGTATTGGAGCTATTCTTCTTCTTGCTTGTGGTATACTCATTTTTCGAACCTATATGAGAAGCAAAAAAGATAGCGGAGAAGTCTAGAGCTCATTTCAAAACTTCCCCATCGTGTCATTCCCAGCTTGACTGGGAATCTAGATTCCCGCTTTCGCGGGAATGACGTGAGGGTTTTGAAATAGCTTCTAGTTAAACATGAAAATCAAAAAAGAAATTTTTATCACAGACAGTTTTGAGGAAACCCAAAGACTAGGGGAGAAATTTGCTAAAGATCTGAGGCTACACCTTCGAGGTGCAGCCTTAAATATTGCTTTATATGGAGATTTGGGAAGCGGGAAAACGACTTTTGTACAAGGTTTGGCAGAAGGATTTGGAATAACAAGAAGAATTATATCGCCAACATTTATTATTATTAGACAATATAAGCTCAGCTCTCAAATGTCAAATCTCGCGTCGTCGCCAAAGCGGCTATGGCGCGTCGGCGACAAATCCACGTCTCAAATATTAAAACTGTTTTATCATATAGACTTATATAGAATAAAAAACGATGAAGGTATTGAAGAACTAGGAATAGAAGAGATTATAAAAGATTCGCAGAATATTGTAGCAATAGAATGGGCAGAAAAAATGGGAGATTTATTGCCGAAGGAAAGGTGGGATGTGAGATTTGAGTATGTGGGAGAAGATAAAAGGAGGATAACAATTAAAAATGGAAGAAATTAGAGAAGGTATAAAAGTATTAAAAGAAGGCGGGATTGTAATTTTCCCAACAGATACTGCATTTGGGATAGGATGCAGAATTGACGATGAGAAAGCAATTGAGCGTCTTTTTGAGATACGAAAAAGACCAAAGACTCAAGCGACACCAGTTTTGCTAAATTCAGTTGAAATGGCAAGAAAGTATCTTGAAAAAATTCCCAAAGATGCCGAAGAAAAACTTATGAAAAAATATTGGCCCGGAGCACTTACTATAATACTGCGCTGTAATATAGTGAAAGTGCCATCGCTTGTGAGGGGCGGAGAAGCAACTTTGGGGGTTCGAATTCCCAATCATCCAATAACTCTTGGCTTAATTAGAGGAGTGGGAGTGCCTCTTGTTGGTCCTTCGGCAAATTTTCATGGAGAACGAACACCGTACGAAGCTGGCGACTTAAATAAAAAACTTATAAAATTGGCTGATTATGTGGTTTGGGGAGACTGTACATTAAAACAACATTCAACTGTAATTGATTGCTCGGAAAAACCCTGGAAAATAATTCGCCAAGGCGCAATAAAATTAAAGCTTCATCATTTGTCATCCTCGACCTGATCGAGGATCTAGATTCCCGCTTTCGCGGGAATGACACAGGAGTCTATGAAGAAAATACTTTTAATTGATATTTCAAACAATAGAGAAATAAAAGTTGGTTTAAGAATTGATACAAAAGAATATATAATTAAAGAAAAAATTGGGCGTCAGAAAGCCCAAGTAGTACTACCCCTTATTGATAAGCTTCTAAGGAAGAAAGGATTAGAAATTACAGATATAAACGGCATTGAAATTTATTCAATCAATGGATCTTTTACTGGAATAAGAGTTGGGATGTCTATTGCCAATGCTTTATCTTTTGCCTTAAAGATTCCAGTTAAAACGATTTGATATTAACAATCATTGACTAAAAACAATAAATGATATCTAATATTAAGTATGAGGGATTTATTTCATCATCTCCTTGTTCCCAACCATACTAATAATTTTCGAGCAAAGCTTTTGCACCATAAGAATATATTGTTGGCTACCTTACTTCTCTTTTTTGGTGGTTTGTTTCTTTCTATAATAAGAACTAATTATCCGTCTGTCCTTGGTGTATCTGTTGATATTCAGGTTCAAAAGCTTTTGCTATTGACCAATAAAGAGAGGCAGGAGAATAACCTTTCTCCTCTAACTTTAAACCCCAAACTATCCTTAGCAGCAGCAAAAAAAGCAGAAAACATGTTTGAGCAAAACTATTGGGCTCATAATTCTCCAGATGGTAAAACGCCATGGGTCTTTATAAGAGATGCTGGATATAATTATATTTATGCGGGTGAAAACTTAGCAAGAGGATTCGATACGGCTGATAAGGTTGTAGGTGCATGGATGGCAAGTCCCAAGCACAGGGCAAATGTTCTCTCGGAAAACTTTAGAGAAGTTGGGTTTGCTGTAAAAAAGGGTAAACTAAATAATGAGGAGACTGTATTGGTAGTTGAAGAATTTGGAGATCAAGGCGTAGTTGGGAGGCAGGAAGTTTCTTCAAGTACCGATAATGCCTTGAGCCAAGCATTTTCGGAGACTAATGGCTATAACTCTTTTATAAAAAGCTTATCTTTAACCTTGAGTGTTGATAAAATAATATTATCTGTTTTCATATTAGTTTTAATATTGGATATGGTAGTTGTAGAAAGAAAAAGAATTATTCGATTTGTAGGGCATAATATAGACCATATATTCTTTCTGGTGCTTGTACTATTAATTATTGGCGTTTTGAGTAAAGGAGCAATTCTTTAATGATTGAAAAAGGCAAAAATCACATTGGTCATTATCTTGTACTTATATTGATACTAGGTAGCGGGTTTTTTATGACTGTCTTGGCAACACCTCATAAACAGCTACAAATGGTTGCTACCGTGATGACAACATTTTTTTATATTGCTTGGGGAATATTGCATCATTTGATAAACCACGATCTAACTGCCAAAATTGTGATAGAATATGTTCTTATTGGTAGTTTTGGGCTGTCGGCAATATTTTTTTTATTGAAAGGAGGTTTTGGGATGTGAAGGGAGTTATCTTAGCAGGAGGATTAGCAACGAGGCTAAGACCTTTGACTTGGGTTACAAATAAGCATTTATTGCCTATTTACAATAAGCCAATGATCTATTATTCACTTGAGGCAATTGTTAGAGCTGGCATAAAAGAAGTATTGTTGGTAAGTTCCCCAGATCATGCAGGAGATTTTGCAAACTTGCTAAAATCCGGAGACGATTTTGGTTTAAGGCTATACTATGCTATTCAAAAAAACCCAACAGGAGGTATTGCCGATGGTCTTTCACTTGCTGCAGAATTTGCAAAAGACGAAAAGATTTTGGTTATATTAGGAGATAATATTTTTAACTTTAACCTTAAGAAAATAGTTGATAGATTCAAAAATAAAAAAAGAGGGGCTGTGGTTTTTGGAATAGAAATGGATACAGCGTCAAGACAATATGGAGTTGTAGAGATAGGTAAAACAGGCAAAGTGTTGTCTATAGAAGAAAAGCCGGAATTTCCCAAATCAAAGATTGCCCAAACTGGAATTTATATGTATGACGCGCGAGTTTTTGAGTTTGCAAGAAAACTTGAGCCATCTGCGAGAGGTCAACTTGAGGTAACTGATTTAAACAACTGTTATCTTAGAGAAGGAACACTGGAATGCGAAATAATTAATTGGTGGATTGATGCTGGTACTTCTTATGATGAACTTTTGCGAGCAAATAATTTAGTCGCAGAAAAAGTAAAAAGAGGAGAATTTAGTAATAAGTGAAAATACTAGTAACAGGGGGAGCAGGGTTCATTGGATCAAATTTTATACTCTATTGGATGAAACGTTACTCCAATGACAAAATTGTGAATCTTGATTGTTTAACTTATTCTGGCAATCTAGAAAACTTAAAAGAAGTTGCCAATAACAAAAACTATACATTCATTAAAGGTAAGATTGAGGATCCAATCATTGTTGATAAGGCCACACAAGGGATTGATGTTGTTGTTCACTTTGCCGCAGAAAGCCATGTGGATAGATCTATCAAAAAACCAGCAGAGTTTGTACTTTCAAATGTAGTAGGTACCCAAGTATTGTTAGATGCAGCAGTGAGACATAACATTAAAAAATTTCACCATGTTTCTACAGATGAGGTTTTTGGAAGCCTAGAGCTTAATAATACGAATAAATTTAATGAACGAACAAATTATAGCCCCAGAAGCCCATATGCAGCCACAAAAGCAGCCTCAGACCATTTAGTACGATCATATTTTATAACCTATGGATTACGAATCACAATTACCAACTGTTCTAATAACTTTGGGCCATATCAATTCCCTGAAAAAATGATTCCTTTAGCAATAACTAATATTTTGGAGGGGAAAAAAGTGCCAGTTTACGGAGACGGCCTTTACGTTAGAGACTGGCTTTATGTGAAAGATCATTGCAGAGCAATCGATTTAGTTTTGCAAAAAGGTAAAGTTGGAGAAACATATTGTGTAGGAGGACTAACAGAAGATATAAATAATCTAGCAGTAGTCAAAAAGATTATTCAAATTCTAGGCAAAGAGGAATCAATGATCGAATTTGTCAAAGATAGGCCAGGGCACGATAGGAAATATGCAATAGATTGGTCAAAAATTAAAAACGAGCTTGACTGGGAACCCCTACATAGTTTTGACGAGTGGCTCGAAAAGACCGTTGAATGGTACAAAACGAATGAAAGTTGGTGGAGGAGGTTAAAGAGTAAAGAGTACCAAGAATATTACAAAGAACAGTATGGAGATTTAGACTAATTTGGTAGTTGAATTTTGTTTTTTACTGTGCTACACTGACACTGTTTACAAAAATATGACAGCAGAAAGCAGACCAGAGCTTAGATTAAATGTTGTATCGGAAGTTTCTTCTGTTGTAGATGCAGAGCAAAGAGAGGCTGTAGATTGGTACAACGAGCAACTTAGGAATCTTCCCGAAATGAAGGTCGAGCCTTTTAATTTAACTGGGGCGGGAGGATGGGAAGCTAAATTTACACCTGAAGGTCAAGTAGAAGCTGTAACTGGAAGACATTTTGACATTGAGGGAAGAAAAGTTACCACACCAAACTTTGGATGGAATCAACCAGTAATTGTTCAAAGAAGCGAAGAATTAATTACTAACGAGGGAGAAATTGATAGAATTTCTGGAATAGTTCTATTGCTTGAGAATCCACGGGGTCAAATCTTTGTTTCAGTTGCTCAAGAACCAGGCATTAAGGCTCAAACAGTTGAAGGAAAAGAAATTCATCCAGTTGTTCGTACGCCATTTCAAGCAAGCGTTGAAAAACTTCAGCAGCTTGCTAGTGGAAACGAAGAGGTAGATCCTATTCTTTACGGTGTACTTAACATATTATCAAAAGACAGTGGTAGAAATTTATCTTCAATGGTACAAGACATGCCATTAAATAGAGTCCCAACCGATGGAAATAGAATAGATTCAAACGTCCTTTATGGCGCATTGCAGCTTACTCAAGAAGCAGCAAATCTAGTTGCCGAGAAAGTCCCTCAAGGAAGATTTCTTTCCCCCAATCAATTAAAGGTGTTGCCTCTTAACGGACATCTTCATATAGCTCTATCGGCTACAGGCAATTGGGCGTAATGGTGTTTATCGTGCGGCGACCCGTGGGGTCGAGCCTCGAATATAGTTTTATAGAGCTTGAGGTCAATTAATTTTCCCAGAATGCTGTATAATCTTCTTAATGAAAATCTTAGGGACTGGACTTTTGGGGCTTGTAGGGTCAAGGATCACTGCGCTACTTAAAGATCGCTACGAGTTTGAATCATCAGATGTAGATATAACAGATAGACAAGGTATTATTGAGAGAATCAAAAACTCAAATGCTTCGACAGTTCTCCATTTGGCTGCTAAAACAGATGTGGATGGTTGTGAAAAGGATAAACTTTTAGGAGAAAATGGCGATGCATGGAAAGTTAACGTGAATGGAACAAAGAATGTTACTGATGCGTGTCAAGAAGGTAATAAAAAATTAATTTATATTTCAACAGACTTTGTTTTTGACGGCGAAAAAACCTTACAATATACAGAAGAAGATACTGCCAATCCAATTAACTGGTATGGAAAGACAAAACTTGAGGGAGAAAAAATTGTGCAAAATGCTTCAATTCCTTGGGTAATTGCTCGAATTGCTTATCCATACCGCGCTAACTTTGTAAGAAATGACTTTCTAAGAACTATTCTCAAACGATTGCAAGGTCGTAAGAAAGTCGTGGCAATAACCGATCATATTTTTACACCAACTTTTATAGATGACATTGCGTTTGCAATCGATAAACTAATAAAAAAAGAAGCTTTGGGAGTATTCCATGTAGTTGGCAACGAACCTTTAAGTCCTTACGATGCAGTAATAGCGATAACAAAGGCATTCGGTTTTGACCAAAAGGATATTACTAAAACCACTCGATCAGAATTTTTCCGAAATCGAGCGCCAAGACCTTTCCATTTGGCGCTTAAAAATGATAAAATAGGAAAACTTGGTGTAAAAATGAGAACATTTGAGGAAGGAATACAGGAAATAAGAAGACAAATTTCTAATTTCTAATTAACCTAATTGACCTAATTTCTAAACAATGACCCAAGCACCAATTATTAAAATATTTAGACATTTGGTTTTGGGATTTACTTAGGTCAATTAGAAATTAGAATAATTAGAAATTTTATTGATATGACTATCACATTTATCGGTCATGGATATGTAGGACTTGTGTCAGCAGCAGCTTTTGCAGATTTGGGCAACACAGTTTGGGTAATTGGGCATACAAAAGAAAAGATTGAAAATCTTAAAAAAGGAATTCTTCCAATTTTTGAGCCAGGACTTGAAGAGATTGTTAAACGCAATATTAAACCAAAACGGCTAATTTTTACACTCGATTATACAAAAGCTATCCCTTCTTCTAGTGTTGTTTTTATAGCTGTTGGTACTCCTCCAAAAACTAATGGCGAAGCAGATTTATCGATTGTATTTAAGGTAGCAGAAAAAATTGGAAGAAATCTTGGTAAATACACTGTTGTTGCAACAAAAAGCACTGTGCCAGTTGGGACAAATAAAAAAATAAAAAAAATTATTGCAGAAGCTATGCCAAAAAACGCAGATTTTGATATAGCCTCTATTCCTGAATTTTTGCGAGAAGGACAGGCAATCTCCGACACGCTTCACCCAGATAGGATCGTAATAGGAACAGATTCCCAGAAAGCACTAGACATTTTGTTGGAATTGCACAAGCCGATTAATAGTAATAATGTTTTAACAAATATAGAGACAGCAGAAATGATTAAATATGCTGCAAACTCATTTCTTGCAACAAAGATTTCATTTGCTAATGCTATTGCGCATTTATGCGAACTAACAGATGCAGATGGATTAAAAGTATTAGAAGGAATTGGATTTGATAAAAGAATTGGAAGCTCCTTTCTTAAACCTGGGGCTGGATTTGGAGGAAGTTGTTTTCCAAAAGACTTAAAAGCATTAATTGCGATTGCGAAAAAACAAGGTTACGATTTTGAACTTCTTAAAACAGTAGAAAAAATTAATTGTATGGCAACGGTAAATATTGTAACTAAAGCACGAAGACTTCTAGGCGGAAGCATTGAGAGGAAAACAATCGGAGTTTTGGGACTATCATTTAAGCCTGATACAGATGACATGAGAGATGCGCCATCAATAACAGTAATTAAAAAGCTTCAGGAAAGCAAAGCTATTATAAAAGGATATGACCCAATTGCAATTAATAACGCTAAAAAGATTTTAAAAAATGTTGAATTTTGCAATGATTCTTATTCGGTTGCTAAAGATAGCGATATTTTGATTATCATGACGGAATGGAATGAGTTTAGACAACTTGATTTACAAAAAATAAAAAACCTTATGAAAAAACCTATACTTCTTGATGGAAGAAACATATATGATCCTCAAACCGCCTCTCGAATTGGATTCACTTATATAGGAGTTGGACGATGAAAAGAGTTCTTATCACTGGTATTACCGGATTTGCGGGTAGTCATCTTGCAGAATATTTATGTTCTAAAAAAGAATACGAGATTAGTGGAACATATTTATTGAATAAAAGCTTAGAGAATGTAGACGCAATAAGAGACAAGATACATCTTATAAAAGTAGATTTAACAAACGCAAAAAAAGTATTAGAGCTGGTAGAAATAACAAAGCCAGATTTAGTTTTCAATATGGCTGGTTTGCCGTCTACAGCAGATAGTTTTAAAAACCCAGCAGAGACGTTAATAAATAATATCTCTTTAGAAATAAATTTATTATCTGCAATAAAAGAGAATAAATTGCTAGATGCAAAGATTTTAATTATATCTTCGGCAGAGATATATGGACTGGTTAAAAAAGAAGATTTACCTATTGACGAGGAAACAAGACTCATGCCTACTAGTCCTTACTCTGTTTCTAAAATTGCACAGGATTTTTTGGGACTTCAATATTTTTTGTCTTACAATTTAAAAATAATTAGAGTAAGACCGTTTAATCATATAGGTCCTAGGCAATCATCGCATTTTGTTGTAGCAGCAATAGCAAAAAAAATAGCAGAAATAGAAAAGGGAAAGAGAAAACCGATTTTGGCTGTTGGAAATCTTGAATCAAAGAGAGATTTTACAGATGTAAGAGATATGGTTCGTGCTTATGCTATTACGCTTGAAAAAGGACAGTTGGGACAAGTTTATAATATAGGATCTGGCGTATCGCATAGAATTTACGATATATTGCATAAATTGCTTTTGCAATCCAGAGCAAAGATAACGGTGAAAAGTGATAAATCTTTATTTAGGCCGATAGATAATCCAGAATTAGTTTGTGATGCTAGTAAATTTAAAAGACTTACAAATTGGAAACCCGAGATTGAGCTTGCCGTTACTCTTAAAGATACGCTAGATTATTGGAGAAATATAGTTTAATATAAATATATGAAAAGAGCGTTGATCACTGGAATAACTGGACAAGATGGATCGTATTTAGCAGAGTTGTTATTATCAAAAGGATACAAAGTATATGGTTTAACTAGAAGAACTAGCACGGTTAATAACGAAAGAATTGCACATATTGAAGACAAAATAGAACTTATCCAAGGAGATTTACTAGATCAAAGTTCTCTTTCCTCAGCTCTGGTTGCGTCTATGCCGGACGAAGTGTATAACCTAGCTGCACAATCTTTTGTCCGAACCTCTTGGAATCAGCCAGTTTTAACAGGGGAATTTACTGCGCTTGGAGTAACAAGGCTTTTGGAGGCAATTCGAGTAGTAAATCCCAAAATAAAATTTTACCAAGCATCGTCATCGGAAATGTTTGGAAAAGTAACAGAGAGTCCCCAAAAAGAAACGACACGCTTTCATCCAAGAAGCCCCTATGGCGTGGCAAAAGTTTATGGTCATTATATTACCGTTAACTACAGAGAAAGTTTTGATCTTTTTGCTTGTTCGGGAATTCTTTTTAACCACGAGTCTCCTAGACGCGGGCTAGAATTTGTTACCAGAAAAATAACTCATGCAGCAGCAAAAATTAGCTTGGGGCAACAGAAACAACTAGAACTTGGACCTCTTGAACCCAAAAGAGATTGGGGGTTTGCCGGAGATTATGTAGAGGCAATGTGGCTTATGCTGCAAAGACCTAAGGCTGACGATTACGTTATAGCAACAGGCGAGAACCACAGCGTTTTAGAGTTTGTTAAACTAGCTTTTAAGACAGTTGGGATAGACGATTGGAAAAAATATGTGGTAACAAATAAGCCCCAACATATGAGGCCCGCAGAAGTTGATTATTTGGTTGGGGATGCAAGTAAAGCAAGGAAGATTTTAAGCTGGAAACCAAAAACAAACTTTAAACAATTGGTAGAGATGATGGTGAAGGCAGACCTAGAAATGGAGAAAGATAGATAGGATATGCAAACTGTGGTTGTAGCAGGTGGCGCTGGATTTATAGGGTCTTCTTTATGCAAGTCGCTTCTCACCGATGGATATCAAGTTGTATGTATAGATAATCTAATCACAGGCGATAAAAGGAATATTCAAGAGTTATTAAAAAATCCTCATTTAAACTATAGAATATTTTAAGAATACAAGTATATGAAAGTTGTAATAATAATTCCTACATATAACGAAAAGGGTAATATAGAACGTTTGATTGAGATTTTGGAAAATAAGATTTTTCCAACAATTAGAAATCACGACATGAATATATTAGTTGTAGATGATAATTCACCTGATGGGACAGATAACGAGGTTAGAAAATTAATGAGGAAGTGGAAAAATATCAATATTATTCAAGGCGAAAAACATGGCTTAGGAGAAGCTTACGTAAGGGGAATGACTTTTGCAAGCCAAAATTTGGGAGCAGAAATTATGTTTGAAATGGATGCCGACCTCTCCCATGATCCTAATAAAATTCCAGAATTTCTAAAAAACATAGAAGATGGTTATGATATGGCAATTGGGACACGGTACAGTGGAGGTGGTTCAATTCCCTCGAATTGGGGCTTAAGTAGAAAGCTTTTCTCAATTTTTGGAAACCTGCTAGTAAGAGCTATACTCATGCGCTTTAAAATTCACGACTGGACAGGAGGGTTTAGGGCAATGCGAAAAGAAGTATTTTTGAAAGAAAAAAATGAACTCACAGCATTTAGAGGATACACATTTCAAGTTTCTTTTTTGCATAAAATAGTTAGAGACGGCTTTAAAATTGCAGAAGTACCAATTCACTTTACAGACAGAACCTTAGGTCGATCAAAAATTGCACCAAAAGAATACATTATAGATCTTCTTAAATATATAATTATTGCCCGCACGATAGAACTTATTCATTCGCCATTTCTAAAATATGCAATTACTGGTTTTACTGGATATGTTATTAATGCTGTGGCTCTTGAAATTTTTAAAAGTAAATTAGGCTTTCACTCGGGTCTTGCAGCATCAAGTGGTGCCGAAATGTCAATTATCTGGAATTTTCTTGTAAATAATTTCTGGAGTTTCTCATCCCAAAGAATAAAATCGAGAGTTAAGTTTTTTTATAAGTTTTTACAGTTTAATTTAATTTCGTTTGGCTCACTTGTTATTATCGGGGTGGTTGTTAGTATTGGCACTCATTTATTTGGTGATATTGGAATTATTAGACAAATATTTCTAGTTGTTGCAATAGGTTTAGTAATTCCATATAGCTATACAATGTATAATATATTTATATGGAAAAGGTGGCGCATTTCTTTGCTGACAAAACTCCAAGCAGCACTTGGATAAGCGGGATTTTACTTTTGGCTTCATTTCTGCGTCTGTATAGAATCCAAGACTATCTGACCTTTTTGGGAGATGAGGGGCGCGATGTTTTGGTTGTATACAAGATCTTGCATGGCCAACCAACGCTTCTTGGTCCGACTGCCTCTGTAGGAGGATTTTTCTTAGGTCCTATTTATTACTACCTAATGACTCCTTTTCTTTGGCTTTCTAATTATAATCCAGTTGGTCCTGCAGTGATGGTAGCATTTTTTGGAGTTGCTACAGTTTTTCTTGTTTATAAGATTGGAAGTGAATTTTTTAATAAGGGCGTTGGGTTGATTACAGCTTTTTTATACAGCATTTCTCCCCTTGTTATCGCGCATTCTCGTTCGTCTTGGAATCCCAATCTTATGCCCTTTTTTTCGCTTCTTACGCTTTATATTCTCTATAAAGCAATAAGCAAGAATAGTCTTAAATTGTTTATTTTTTGTGGAATTTTACTTGGAATTACTATGCAGATTCATTATCTAGCAACTTTTTTAGGCGTCATAATCGCAATATACGTTTTGCTATCAAGGAGTATCCTTGTACAAGGATACTCCTTGCAAAAAACAATAGTTAGAGCTTTAAAAGATTATTTTTATATTTTAGTAGGATTTATAATAGGATGGTCTCCATTTTTGGCATTTGAGGTTAGACACGGTTTTCCAAATATACAAAGCATTTTATCTTTTGTGTTTTCATCAAAAGACGCAGGAGCCAATAACCATTTTTTTCAAACGATTTACGATGTTTTTTTTCGTCTTTTTGGTAGGCTTGTAACTTATTTTCCTCCGCCCGAACAAGTGGCAATCGACGCTCACAAAAATATCACACTTTGGTATTACGCAACATTGGCTTTAGGAATTGCAAGTTTGGTTGCAGTCCTTCGCTCAAGAAATAATCCTGCGAGAACACTTCTTATGACTTGGTTTATCTTAGGGGTCGGGCTTTTTGGATTTTACAAAAAATCCATTTATGATTATTACTTTGGTTTTATGTTTCCATTGCCTTTTATTCTTGTTGGCATTTTTCTTTCAAGCTTATATAAAACTAGAATTGGAAAGATTTTGACCATAAGCATTTTTGTGGGTTTGACTTTGATTAATCTTAAAGGAATTCCGTTTCAATTCATTCCCAACAGACAACTTGCCCAAGTTGAGGGAATTTCAAAATTTGTGATTGAGAAGACGGATAACAAGCCATTTAATTTTGCTCTGATCACTGGTGGAAATTCTGATCACGCATACCGTTATTTTTTTACAGTTTGGGGTAAATCGCCTATAACAATAGAAAATCCTAAAAAAGATCCAGAAAGAAAAACAGTTGCAAATCAATTGCTTATTGTCTGCGAAGTTAACCCCTGTCATCCGCTTGGCAATTCTCTTTGGGAAGTTGCTGGGTTTGGAAGGGGGGAAATAGAGAGCCAATGGGACGTATCAGTAGTGAAGGTTTATAAACTAAGACACTATAAAGGAAATTAATATTTCTAAAAGTATGCTACTACATAGTGACATACTTTAGCAAAATATTTATAGATACAAATATGAGTTTAGCTTTAAAAGACGACTCAGTATCAAAAAGTCGCTGTAGATAGTAGCGATGAGGAGAATACAGGAATAGAAAAATTACCAAAAGCAAGAAAACGCAAACAATAGTTAAATGATCAAATCATTGAACCATACTCCGCGTCATTCTGAGGATTCGCCAGATGACGGATCGCTTGCAATGGCAAATTTAAGCCTAAAGTACAGCGCTATGTAGTAATGGACTTTAGCGTAAATCCAAAGCTTCTGCAACCTCATTACATCAATCTGCTATAGCATGTTATTGTACAGACAGAAAACAAAAGAATTTAGGCTTTCTTCTCGTGTTATAATTACCTAAAGATGTGAAAATAAAGTTTGTTACGCTAAATATTTGGGAAGGTGGGAAATTATTTGATTCTGTTACCTCTTTTATAAAAAAAGAAGATTCAGATATTATCGTAATGCAGGAGGTGAAAAATGGCAGAAATCCTAATTTTGAAAAGAATTCTAGAACAATGGATGCTTTTAAGGAGGACTTAAAATATCCTTATTTTGTTTTTTCTCCAGCATTTCTCAATAAACTGTCTGTAGGCGATGTTGACGAAGGGAATGCAATATTTTCAAGATTTCCAATTGTCAGCAACAATGTTACATTTTTTGATAATCAATATGGTGAGTTTAATAGTCTAGATTCAAAATATTTTGAACTTATTCCAGGTATCCTTCAGCATGCAGTAATTGAAATTGAGAATTTGAAGCTTAATATTTTTAATGCGCACGGGATTTGGGGATTTGATGGAAGAGATAATGAAAGGCGTTTGAAAATGAGCGAAACAATTGTTAATAAAATTAAAGATAAAGAAAATGTTGTTTTGGCTGGAGATTTTAATATACAACCCAACACAAAAACAATACAAAATATCGAGCACCATCTCAAAAATGTGTTTAAAGATGAATTAGCCACAACGTTTAACATGACGCGAAAGATTAACGGTGGTTATGCAAAAGCAGTAGTTGATATGGTTTTTGTGAGCAAAAATATAAAGGTCCAAGAGCATTTTTGTCCAAATGTCGATATCTCTGATCATTTGCCCCTTGTTTGTACCCTAGAGCTATAAAAAGTAAAAACCCCTGGACTTTACAGCAGGGGTTTTTATTGGTGAAGGATATTTGTCCTTCGGAGAATATTAGGCTTTCCCAATCTTGTACATTCCAGTACCACAAACTGGGCACTTTCCCTTCATTGCTGGTTTGCCATTTTTCATGGTAACCGCTTGAGCATTTGGATCTTCTCTTTTTGCTCTGCATTTAACGCAATACATGGATGCCATACTTTTATTTCACCCCCTTTCACCCCGCGAAGCTACGTTCAGCTTCATGAACGTAGCGAAGTGGGGCTTCGCTTTCAGCTTCGGTGGACAAGTCGGGGAACAAGCCCCCTCAATAACTCAGCATTGGTAGTACTATCATTTTATTTTTCAAAATAACAAAAAGAATAAGTTGCACAGCAATAATAGATATTGTTAAAATTCCAGTTTTTAAAATATCGTGCAATAGGTAAGGGTATTTATTTACGCTTGTAATTGAAATTGAATCATTTTTCATTTCGGAAAAAGCTTTGGTATTTAAAGAAGGAATATTTTTGCTATCGAAACCGCGTCTGACGCGGTCCAAACCGTAAAACTTATGGCGAAGATCGGCAATCTTTTTCTGTTCTAAAGTTTTTCTGTGTTTAGCCATTTCAATATTGCTTAGACTACACTATTGACACAAAGCTGTCAAGAGGCTAGTATAATTTTATGATGCTCAATTTAGAATTTGTTGCATTTGTGGCTATCGTTATTTGGATTCTTATTCTTTCTATAATTTTGTGGAAAGCGCTATCGCATTATAATAAATTAACAAAAGGACTCACAAATAAAGGACTTAAGTCAGTACTTGAAAATATTATAAAAGATGTAAATCAGAGAAAATTAGATATTGATTACTTAAAAACATATTGTGATACAATACAAAAAGAAGGGCTTTTGCATATCCAAAAAATTGGGCTTTTACGCTTTAACCCTTTTAAAGATACGGGAGGGAATCAAAGTTTTATATTGTCTTTAGTAGATGGTGAAGATACAGGAGTAATAATCTCTGGGCTTTATTCGCGTTCGGGCACAAGATGGTATGCCAAGAGAATAGTAAAAGGTAAGGCTTTGGAGCATGAATTATCCGAGGAGGAGAAAACAGCTCTGGAAATAGCACGTAAACCGCGTACAATAAGGGATTAATAGCGTGAATTTATGGGAAATAAGAAATCTATAGGTATTATTATACTGTTGGTTGTTATTTATATTATTTCATCAGCTACTTCATATGCATTATTCTCGCAAGGAAAAAATGCTAAAGCACAAAATGCTCAAGTGCCTAGCCCATCAACTGCAACCAACGCAAAGGATAGTAAGGTAGTGTTTAACCAAACTCTTCCAAAAACAGAAGCCTGTCCACTAAACGGTGCTCTTTATTCTAGTCCACAAAGAGAGTGGTGGGAAAAACATAGACCATTGGGAGTAATGATAGAGAATCACAAAGAAGCACGTTCTCAATCGGGACTATCTTTTGCAGATGTTATTTATGAGGCAGTGGCAGAGGGAGGAATTACAAGATTTTTGGCTATGTATTACTGTCAAGATGCAGGCACTATAGGACCTATTAGGAGCGCACGGACTTACTTTATAGATTTTGTTTCCGAATATGGTAGTGATCCTTTGTACGTGCATGTAGGGGGAGCAAATACGCCTGGCCCTGCTAATGCACTGGGACAAATTAATGATTATGGGTGGACTGGATATAACGATATAAATCAGTTTTCGATAGGGTTCCCTACATTTTGGAGAGATTATGATAGATTGGGTCATCCTGCTGCAACAGAACATACAATGTACTCAACAACAGAAAAACTTTGGAAATTTGCCACTACACGCGGTCTAACAAATGTTGGTAAAGATGAAACACCTTGGACAAAAGGTTTTGTCCCTTATGCGTTTAAAGATGATGTCTTCTTATCAGAGCTCCCAAAAAAGCAGACTGTTCACCTTGAGTTTTGGTCAAGAGACCCAGATTATTATGTTGATTGGATCTTTGATCCATCTACTAATTTGTATAAACGAAATAATGGTAAAGTTGTCCATATAGATCGCGATAATAATCAGACCTTGACTACAAAAAATATTGTTGTATTATTTATGCAGCAATATAACGCAAATGATGGGTACGAAGACAATGTTCATCTTTTGTATAAAGATAAAGGAGTAGGTAAAGCTATAGTGTTTATGGATGGAACAAGGATTGATGGTACATGGAGAAAAGATAAGAGAGTCTCAAGAACTCTTCTTTTCGACTCAAACGGTACTCCAATAAAATTTAATAAGGGAACTATCTGGTTTAGCATCCTGCCCACAGATGGTATAGTGACCGTTCAATGAAGAGGATTAGACCTCTCTTCATATAAATGAAGAATTTAAGTATTCTTTATTATTATTTCATCTTAGTGCTATAATACGAAATAACAATAACTAAGGGGTAGGATATGTTTTCTGATTTAATTACATCGAAGTCTCGGGTAAAATTACTTGATGTTTTTCTTGTAGATCCTTTAGAAATGTACCACGTGAGAGAGTTTGTGCGTAGGACAGATGATGAGATTAACGCTGTAAGACGAGAACTTTTGTTTTTGGAAAAGAAAGGAATTTTAGCAAAAGAAGCACGGGGAAATAGAGTCTATTATTCATTGTCAAAAAATTATCCATTTTATTTCGATTTGCTAAGATTAGGAGCAAAAACCGTAGGGCTAGGCAGAGAAGTATTAAAAAATCGAGCTAAGATCGGCAAAATAAAATATGCAATGTTTTCTGGGAGATTTGCTAGACGTCTTAAAAAAGAACCAAATCATGTAGATTTTTTGATAGTTGGAGTGGTGGTTTTGCCGGAACTTGCTCTTTTAATAAGAGAGGAAGAAAAAAGATTGAATACAGAAATTAATTATACAGTTATGACTGAGGAAGAATTTTCTTTTAGGAAGAAGAAAAGAGACCCTTTTATTCTATCTATTTTAAGCGGCTCAAGAATTATGTTATTGGGAGATGAAGAAAGCATGCTTGCATGAGAAAAAACAGACGTCTTCCACGAGTGATTCTTTGCTTCATTGTTGCTTTATACCTTGCTGCAGTTTTAATTAATCTGCCGACACTTGAGTTTTTGCATATAAAAAAAACGTTATCTTTTAGAAAAGGTTTGGATTTAGCCGGAGGAACTAGCCTTACCTATAAAGCTAATATGTCGGGAATAGATAAGGATAGAAAAGAAGAGGCATTAAACGCTGTCAGGACTATAATTGAGAAAAGAATTAATCTTTTTGGCGTATCAGAACCTTTAATTCAAACTGCAGTTGGGAAAGACGATTACAGAATTATAGTTGAGTTGCCTGGAGTAAATATTACCCAAGCAAAAAGCATAATTGGTACAACTGCTCAGCTTTCTTTTTGGGAGAGAAGTGCAACAAGTTCTGCGATTTCAGTTACATCAAAATCTGATCTTGGGATGCTATTTGCTACGCAGTCTGCATATCCGATTAGTGTTGTGGAGGTGCTGGGAACAAACCCCAATAAGACCAATCTTGATGGTCGCGACCTTCGTGAAACAAGCGTAACATTTGATTCAAATACTGGCAAACCACAAGTTCAATTAAATTTTACAACGGATGGAGCAGAGAAATTTGCAGATATTACGAAAAGAAATATTAATAAAATCGTTGCAATTGTGTTAGACGACATGGTTATAGAGGCTCCTCGAGTTAATCAGCCCATACTTGAAGGTAATGCTGTAATAACTGGAGGCTTTACTTATGATACAGCAAAGGTTTTAAGTACACAGCTTAATGCCGGCGCACTGCCGGTACCCCTTATTCCTTTGCAACAACATGCGGTTGATCCAACTCTTGGAAGCGTCTCTTTGCAAAAAAGTCTTTTTGCAGGGTTTTTGGGATTTGCAATAATAGTTATTTTTATGATGGTTTTGTATGGCAAATTAGGAATTGCTGCAAGCCTAGCGTTAACTTTATATACTTTACTAGTTTTGTCTATTTTTAAACTGAGCAATTTAACTCCATATGGTATAACCCTTACTCTTTCGGGAATTGCTGGATTTATTTTGTCCATTGGAATGGCAGTTGATGCAAACATTTTGATTTTTGAGAGAATGAAAGAAGAAATTCGACTTGGAAAAAGTAAAGAGTTAGCATTAGATCTTGGTTTCTTGCGAGCTTGGTCATCAATTAGAGACTCGAATGTTGCAACTCTTATAACATGCGCAGTGCTTTACAATTTTGGCAATGGAATGGTTAGAGGGTTTGCGCTTGTGTTGGCAATTGGTGTTTTGATTTCCATGTTTTCGGCGATTGTGGTAACTAGAACATTACTGAGATTTATTTATCGTTAATGTCATGCCGAATTTATTTCGGCATCTAGTTCCTGAAAAGAGGAGATGCTGAAACAAGTTCAGCATGACAACGAAGGACGATTATGGATATTATTGGTAAAAAATATTTTTATTTTGCATTATCGCTTTTGGTTGTTGTGCCAGGATTAATTTCTCTTATTTTGTTTGGCCTTAATCTTTCGATAGACTTTGCTGGTGGATCAAGGATTACGCTTGCTTTTTCGAAAAAGATTGATGAATCAACAAGAGAAAGAATAAAAAATATTCTAGCAACTCAGAAGGTGCATACTACAACAATAGTAACTTCTGATAGGTTGGCTTTTGTTCGCACAAGTCCAATAGATCAAGACCAAAACAATAAATTTATAACCTTATTGGCCAGCGAGTTTAAAGGAGTCAAACAAACAGAATTCGAAACAATAGGGCCAACTATTGGAAAAGAAACAACAGCTAACGCAATTAAGGCAGTAATATTAGCATCAATATTAATTGTTTTGTACATTACATGGTCTTTTCGCAAAGTTCCAAAACCAGCAAGTAGTTGGCGATTTGGCATTTGCACAATTGTTGCTTTAATCCACGATGTGTTAGTAGTAGTTGGTATTTTTTCAATACTTGGACATTTTTTTAAAGTTGAAATTGATAGCCTTTTTGTTACAGCGCTTCTTACTATTATTGGATTTTCTGTTCATGATACTATTGTTGTTTTTGATAGAATTCGTGAAAATCTAAAAAGAATGGTAGGCGTTCCTTTTGCAACTATTGTGAATGACTCAATTCTCCAAACACTTGCACGTTCTCTTAATACCTCTATAACTACACTTCTTGTTTTATTTGCACTCTATATTTTTGGTGGCGAGAGCACAAAGTGGTTTATTGTGGCGCTTCTTATTGGTATTACAAGCGGCACATACTCATCAATCTTTAACGCCGCACCCTTGTTGGTAGTGTGGAACGAATGGCGTGAGAAGAGAAACTCTTCTTAACGGTGTCATCCTAAACTTTTTTGCAGGATCTTGTTTCAGGATATTATCTGTCGAAAAAGGAGATGCTGAAATAAATTCAGCATGACAAATCGTGTTTAGTTATGTAGCGTTTCACGCACAATTTTGCTTATTACGCTTCCATCTGCTTTGCCTTTGACTTTTGACATAAGTGTTCCCATAACTTTTCCAATATCTGCCATTGACTTGGCTCCAGTTTGCTTAATTGCCTCAATTACCAATTTCTTAATTTCTTCCACACCCATTTGCTCTGGTAAGTATTTTTGAAGCATTTCAAGCTCTTTTTTTTCTTTATCAACCAAATCTTGCCGATTTCCCTTTTGGAATTGTTCAATAGAATCTTTTCTTTGCTTAACTTCTTTTTGAATTACAGTAAGAACATTCTCGTCCGTTGCTTCATATCCCGCGCCGCCTTTTTGGATTTCATAATAGTTGATCGCCGAAAGAAGTAGTCTCAGAACAGAGGTTTTTAATTCATCTCTTGCCAGCATTGACTGTTTTAGTTCTTCTTGAAGTTGTTGTTTTAACATGCTAATTTTTGTATACGCCTTGTCTTGATCGTATGCGAGAGACGATAATAATTTTATCTTTTGGATAATACTTGTAGACTATTCTGTAATCTCCTATTCGTATCTTGCGATATGTCTTAAACTCTCCGCTTAATGGTATTCCTATAAGTGGTTCTTGTTTTAATTTTTCAAGACTTTCGAAGAATCGAGTTTTTATAATTGCTGGAATCTTCTTTAAATCTTTTTCAGCTCTATTATCCAGTAAAACTCGTATTTGCATGCATTTATTGCGCTTTTAGTCTTTTCTTTAGCTCCTCAAGAGTTATAAATTTTTTGCTTTTTTTTATTTGTTGTATGCTCATCTTATTTATTTCTCTTGCTCTTTCCAAACTTTCTGGATCTTGGTATTCTTCAATTGTTTCCATCCAACTTTCAAATTCTTCAGCGGACATAAGAACCGCTTTCGCTTTCCCGCCTTTGGTAATAAAAAGCCTTTCAAATCGAGCATCAATCTCGTCAATTAGTTTCGGGAGATTTTGTCTAACTTGTGAAACGCCCAAAGTCATCATATAAAAGTATGGTACAAAAAATTGTACAATCTGTCAAGCATTGATTTACAGCAAAAATATATTTATTTAGTACACCTTAACAAGCCCAATCTTAAGCACCTTATTGAAACTCTTTTTTAAGAAAATCAAAGACAAAACTATATAAATAGCGTTTAATAAAAAGCTTAGGTATAGCTTATTTGGATCAAGGATTCCTCTTTCAATAACTTCTCTTGCTCCTTCAAACACATAGCTTGTGGGGATAAGTAATGCAATTGTTTGTGCCCATTCAGGTAGAGAAGAAACTGGGTAGTAAATTGCAGAAAATGGTGCAATAATCCATGGTGCAGTCCAGGCCAATGTTTGTATTTTAGTTCCAAATCTAAGGATAAGACCCGCAATAAAAAATCCCATCCACCAACCAGTCATAATTAAAAGAAGAGATAATGGAATCAAATATAAACCATATGCAAACACCTCAATTTTATAGAGGATAAAAGCAACAAGTAATCCAAAAGAAAAACTCATTACAGCTTTAATTACTCCTAATGTAACTAGAGAAACAACCCATTCGGAAAATTTTAGCGGGGAAACAAAAATATTAACTAGGTTTCTATTCCATAAATCTTCTAAGATGCCAACGGTAATTTCGTATTGACCTCGCCACACAATAATCCACAAAAGGATTCCTCCGAGAATAACTAAAACAATTTGAGAGGTTTGTGGAAGATATGACCTAAAATAGGAACTCGTGATTCCCCATAGCAGAAGATCTAAAGTTGGCCAATAAAAAGCATCGCTTAGTCTATCCAAGCTATGTCTAAACAAATACATAAATCTTAAAATAATTGCATAGATACGATGCAGTTTCATAATCTTGTTTTATCAGCTATATATAAAAAATAATCTTCAAGAGTTGGCTTCTCAATACTTATTTCATCGTAATAAATTTTTTTACTCGTTAAATCTCGTAAAAATTCAGGGATATTTTTTTCTTTTACATCAACAATTAAGTATCGGCCTTGAATTTTAAATGAGAAATTTTTTTCTTTGCAAAGCTCAATTATGTTTTTGAATCCATCGCTGATTAAGAGTTCTATATGGGACGTCTTAATCGATTTAGCAAGATTTTTTGGTATGTCATCTGCAATAATTTCTCCCTTGTTGATAAATATGACTCTATCGCATACTTCCTCAACCTCGGCCATATTGTGAGAAGTAAGGATAATAGAGACTTTAAATTCTTTCTGTTGGTTTAACAAGAAATCACGGATATAGCGTGCTATATCTGGGTCTAGTGATGCAGTTGGTTCATCTAAAAGCAAAATTTTTGGAAAGTTAAGGAACGCTTTTGCTAAGTTGACTCTAGTAAGCTGTCCTGATGAAAGCTCATGAATTTGTTTGTTTATAAGCTCGCTAAGTCTAAATATTTCTTCAATCTTTCGTAACCTTGATCTTCGATCATTAATTATATATAGGTAAGACATGTAAGTTAAAACTTCTCTAACGGTTAAGTTCCATGGGAAATTAGTATAGCTAGAAGAAAAGTTTACCTGCTCAAGAATCTCTTCGCGATTTTCAGTTAGTTTTTTATCAAAATATTTTATATCGCCCGATGTCGGCGTTAGGACTCCGAGCAGCATTTGAATTGTCGTAGTTTTTCCGGCACCGTTTGGGCCTAAAAGACCAAGAATCTCTCCTTCTTTTAGAGAAAAAGAAATGTTATCAACTGCTGTGAATTCGCCGAATTTTTTGGTGAGATTTTTTACTTCTAAAATTTGATTACTCATTTTGTCGTTGCGAGGAACGAAGTGACGAAGCAATCTTTTTACTTGATTAGATTTATGTGCAAATCATTAAATGACGAATTATCTTTTCTAATAAGCTCAAGCTTCTTTATTCGTGAACCCGCTTTAATTTGTTTTTCTCTTCGTATAGCTTCATATATTGTATCAAATATTTCAAGATATACTAGCTTAGTTACATTATGACTGGGTCATAATTGTCATTTCGAGCTTGCCGAGAAATCTCCTTCAAAGAGATTCCTCGACTCGCTACACTCGCTCGGAATGACAAATGAGTATTTATGTCCCAGTCACAGTTACATTATAGCGTGAAGTAAAACTAGATACCATTTTGTCTTTATGTTCGTACATGCGTCTTATTAGATTATTAGTGACGCCTGTATATAAGACAGTATTTGTAAAATTCGTAGCAATATACACAAAATATTTTCTTGTATACATTTTTATTGTTTCTTTAAGATTGCTTCGCTTCGGAGCTCGCAATGACAAATGGATTAAGATATAATTTCTTTTATTCTCTCAAGCAAATACTCCTTATTATTTTTGGATAAATCTTCATCAACCTCTTCAAAAAGTTTTTGTAAAATTTCGCCAACTTTTGGTCCAGGTTTGATATTTAGCTCTTTCATAATATCGTTTCCATCAACTGAAAGGTCGTTGATAGAAAAAGGCGCTGGCTTTAATTGCTCTTCTATTCTTTTTTTGAAAAGTTTTAGTCTCCAACTTTCGGCAGTTTGAGTTCCTCCTCCTAGCCTATCGCCAATTCTTAAATCCATCATGTCTTTTACGCTCGTAATCCCTACTCTTCGAATAAATCTTCTAACTGCCGCATCTGTTATTTTTTCATCCACAGTAAACATATGCCAGCGTATAAGATTAACTATTTTATCGCGGTCTTTTCTTGAGAATCTTAGTCTATTGCATATTTCACCCACCATGTGCGCTCCTACAATTTCGTGGTTATGAAATATCACAAGGCCCTTTTCATCCTTTTTTTCAACCTTTGGTTTCCCAACATCATGAAGAAGAGTCGCGAATCTAACGATTGGATCAACTGATGGGCAGAATTTTAAAGAAAGGATGTTATGCATGAAGACGTCAGATGTATGGTGTCTGCCGGGACGAACTTGCGAAACCCCAATTCCTTCCAAAAGTTCTGGCAGAATGTATTGTAAAAGAGAAGAGTTTTTTAGAAGCATTATTCCGTCGTATGGATGCTTGCTTGCTAAGATTCTTAATAGCTCAATTCTTACTCTTTCTCCGGAAATTTCTCTGATAAGCTGAGCATCGGAAATAATTTCTTCCCAAGTTTTGTTCTCGATAGTAAAACCGTGTTCGGTTGCAATTCTTATTGCCCGAATAAGCCTTAATGCGTCTTCTTTGAATCTTTGTTTTGGATCTCCAACGGAGCGAATAATTTTGTCTTTAATATCTTGCTGACCGCCAAAAGGATCAACAATAATACTTTTATTGTCATTGCGAGGAACCCGCTGAGCGGGTGACGAAGCAATCCCATCCTTCGGAGATTGCTTTGCTTTGCTCGCAATGACAGAGGCTGTATATTCAATTTTTAGTGCTATGGCGTTGACAGTAAAGTCGCGGCGAGATAGATCTTCTTCGATAGATTTTCCCCACTTAACGATCTTAGGATGTCTTCTATCAAAGTATTCGTGCTCGGTTCTAAACGTTGTAACTTCGACAGTATGCTTTTTTCCAAATAGCTCTACTGGAATGCCAACAGTTCCAAATTTGTTGTCATAAAACCCATTAGGAAAAAGATTTAGTATTTGTTCCGGAGTTGCATTTGTTGTAAAGTCCCAATCTTTAATCTCCTTTTCCATCAAAAGATTTCGGACACAACCACCAACAAAATAAACTTCAAAACCAGCATCTTGGAATTTGTTATAAATTTCTAAAATTTCCTTTGGAATATGTTCAGTCATATCTGTTATAGTATAACAGAAGGGGTTAAGTTCTGAAATGATTTAACTTTAAACGACGGCCGTCGAAAGAAATTAAATGTATGAAGGGGTGGAAAATCATTAGTGAATCGGGAATAAAGAATCAGGAATCAGGCATTAAGGACTTGATAGAAATTTTATTAAGCAATAGAGGGCTAAAGACAAAAAAGGAAATAGAAGAGTTTTTAAATCCTAAATTGGAAAATGTAACAATTAAGAATGTTGGGATCGATAAAAGACAACTTCGGAAAACAATTGGGAGAATTCAAAAATCCATAAAAAATAAAGAGAAAATTGTTGTTTTTGGCGACTATGATGTGGATGGGATTTGCGGATCAGCAATTCTTTGGGAAACTCTTAATGGTTTGGGAGCAAGTGTTATGCCGTATATACCGCATAGGATGGATGAAGGATACGGGCTTTCTATGAAAGCAATTCAAAATTCAGAATTCAGAATTCAGAATATCAAATTGATTATAACAGTAGATAATGGAATTGTTGCAAATGAGGCGGTTAAATATGCTAAAGATCAAGGTATTGATGTTATTATTACCGATCACCATGTTCCATCTAAGAAACTTCCCGATGCTTTTGCTATAGTTCACACGACAAAACTTTGTGGAGCAGGAGTTGCTTGGGTTCTCTCTTCTGTCATTCTGAATTCATTTCAGAATCTCAATATTTTGGAGAACAAGACCCTGAAACAAGTTCAGGGTAACAATAATAAAAATAATCTTTTAGAATTGGTAGCACTTGCTACGATTGCAGATCTTGTTTCTCTTTTGGGAGCAAATAGAATACTTGTTAAGTTTGGACTTGAAGCCCTCCGAAGAACAAAAAGGGTTGGTCTTTTGGAGCTATTAAAAGAAGCAGTATTGGAAAAAGATAAAATTGGAGTTTATGAAATAGGACATATAATTGCGCCAAGATTAAATGCAATGGGGCGATTAGAGTATGCAATGGATAGTTTAAGGTTATTATGTACAAAAAACAGAGACAGAGCAAGAATGTTGGCTCAAACTTTAGGAAGTACAAATAGGGAGCGACAGGCACGGACATTAACTACTGTTAAGCATGCAAAATCAGCAATTCAGAATTCAGAATTCAGAATTCAGAATTTATTGTTTGTTGCACACGAGAGTTATCAACAAGGGGTTATTGGGCTAGTTGCTGGGAAATTGGTAGAAGAATATTATCGACCTACAATTGTAGTTTCAAAAGGAGAGATTTACAGCAAGGCATCAGCTAGATCAATTAACGGTTTTAATATTATTGAATTTATACGAAGTGCATCTGAATATTTAGTGGATGCTGGGGGCCATCCAATGGCTGCTGGTTTTACAGTTGAAACTTCTAAACTTGCTTTAGTTCAGAAAACTCTCGAGAATAAAGCAGAGTCTTTACTTGACGAGGAAAAATTGACAAGAACTCTTAGGATTGACTGTGAGCTAGATTTATCATTAGTAAACAATAAGTTATATGACGCAATTCAAAAACTTGCACCTTTTGGAATGGGGAATCCTGAACCAACGTTTGTTGGTAGAGGCGTTGAGATTCAAGATATAAGAACTGTTGGAAGAGAAGCAAAGCATTTAAAGCTGCAATTAGTGTGTCATCCTGAGGCTTTAGCCAAAGGATCTCATGAGATTCTTCGCTTCGCTCAGAATGACAAGGGAATGATTGATGGGATTGCGTTTGGGATGGGAGAGAAGTATTCTCAATTTCATGTTGGGGATGCGGTTGATATAGCTTATACGGTTGATGAAAATAAGTGGAATGGAAATAAAAAGTTGCAGTTAAAGATAAAGGATTTAAAGCTATCGAGGTCTTGATTTATTTAAACTCTCTTGCCGCCATCTTTCGCCGTCAATAGCTTGTCTCAAATCTTGTATATATTTTTCAGCATCTCCAAATAAGCCCACCTTATTTCTGCCTTCTCTTCTAGCAGCATCTCCTGCTTTCAAGGTTATTCCTGTGGGATCAAGACCTAATTTTAAAGCCTTTACGACTAAATCCCGTGTTCCCTTAGAGGGAGTGAGTCCTCCAAACATTGCCGTATGACGACCGTTTTCTTTATTCATAATTTAGATATTTTAAGGTTATAAGCTGAGTCTCGCTTGACAATTTGCTGACAAATTCCTGACACAACAAAGTGCTTGTCAAGAGAAGAAAACCAATGTATTATGTATCAAGTATTAAGTATTATGTATCAAGTATTGAAAAGGACACTTGTAAGCGAAACGCCAACTCTAAGAAATAAAGAAGTTTTAGTGAAAGGCTGGGTTAGAATACGGAGAGATCATGGAAAGTTGATTTTTCTTGACATTCGCGATAGGTCGGGTTTAATACAGGTGGTTGTCAATCCAAAAGTTTCAAAAAGCGCTTACCAAGTTGCACAAACCATAAGATCAGAATTTGTGGTTGAGATTGTTGGAAGAGTAAATAAAAGACCAAAAGAAGCTGTTAATAAGAATTTGCCAACAGGAGGAGTTGAGGTTGAAGCAACAGGAATCGTTATACTTTCAAAAGCAGAAACTTTGCCTTTTGATATGGGAGGAGAAGATTTAAAGCTTGAATTGCCAACTCTTTTAGATCATAGATCTTTAACTCTGCGTCATCCAAAAATAGCTGCCATATTTAAAGTACAGAATGTTATTGTCGATTCTTTCAGAAGATTTATGCAACAGAATGACTTTTTTGAATTCCAATCGCCACTGATTATTCCAGCTGCTCCAGAGGGAGGAGCAGATGTTTTTGCAGTATCATATTTTGGGCAAAAAGTATACCTTGCGCAAAGTCCCCAGCTTTATAAGCAAATTTTGGTCGGAGCATTCGAGCGCGTGTTTACAGTTACACAGATTTTTCGGGCGGAACCATCCGTTACTACACGACATTTAGCAGAAGTTACAGTTTTGGATGCGGAGATGGGATTTATAGAAAGTTGGAAAGATGTAGAAAAAATGGCGGCAGAAACAATTATGTTTATACTAAAGGATATTCAAGAAAAATGCGCACAAGAACTTAAAATGTACAAAGTGGAGAATCCAAAAGTAAAAGATGAAATCCCATCCCTAAAACTTAGAGAAGCGCAGGAAATTATTTTCAAGCGGACAGGGAGAGATAATAGGAGGGAAAAAGATTTATCTCCAGATGATGAGCGAGAAATTTGCAAATGGTCGCTTGAGGAAAAAGAATCAGATCTAGTTTTTGTTTCGCATTATCCAACTAAATCAAGGCCATTTTATACGTACCCAGACGATGAGGATCCTAAGTTTAATCAAGGCTTTGATTTGTTGGGTAGAGGGTCTGAGTGGTTGACTGGGGGCAGAAGAATTAATGACTACAAAACACTGATTAATCACGCCATCGAATGGGGGATAGATCCAAAGAAAATAAAACTATATTTAGATTCATTTAAATATGGTATGCCGAGAGAGGGAGGATTCTCTTTTGGGACGGAGAGAATTACAATGCAAACGTTAGGACTTGCAAATATTCGGGAAGCAAGTCTTTTTCCACGAGACATGGAGCGGGTCGATGAAAGATTTTCAAAAATTGATCAAAAAAGCAAAAAGACTTCTACATAAGCCGGTGGAAGCAAAAGGCATACTTCAACACGCAGTACTACCGATTTATGCTATTGTTTTATTTGTAATTCTTGTTATAGATATTAGTGTACAGCAATATAATTACTCTAATAAAATAATTCCATCGCCAATTTACCCTGAGGTTTCGTATTATCCAATTCTAACGGAGAGTTTAAAACCAAATATTTCTGCAAAAGCAGCAATTGTTATGGATAATGACTCGAAAGTTATATTATTTGCTAAAAATCCAAAATTGTTGTTTTCTATGGCGTCCACTACAAAAATAATGACAGCATTAGTTGCTATGGATTACTATAGTTTGGACGACGTATTAACTGTAAAAACAACAGGAGCCGGCGGAATAACAATAGGTCTTAAAAAAGGACAAAGAATATTATTTAAAGACTTATTGCATGCAATGCTTCTGCCTTCAAGCAATGACGCAGCTTTAACTTTGGCTCAAAATTATAGTGGCGGCGAAAAAGCATTTATAAATAAAATGAACGAATATGCGAGACTTTTACACCTTTTTAATACTAGCTTTGCTGATCCTGCCGGTTTACTAGATGGAGAGGATTATACAACGCCTCTAGATCTAGCAAGACTGGCATCAATTGCTTTAAAAAACAAAATGTTTGCTCAAATAGTTGCTACAAAACATAAAATAATTTCTGACGTTGACGGATTTAATTATTCCATTTTTAATTTAAATAAGTTGTTGGGAATAGATGGAATAAATGGAGTAAAAACTGGATTTACAGATGAAGCAGGAGAAGTTTTGGTTACATCAAAAAAGACTCGTGATGGACATATGCTTATTGCTGTTGTTATGAACAGTGAAGATAGATTTTTGGATACAAAAATACTGTTAAATTATGTTTCGGGAAATATTAAGTATTTAGACACACACAATTTTTAATTTCTTGTAACTTCAATGGGAATTATCTCCCATCTTCATTTACCCATTCCTCTTTAACCGCAGAAATATATGCAAAAAAATCGTTATCTCCTTCAAAAATAATTATTGGCATTAGATATTTTTGCTCTTCTTTTCCTAAATAGTAGGCAAGAGCCATATTTTTTATAGCAACATTTATGTCTTTTCCAGCAAAGGAAGAAATATATGCTTTTCCCTGTTTTAATTCCAAAAAAGCGTTGGATGCAGACTTAATTGGATATGTGGCAGATTCATTTGATATATTTTTGTAAGAATATAAAGCCTCAACAACTTGAGGGTTATCCTGTCCTCCAGAAATTAGTAAATTAATGGTTGATGATATAGGCTTAGGATAATATATGGGCAGTTTATCTATGTTGTTCTGAAAAAAATCAACCCTTATTATTTGTGCTTTAGAAATACTGGTTGAAGGTATAATTGTATAGTTTTTAATTGTATGATAGCTCGTTTTTGTTTTTGTAGTGTTAATGTCGTTTGGAAAAGACGACAGACTCTCAAGGAACGTTTTGGCAATATTTATAGCCTCACTCTCGTTTGGAAGATTTATGCCTGATTGAATTGTTGGATCTGTAACAAATGACGAAGAGAATGTAAAATCAGAAGATAGGATATTAAATGCTATTTTTCTAAGTAGTGTAGTTCTGTCTATCCACTGATAAGTGTTTTCCGAAATAAGAGACTTTTGAGTGCCAAAACCAAGCTTAGAAACTTTGTCTTGAGCCTTTTCTAGAGAAAGAAAATCTGCTCTGTTGGGAGTAATTTTGTATATTTTTGCCCTATCTGGAAATATAGGGAGAGTCCCAGAAATTGTGTCGAGTGTATACTTTAATACTTTATCGGTTGCATTTGTTGGAAATTTAAGCGCTTCAAGTTTGCCAAAAGACACAGTTGGCGGAGGGGGTGGGGTTGGATAAAATTTTTCCTTAATTACAGGCCCAATTTTTGCAACTATAAAAACAATAAGCAGTGTTGATATTATGATAGAGCCCCATTTAATTATAAATTTTGTTTCTGAGGTAACTTTACTTAGAGTTGCCATAACTTAAATACTAATTTGTCATTCCGAGCGAGCCAAGTCTGACTTGGCGAGTCGAGGAATCTCTTTGCAGGGGATTTCTCGACAAGCTCGAAATGACAATTATTCCCAATCATACCTTGAGTATAGGGAAAAGTTGAGGTACAATGCAAGTATGATTAGAGTAAGAATAGCGCCAAGTCCAACAGGCATTCCTCATATTGGCAATACAAGAACTGCACTTTTTAATTATTTGTTTGCTAGACGCAATAAGGGTAAATTTATTTTGCGTATAGAAGATACCGATCAAAAAAGGGTCGTTCCTGGTGCAGAAGAGGCAATTTATGAAATTCTTGAATGGTTGGGATTACATGTTGATGCGAAATTTAAACAATCAGAAAGGCTAGATCTCTACAAAGAAGCCTCACAGATTTTGCTTAGACAAAAAAATGCGCGAATGGAGGAAGGTGCAGTTCGATTCATTGTTCCAAAGGGACGGGTTATCGAGTGGGTAGACATGGTTGGCAATAAGAATATTTCATTCAAAAGTGACGATATCGAAGATTTTATTGTTCTTAAATCCGATGGTTATCCAACGTACCATTTAGCAAATATAGTTGATGATCATTTAATGGAGATATCTCATGTTATACGAGGGGACGAATGGATTTCTTCAACCCCCAAACATATTTTGCTTTATGAATCTTTAGGCTGGGATCAGCCTATATTTGCCCACCTTCCTGTTATTTTAGGTCCAGATAAAACTAAATTATCTAAACGACACGGTGCCAAATCGGTTCTTGATTATAGAAATGAAGGAATTCTTAAAGAAGCGCTTTTAAATTTTATGGCTTTTTTGGGCTGGGCGACTAAGGGAGACAAAGAAATATTGTCAATTGCTGAGATTATAGCTCTTTTTGACTTGAAAGATGTAAATACAAATCCTCCAATTTTTAATATCGATAAACTTTTGTGGTTTAATGGCCATTATATTCGAACAATGCCTGTTCACAAATTAGTATCAAGCATTAAGCATCAGGTATTAAACATGAGGGATAAAGATAATGAATTGATTAAAAAAATTGTTCCTTTAGCTCAAACACGCATGAAAACGTTGAAAGATTTTGTTCAACTCGCAGCACATTTTTTTGAAGAGCCAAAGACAGAGTTAAGTCAGAAAGAGAAAATGATTGCAGACCAACTTACAAAGCGTTTTTCAACAATGGAACAATGGAACAATGGAACAATTCTTGTAGCAATAAAAAATGTTATGGCAAGCGAGAATGTACGAATGCCAATTATTTACAAAATAATCACTGGTCAAGATAGGGGTTTACCACTGCCCGAGTCAATTGAGATTTTAGGAAAAGAGAAAACTTTAGAAAGACTTAAAAGATTAATATCATGATTTATTTTGCAAAAGCAGTTTCTATCATTTTTCATCCTGCTATACTTATTTTGTTTCTTCCTTTTTTAGTAGTTTATAGACAGACAGAAAGTAGTTTTTACGCTTTAAAATGGCAGATTTTTTCTGCGCTTTTTGTCTTTTTAGCTGGACTTTTGGTTTTTTTAGGTGAAGCCGCAGGAGTTTTTTCGGATTCAGATTTAACAAAAAGAAATGAGAGAAATAAATTTTACACAATGGTTATTATTTTATTGGCTTTATATATTGTTGCTGTTGTGTTTTTTAAAGGAATATTTTCGCCGCTTGTTATTATTTCTTTCGGAATCCTTTTTGGGGTAGTGCTTTTTACTATCGCAAACCATCTTATTAAAATTAGCATTCACTCTGGCGCGGTTTGTGCTTTTGTAATAAGTTTAGGTATTCTTTATGGAATAAACATTTTTTTTGCTGTAGTATGGATTGTGCCCCTTACGATATGGGCAAGAATAATGCTAAAAAGACATACCATTTATGAGGCTATTTCGGGAGGTACTCTTGGTGGAATTATTACAATTGTTACTTATTTAATAGGTAAAAATTTTTTATAAAGATATGATTAATCACAAAACATTGCTTAAGTCCTTTATATATTCTTTTGAAGGCGTATTTCACGCAATTCGTTACAACCAAAACATGAGAATCCATATTATAGCTGCAATACTTGTTATTATAGCAAGTTTAATACTTAAGGTTACTCCGTTTGAAATGGGAATTCTTGGAATTATGATTTTACTTGTTATAATGGCAGAAATGATAAATACAGCAATTGAAGAGATGGTTGATCTTATTGTTACCGAGCATAAGCGGCAAGCAAAGATTGCCAAAGATGTTGCATCGGGCATGGTTTTGGTGGCAGCGATGGGATCAGTTATAGTTGGCATCCTTATATTTACTCCATATATATTAAAGATATTTAGATAGTTTATTTCGATCGAATATGCTCTCGAACAATAAAAAAAGAGGTAAACATTACTATTATCGCCCCAAGTATCTGAACAAAGCTTAGGCTTTCTTTAAGAAGAAGGTAGGCAACTGGAGCGCCAAGAATTGGGCCAATGTATCTTAATGCCGATACTATCCATCCTTTTACAGTTTTTAAAGATGTATACCATAGAGTTAAGCCAATTACATTAAATAAAATTACATATACTAGAAGATAAACCCACCCTAATGGATTAACAAGTTTGTTTACAGAGGAAAACGCCATCAGTGGCAATAAGATTAAGCCTGCTATTCCCATAGAAATAGCATTGCTGTAGATTGGTCCAATATTTTCTGCCAAACGTTTCCCAAAACTATAAGAAGAAGCAAATAATGCCATGGAAACAATAATAAATAAATCGCCAATTTGAGCTCTATTTACAATACTTAAATTTCCTCCAGTCGATAGAATAATTGCTCCAACTAAGTGCACTAGTAATAAGAAAAGATGCTTTGGCTTAACCTTTTCTTTATAGACAATCCAAGCAAGAATTAAAACAAAATAAGGTTCAATCTTTGTAAGAAAAATTGCTTTTACTGCTTGAGTTTGGCTAAGCCCAAAAGTCAAAAATATCTCTCCAAGCAAACCTCTAAATAATACTACTAGTAAAAGATCTTTTCTGTTTGCTTTAAGTTTTTGAACAGTAATTTTCTCCTGAAATAATTTGGCAAGAAAGAATAGAATAGTGCTTCCGATTATTCCTCCAAGAACAATTACAACAAGAGGCGACAAAGCTTTGGCAGCACCAGTTTTAAAAATGGTTGCAACGCTTGAGAAAAATGGAGAAAGAATAGCAAAAAGAATTCCGTAATGTTTATTCATTCAGTTCTTTATTATAGCAGCATGGAAAGAAGCATAAAAATTCTAGTGCATTCCTTAGACAACTTTTTTATGCGATCGCATAAAAAAGTTGTCACAAGAATTGTAGTTAATTGGCATATTTGATAGAATTAAAACCTATTGCCGGATCATCTAATGGTAGTCAGATCATTTTTATGATAAAATTACAGCGTGAATCATGATAGTCTTAATTCTTTAAGATCAAAGAAGATATCAGAAACATTTAGGAAGAGGAAAATTGACAATTTTAAAAAGTGGCGTGAAGAAATGAAAAGGACAGGCAGAACGCCTAGATACCTATCATTTATTAGATCAAAAGATTTAGCTGAATATATTGGTGTCGTACTTGGAGACGGCAATATTAGTAGCTTTCCAAGAACTGAAAGGCTCATAATAGTTGGTAATCTTAATAATGCTGGTTTTATTCGACAGTATAGTTTATTGACTGAAAAAATTTTTGGAAAAATTCCAACAGCTACAAAGATATCAGGCAGTAACGCTATTAGAATAAGTATTTATCAAAAATTCATATCGAAAAGGTTAAACATTCCATCAGGAGATAGGGCAAAATATATTTTTAAAATTCCTGCATGGATATTAGGCAATAAGAATTATATAGTTAGTCTTTTGAAAGGTTTATTTGAAGCGGAAGGGTCCTTGTCTATCCATAAAAAAACATGCACGTATAACTTTCAGTTCAAGAATAGTAATCAAAGTTTACTAAAGACAGTTGCAGATAGCTTAATATATTTAGGGTTTCACCCTGAAATAAGAACAAACTGCACTAGATTAAGAAGAAAAAAAGAAGTAGAATCCTTTAAGTACTTAATTAAATTCAGAGAATATCGATCATCCATCTAATTAAGATTGCCGAGTCGTCTAATGGTAGGACACGACCCTCTGGAGGTCGCTATTGGGGTTCGAATCCCTGCTCGGCAGCCAGTAAAGAGAGGAAAGCCGTTGAGAGGTAGCGCTTTCCGCGCCCACCTCCGCGGAAAGCGCGTCAAATCCGCCTTTTTTGAAACTTGCGGACAGCCGCCGGAAAAAGAAGGAAGAAAAAACGCAAAAATTTTAAATAACTTTCTATTAACTCAAATGGCCGCTCTGGTTGTACTCAACTCGGATTGCTCCAAATTGTCCAAAGCGGCCATTAAAAAAGCAATCCGAACAAGTTGAGTACAACTACAATATACAAAATTGTTGAAACAAAAACAACACCAACACTTGCACAAATTTAGAAAAATTGATAAAATACAAGCATATGACGCAAGCTGATGAATTAACAAATAAGTTTGTAGCTGTACTCAACAAGAAAATTCCTGTTGGCGTTTTAATGAATGCGTTGGGGCATATGTCAGCCGGTCTTTCAGCTATCTTTCCTAATTTGGCTGAAATGCGATTTGATTCTTACTTCGACCAAAATGGCGGCGAGCATAAAAGTATATCCGATCACCCATTTATTATCCTTTCCGCGGATAATTCAAACCAAATTAGAGTACTCAGGAAAGAGCTAATTTCAACAAACATTCATTTTGTTGATTTTACAAACACAATGACTGTTGGAACATATGCGGAACAAAAAGAAAGAACAAAAAATACCCCTGAGGAACAACTGGAGTATTACGGTATTTGTATGTTTGGTAACATAGCAACACTTAACCAGCTCAATCGAAAATTTTCTCTTTGGAAATAATTTATGAAAAATATTGCAAAAGACATCTTTCGCCAAAGACTTCTGATGGAAGGGTATTATGAAATTCCTGTAGACGAGTCCGTAATAGAAAAATATTTTATAGAAATTTGTAGCCATCTCAATTTAAGAATGTATGGAAAACCGATAATTTTTTCTCCTGGTGGCGAAGGGAAAAAAGAAAATCAAGGCTATGATGCTTTTGTGCCACTCATTGATTCAGGAATTTCAGTTTATGTATGGACGAACAAAAAATTTGTTTCCATTATTCTTTACACCTGCAAAGGTTTTAACTCCGATGAGGCGATGGCATTTACGAAGAACTTTTTCAAAGTTAAAGAATTAGTTTCGGAAGAATTTTAATATGAACAAATGGTTTGTAACATGGAATAGACCGAATTATTTCGAATGGGCAAAAGCTAATAAGAATGGGTATAGGTTATTAGTAATACATCCAGAGAGTGATGGAAGATATTTAGCTGTGGATGCTCAATTGGAGATGCTTCCGCAAGGGTTGCCAAAGTTTACTGTTACCGAGCAGAAATACATAGGTGATCTGAAATCTGCTAAACAACAGGTTGCTGAGTGGCAAAATAAATAAGCGATTGCGGAGCAATCGCAAAATCGCGCGCGCAAAAAATAGCGGAGGCGCGGCGGGTGGGGGCGCCGCGCCGGCCTGTCCGCCGAAGCCTCGGCGAAGGCGGGAGCAAGCGAGCCGAGCGGAGCGAGGCGACCTAACACATTGAGGTTCGACATTTTTTGTAAACCGCCAGCCAGTCTGGAAGGGTGTGTGAAGCTATATCACATCCGATGCGATGTGTGGTAATACTTATAAAAGATTAATGGTAAGATAAGTATGGGATGATAACAAAAAGAGTTTCCCTGCTTTTTCTTAGTGGGGTTTTGCTTATTGGTATAGGGTTTTTTATTGGAAGGTTGTCGAAAGAAAACCCAATAATAGAGAGTTATTCTTTGTCAGAAAGGATAATATCAAGGACGGCTTCAATTTTGGGAGAACGGAGCGTAGCAGAAGTTAAGATTACTAAAATTTTTGATGGAGATACTGTTGAGACAGAAACTGGGGAAAAGATTCGTTATCTTGGTATTAACGCACCGGAGAAAGGCGAACCCTTTTTCGAAGAGGCAACAAAATTTAACGAAAGTTTGGTATTGAGAAAGAACGTGGTTTTGGAGCTTGACGCTGAGAAAAACGACAGATACAGAAGAACGATTGCGTATGTTTTTGTTTCGGATAAGTTGGTGAATCTTGAGATGGTCAAAAGCGGTTGGGCAGTATTACAAACTATTCCACCCAATGTAAGATATCAGGATAAACTTGTTGCGGCTCAGAACGAATCAAAAGAGAAATGTTTAGGGCTTTGGGCTGGTTTATGTAAAGATGGGGTAAAGATTTCAAATGATTCGTCAAGCTGCGTAAAAATATCATCAATTTACGCGGATGCGTCTGGGAATGATAACGAGAATAAAAACGGAGAGTGGATAGAAATAACAAGCTCATGTTTGGAATCCGTGTCGTTAAACGGTTGGCTCTTAAAAGACAGTTCGGCTTCAAATAGGTATCGGTTTAAAGACTTTAGTTTGGATAGGGGTCAAAGCGTTATTATTTATTCGGGATGTAGTCAGGATTCAGAAGACAGACTATATTGGCAATGCCCTGAGGGAAAATATGCAATCTGGAATAATTCAGGAGACCATGCGTTTTTATACAACGATAAAGGAAAACTGTCAGCAGATTATCAATACTGATTCAGAAACTAAAACCAGCGTTTTAATCTAAATACAAAAAGCATACCGCCACCTATAATAAACATAATGGTTAATAGAATAACAAACGAGGAATTACCTTGCGCATAAGGCAACCCTTGGATGTTCATTCCGTAAATGCTTGCAACTAAATTGAGAGGAAGTACAATTGCGGAAAAGATTGTTAAAACTTTAATAATTTGGTTTGTTTTAGATGCTATAAGCCAATCATTGCTTTGTGCTATTCCTTCAATAAGCTCTCGGCTATCCTCAAGCCGGTGCCCTATTTTCATTAAATGGTCAAGGATATTACTCCAGTAAGGCAACATATCACCATTTAGAGTCTTGTGTTTTCCTTCTTCAAGCTGTTTAAAAAGAGGCATGCTTGGCTTTATCATAGTTTGAAGGAAAACGATATTTCGTCTTGTAACAGAAATTTCCTCAAGAGCTGTTTGAGATTTTTTGTTTTCTATTTCCTGATCAATTTTTTCAATCATGACAATAAGCTCATTTATTACTGGAAAACATGAATCTACCAACGCGTCAATTATTTTATATGCAAGAAACACAGCGCCCTGACCCATAAACTTGTTTCTATTGCCTAATGTTTTTTGGCATAAAGAAAAAATTTCGTTAATAGGAGACAGAACTCCTTCGTGTAGGACAACTAAGTATTCTTTTCCAATAAATAAGTTAACATGGGACGTAATAATTCTTCTTTTTTCAGGTAGAGAGAATTGGAAAATAGGGATAGAAGAGAGGGTTGCATGGGAAATATTTAGCAGGCGTGATAGTGTAGTTCTGTCTGCTTTTTCTTGGCCGTTTGAATTTACATGATTGCCGTTTTGTTTAAAGAAAGGAAAATCTAACACAACAAGGCTGTAATCTTTGAACGTTTCAATCTTTGGTATTTGTGTTCTGTGGGTATAGTCTTCAAGATCAAGAGGGTTAAAGCCGAAATTTCTTTTGAGATCTTTAATTTCTAGCTCATGTGGATTAGTTACATTAACAAATGATAACCCGTTAAAACTAACCGTTTGAATGTTCACATATTGTATTGTAGCCAACAGAATTTATTTGTCAAGTCCAGGCAAATATTGGGGGTTGACCTAAGGAGTGTAGAATGGTTTAATGAGAATTAAAGAGACTCTTGACAATTAGCAGATGATATGGTAGGTTGCCAATAGTAGTTCGACAAGCTCACTATTAAAATTATGGAAAAACTTGTTCCACTAATACCAATTCGAGACGGAGTTATTTTCCCAAACACTGATTCTGTTTTAACTTTTGGTAGACCAAAAAGTTTAGCAGCACTTGAATCCTCTTTTAATAACGAAAGAATTATCTGTTTTGTTCTTCAGAAAAATTCAAAGCTAAATGATCCTACTCCCACAGATCTTTATAATGTCGGTACTCTTTCTCGAATTGAGCGCATGATTAAAACCGATAGAGAGATAAACGCTCATGTAAGGGGAATTTCTAGAGTTAAGGTTTTGACAATTGAAGAACACGATTCTTTTCTTTTGGCAAAAGTTATAGAAATGCCCGATATAGTAGATAATGATCCAGAAATTAAGGCTCTTTGTAACCATCTGACAAATGAGTTTAGGCGCGCAATGAATTATGGAAAATCAGTAGACTTTTTGGTGTTTATGAACATCATGTCCGAGAGCTCCCCTTCGGAGTTGTCAAATCTTATAGGTTCGGTTCTAGATATAAAGCCAGGAGAACGCCAACTTCTTTTAGAGACAAGCAATGTAAAAGAAAGGCTTGAGAAAATTACAGAACTTCTGGCGAAGGAGCTAAAGGTTTTAGAGCTTGAAAGACGAATTGCCTCAAAAACTCAAGAAAGATTTGAGAAAGGGGCGCGAGAAGCAATGCTTAGAGAAAGGCTTAAAACTATAGAGAGAGAGCTTGGGGAAAATGAAGAAGATGGCGAAATTCGAGAGTTAATGGATAAAATAAAGAAGGCTGGGATGCCAGAAGAGGTTGAGGAGAAAACAAAAAAAGAAGTGAAAAAACTTTCTCAAATGACCCAATTTAATCCAGAGGCTGGTTATATTAGGAATTACTTAGATTGGTTGGTAAGTCTTCCATGGAGCAGGGAAAGTAAGAACAATATAGACATAAAAGTAGCCCAAAAAATTCTTGATGAGGACCATTTTGGTTTAAAAAAAGTCAAGGAGCGTATTGTTGAGTATTTAGCAGTCCATAAATTAGCAGGCAAAATGAAAGGGCCAATTCTTTGCTTTGTTGGACCTCCCGGAGTTGGAAAGACGTCAATTGGTAAGTCAATTGCTCGTTCGCTTGGAAGAAAATTTGTTAAGGTTTCCCTTGGAGGAATTAGAGACGAGGCAGAAATTAGAGGACATAGGCGTACTTATGTGGGCGCATTGCCTGGACGCATAATTCAAGGAATAAAAAATGCGGATACAAAAAATCCAGTGTTTATGTTGGATGAGATAGATAAAGTTGGTACAGATTTTAGAGGCGACCCATCCTCGGCTCTTCTTGAGGCATTGGATCCAGAACAAAATAACCAATTTTCCGATCACTATCTTGAGGTTGCATTTGATTTGTCGGATGTAATGTTTGTAACAACTGCAAATATACTAGATACTATTCCACCAGCACTTCGCGATAGGCTGGAGGTTATTCACTTTGCTGGATACACAGAGGATGAGAAATTTAAGATAGCGCGTGAATTCTTGGTTAAAAAGCAAATGGAAAATCATGGATTGAATCAAGACTTAGTTGAGATAACCGATGATGGTCTTCATTTTGTGATACAACATTATACAAGAGAGGCTGGGGTTAGAAGTCTTGAGCGTCAAATAGCAGCAATATTTAGAAAAGTTGCCAAGATGATAGCTGAAGGGAATAATAAAAAAGTAATAATTTCCCCAAAAAATGTTCCTAAGTTTTTGGGACCCATTAAAATTAGCTCAACAATCCTTGAGAAAAAAGATGAGATTGGAATGGCAACGGGTCTTGCTTGGACAGAGGCAGGGGGAGACATTTTGTTTATCGAAGTTGCTCTTATGCCAGGAAAAGGCCAACTTATTCTTACTGGTCAGTTAGGCGAGGTTATGAAAGAGTCATGTACAGCAGCAATGTCTTATATTAGAGCTAAAGCTCATCAACTGGGACTTTCTGAAAAATTCTATCAAAAGATTGATGTGCATATTCATGTTCCAGAGGGCGCTGTTCCTAAAGACGGTCCATCCGCTGGAATTGCAATTACAACAGCAATTGTATCGGCTCTTACAAAGATTCCAGTAAAAAGAATTGTTGGAATGACAGGGGAAATAACATTAAGAGGTCGAGTTTTAGAAATTGGCGGGCTAAAAGAGAAAGTTATTGCAGCTCATAGATCTAAGCTTAAAACAATTATTGTGCCAAAAGAGAACAAAAAAGACCTAGAAGATATACCAAAAGAAGTTTTGGAAGACCTAAGGTTTATGTTTGTTTCGCACATGGATGAGGTTTTAGACATTGCACTTTCTAAGCAATTAAAAAAGCGCGAGACAGAAATAATTACTGCGCACCATCCACTTCTCCACGCGCCCTCTCCTTACCCTATTGACTAAGGCAAGAGTTATATAGTAGCATAAATACTGCTTTTTAATACAAACACATTATAATGTTGTAAAGTAGAGCTATGCAAAGGGGAAAAGAGACAGATTATCGATCCGTAGAACCGCCAAAAGAGAACATGATGCTTGGGGGGAAAGTTGCATCTGTCTTTCCAGGACAAGGATCGCAATTTGTAGGTATGGGTTTTGAGTTGTATCAAAACTCAAGATCAGCAAGAGACGTATTTGACGAGGTGGATCAGGCTTTGAGATTTAAGCTCTCAAGACTGATTTTTGAAGGATCAGACAAGGATCTTACAGATACAATTAACTCTCAGCCGGCGATAACGGCTGTTAGCATAGCAAGCGTTAAAGCATTAGAAGAAACTTTAGGAAATAAAATACCACAATCTGAAGTGGTGGCTGGTCATAGCTTGGGATTCTATACATCTCTGGTTGTGGCAGGCGTTATACCTCTTAGCGATGGAGTGAGGTTAGTAAGAGAACGGGGTAGGTTGATGAAGGAGGAGTCAGCAAAACGGCCAGGAGGAATGGTTGCTATAATTGGACTCGATCAATTGACGTTGGAAGAAATATGCCAAGAGGTAGGGGCTGAGATTTCAAATATTAATTCTCTTAATCAGTTAATAATCAGTGGGGATAGAATTGCTCTTGCACGAGCAACGGATCTTGCGTCTGCCAGAGGAGCAAGAAAAGCTGTTTCTTTGGCTGTGAGCGGAGCTTTTCATTCTTCTCTAATGGGGGGAGCAAGAGACGAATTAGCTAGAATAATTAATGCGATGGAATTTAATGACCCAAAAATTCCAATAGTGGGGAATTCGAATGCAAAATTCTTAACTACAGCACAGGAAGTTAAAGAAGAATTAATAGATGGATTGTGCAATTGTGTTCAATGGCATAAGTCGGTACTCAATATGGTTAACTTTGGTGTATCCCACTTTATTGAATTTGGGCCGGGCAGGGTGCTTAGCGGTTTGATTAGGCAAATAGACGAAAGTGTTCAAGCTTTTAGTATTAATTCTCCAGGTTCTATTCAAAAGCTAGCAAACGCAATGGCGCCCTAAGAAGTAATTCCTGTTCTAATTAGTCGCTTATTTTAGTAGACCTATACGAAAAAATTCGAACCTCTTTCATATTAAAAAGGTAGTCGCTCTCTTCGTTCGCTCCTTCTATTTTATATTGCTCGGCCTTCGGCCTCGCTCTTTTGTATTTTTTGCGATTGGACCGACGACTATGTGCGCGATTTTTTTTGGAACTCCAAAATGGATTATATCAGGTTTTTCTTTAATCCGTTTCAACCCACCCACCCGATTATGGTGGCGGCGACCCCGCCTTTGGGCGCTAGGTCCCGCTTGGGCGGGACTCGCCAATGTTTTTACTTTTCTAAAATCCTATACAGTCTCTTCCCAACTCCAGACCAATTTAGTATCGTTGCGCCGTCGGCGGGGTACTTCCGCTTTTCGCCCCCGCCGCTGTTATTTTACCCCTTCCTGTTCATGAAGCATCGTCCCGCCCTTGGCGGGACTTGTGGTAGCTCGGTTGGCTCACCCGCCTGTTTTCTAAAACCATAGTATGATTTCGGCGGGTTCGCGTTGGTCGGGCTACCTATCCAAAACATATCTTACGTTAAAGTTTTTCTGACGGTAGCCCTCCCTTTAGCAAAGATTCCATGATGGGGCGGGGTCGGCGGACGCCGCCAAAACTAATCGGCCAGAATGGTGGAAATTGGCCGTCCGTCTTTAATATTTCCCATGAAAGTGCTAGAATTCAAAGTAAACAAGATATGGGAAAAGTTATTTCAAAAATAGATGCCATAAAGTTGTCAGGTCTTGACGATAAAACATTTGATAACTATTTTAAAAATGCAGGTGAATTTGCTTGTCTTCCAAGAGAGGGAAAGACACGATTTCTTTTTGACGAAGACAAATTAAAAAGATGGAAGGAAGATTACGAATGGAGGACTGTAGAGCTTGATTTTCAAGATTATGCTCTTTGCTTGGACTTTGCGCTAGCACAGCATTTTCGAGGGTATGTTTTATCTGATTGGGGTACTGGCCGCCAAAGAGAGTTTGGGCAGAAAATAACAAACTGGATAAAGGGTCAGCTGGGCGAAGTTGCTGTTAAGAAGTTTTTTAAAAAAGAGTTTGGAGTTGAAATAGAACTTGATTTTGATATCTATTCAAAAATTGTTCCGCAGGATATTATTGGAGTCTTTGAAAATGGGAAAATGAGGAAACCTAAAACAGGAGTTGGCATAAAATCATCAAAGCCAAAAAGCGCATTTCTAGTGTTGGGATCAAACGAAATAAAACTTCCTGAAAGGAGATCGGATATTTATGTCTATTGCAGACCAGATATTCCAGACGACCATCTGCTTAGATTAACAAAAGATCTGATAGTAAAAGCAGTAAAAGATAAGCCCCATTTCTCAAGGTATAAAGATCAGTTGCCTGATTTTACAAATATTCCTTGTGAAATAGTCGGGTGGTGTAGGCCAGCAGAGTTAGAAGAGGTTTCAGGAATACCTGGACAAGAATTCGATAATGGAACAAGATTTGTCAAAAAGTCCGGTTTACTCCATCGAAACAAGGACGAATGGAAAAAGCTTATACGAATGCTGTAGCTTGAGGAAAGTTAAATATCTCAATTTGCCTAATTTGGCGGTTTAATACGTTTCCATTTGTGAGTTTTGCAGGAATCCATTCGTATTTAACTCCGGCAAATGTTTTTAGCACGGCTTCAACTATACCTTTAGCGGCTTTAGGAGATACAGCCATTCCTATTTGTTTCCTAACACTTTCTTTTGATCCCTCAAAAACAAAAGTGTCAGGGAAAGTCTGTATCCTAGCTCTTTCTCTATTTGTTAATGCTCTGTTTTCTTTCCAATGGTAGCCATGAGTGCCGCCCCCGCCGCTGCCAGTTAATGTATAGGACGGTTTGTCTGGATGAAGCCTTTTATATATCTGGCTCATTCTAGCTCCTTTGACATTTAGTCTTAAATGTTCAGGCAATCCTTCGAACCAGACATTCTCACCGGGCGGGATATACTTTAGTCTTTCAACAACCATTTTACCTTGAGCCGTAATTTCATTATTCGAAGCGTCTTGCGGAATAGGAGGATTGTCTATAGCTTCTCTTGCAGAAACATATCTGCCAGCAGTTGTAGGAATTGGTACTTTAAACTCTAATCCAAGATCTTTTCTAATTCCTATAATTACAACTCTATGGCGGGCTTGCGGAACCCCGTACTCTTCAAATTTATATAGGTGGGGAGTTAGCCTATATCCTTTACCGGCATTTTCTAAATCTTTAAGAATTTTATTAAAAGCTCCGCCGCTGTTGGCGCTTTGCAGACCGCTTACATTTTCGGCAATGAACCATTTTGGATTGTGAATATTTATTGCTTTTACGCCGTAAGTATAAAGAGGACCGTATTTTCCGTTAAAGCCTTTTTGTTCTCCCACTATGCTGAAATCATTGCATGGAAATCCAAAAGCCAAAACATCAAAGGATGGCACTTTTTTGAAATCAATTGTTTCTACAGGAGCGCAGACGACATTTTTTAAATTTCCTCCGTGAATATTTCTTGCGTAAGTTCTGCAGGTGTCTTCATCGATATCATTAGCCCAGACAGGCATCATTTTGTATAAATTGTTGTTAGAGTCTTTTACAGCGGCAAGCATTGCTCCCAGAGATAGTCCCCCTGGTCCGCAAAATAACTCGGCAAGTTTAAATATCTTTGTATTTTTCATAGGCAGTTCTTAATATAAGATAACATCGTTTTGCATTATTTGCTATTTCATGCTCCCAAAATCTTAATACTTTAATATTTCCATTTTTTAGTTCTAGATTTATCTTTTTGTCTCTGCTGACATTATTTTTAATTTTTCTGTCCCAATAATCATTTTGCGATTTAGGTCTGATAAAATCAATGGGACATTTGTGCCAGAAACAGCCGTCAATAAATACAGCTAATTTTTGTTTCGGAAAATAAATATCCGGTTTTCCTGTAATTTTTGATTTTATCCTATATCCTTTTAACCCTTTTTTCCATATAAATTTTCTAAATTTTAGCTCAACTAGAGTGTTTGAGCTTTTTATCCGAGACATATTATATTTTCTCTGCTTCGGCGTATGGGTATCCATGCCGAAATTATAGACAAAAAGCTTATTAAAAACTAGTTCTTTCTTAGCAAATCTATAAATTTACCCTGTATTACGAATTGTTTTCCAATTTTGGGTTGATAAGCTGGATCATCACTTTCTGGTAAAAGCATAACGTAATCCTGTAGTCGTTTAAATCTTTTTAGCGTTGCTGTTTCGTCATCTGGGTCAAAAGCGACTACGATATCTCCATTGTTAGCACTATTTTGCGATGCGATTATAGCTAAATCGCCTGGATTTATTCCCGCTTTTAGCATACTTGTTCCTTTGACTCGAAGTATGAAGACATCTCTTTGGCCTTTTGCTAAGAGTAGGGGAATCTTTTTATAACCTTCAATACTCTGTTCAGCTAAAGAACCATATCCAGCCCTTATCTCGCCAAGAATAGGAACATTAATCATAGTTTCTTTATTAATCTTTGTGGGCTTACGTAGTATTTTAATTGCCCGGCGAGAATTTTTTTCACGCTGAATATAGCCTAGTCTCTGCAGTTTATCTAATTGCAAAACAATTCCGCGCGTGGACTTATTCCCAATGATGGTCTTGAGCTCTGTTATTGAAGGGGAATAGCCATTTTTATTTTGGAATTGAATAATAGTTTGTAAAACTTTTTCTGTTTTTGAAAGTAAATACTGCATAATAAGTGGTTATTATTTACCACCTTGCAAATAGTACCACTATCTGTAATAATATGTCAATAAGCAAAATAAAGGCAGGTGAATAAAAGATGGTTTACGCAATAACATATGATTTAAACAAGCCTGGACAGAATTATCCTAGTTTATATAGTACCATAAAAAGACTAGGCCACTGGATATGGCCACTACAAAATCTTTGGTTCATAGATTCAGAGAATGGAGCACAAGAAATAGCAAATGAAATACATACAGTTATTGATCAAAATGATTCTGTTTTTGTAGTAAGAGTTTATCGTGGTCAATGGGGTTCGTGGATGTCAAGTGAAACAAATCAATGGATTAATGCAAGGACATGAGGATGTAAATAAATAATGGGATTGTCACAATATTAAATAACAAAACAAGGAAGTTTCCGTCAAGTCAAGCGAGAGGGATGAGCTTACCAGCAACTTAGCAAAAGATTGTCCTGAATTTAATAAAGTTAGATCTAGTACAAAGTTAGAAGCTTTAAGAAAAAGATTCGATGTTGCTTCTATAAACAATGTTAGAGAGGAATTGAGAAGGTTGGATGAATAGAATTTTTCTCTTGGCGGTTTCTTTCATTTTAATTTGACTTCCTATCCACAGAAGAGTATTTTATCAACTAGTTTATGGATAATTTCAATGAGTTCAGAAAATACTTTAATAAAACCTTTTGGAAAGTTTTTAGTAATAAAAATATTTTTATAGATAACCCATCTAATAAAGAAAAGTTTACAAAAAGTGTTTTTAAGGAAATCTATTTTAAAAAATATTACCCTTCCATCCCTCAACTATATATAGATATTAATAAAGGCAACGGTGTAACAAGAATAATTCCAGTTTTTTCACTTAAGGACTATTGTGTTTATTATTATTGTATAAAAAAATTAGAAACGAAAATTGCATTTAATAGAATTCCAAATACTTTTGGAGGATGGACATTAGGCGGTTTAATCAGAAAAAACGAAGAAGACGAAATGATAAAAAGAAGAATGGATTACAATAAATTTGAAGATTTTATGGCTGAGCTAAACGGTATTTCCGTTAGTCAACATTCATTTAATCCTTTAGCGTGGGCTAAGGCATACGGCGATTTGAACTCTAAACTATACGCCTCTTCTAAAGAAAAAAAATATAATTTTGTTGCTGAGCTGGATATATCAAACTTTTATGATTCTATTCGTTTAGATATTTTAGAGCTTAAGATAAGAGAGATTTCTGATGATAAATATTCAGAGATTATTGCTATACTTTTCCTATTTTTAAATTATTGGAATCGAAAAACTAATTCATACAATAAACAAACAGTGGGAATACCGCAAGATGCTCTTGGAGATTGTTCTCGAATTTTGGCAAATTTTTATTTGCAGTCTTACGACAAATTCGTTTATGAAATTTGCAAAAAAACGGGATGTAAATACTTAAGATATGCAGATGACCAATTTATTTTTTCTAATAGCCAAGAAGAATTAAAATATCTGATATATATGATGTCTAAAAAATTAAATAGTATGGGCCTTTCTGTGAATCAAAAGAAAGTCAGAATTTTTCCCACGGCAGGGTTAATAGAATATCGTGCTTTTAAAATATTCGATATTGTGAAGTCTAGCAAAGATAAGAATGATAAGGTAAAAGTTGAAACGCTTGTCAATAAGTATATTGAGCTAGTCAAGGAGAACAAGTTGGCAAAGATTAAGGATAATGGAAAATCTATTTTAACCAGAATTTTATTTTGTCCTGCTCTTAAGAGAATTGATGTGAGCAAAAGAAATACTATTGTCAATTTCTTAATAGACGAAAACTACTTAGAGTTTTGCAGAACTAACCATTTGCTAAAAATATATGATTTACTAGAAAAAAATCAAAAAGGAAAATTTGTTCTTAAATTGAAAAAACTTACTAAAAAATTAATGCACAACTCTTTTCATTATGAGGTTTTAGGCTTTTTTGATAAATATAGCATTCATACTAAGCTTATAAAGACAAGATTGAAAAAATTAGAACAAGATCTCAATCTTTTAATCTGACTTCCTAGTCACAAAATTTTCTTAGTGGTATAATCATTATTAATGTCACAACTATACAAATTGAGTCCCTCGGATTTTGCCTATTTGTGGGAAGATTGTAAGCATTGTTATTACCAGAAAGTAAAATTTGGCATTACCTATTCTAGTCCGTTTCCTGCGATGTTTGGTAGGATTAATAAATTGCTTCAGACTTCAATCATGGGAATGAATCTTCAAGATGTTCATCCCGATCTTCCGAGCGGAATCATTACGGTTCAGGAAGGATTTATGAAATCAAAACAAATTCCGGGGACAAACACTTATCTAAGCGGAAGGTTTGATATTTTGACAAAACTAGACGATGGGACACACGCTATTATTGATTTCAAAATTACCAGCCCTGATGAAGAAAAAATCCTCAAAAAGTATTCGAGTCAACTGCACGCTTATAAATTCGCATTGGAAAATCCACTGGAAGGAGAACCGATTAAAATTTCAAAAATGGGGGCTGTAAGCATAAATCCTGATGAGATGAAGTTAGTTAATGGAAAAGTAGTTTTTACAGCTACGCCTACATGGTATCCGATTGAGGAAAATATGGATAATTTCTACAATCTTATTCACGAAATTTCGACAGTTCTAAGCGGGCCGTTACCTCCAACAGCTGATACTTGTAATTTATGTATTTACAGAAAATCTTTTGAACCAAAAGCTAAAATTGTAGACGATATTCCTTTTTAATCCGCTATTGATATAGAAAATCTCAGTTGAAATCTTCTTTGGAACTGCTATATTAAAATCGTAGAGTGGACATTTGAATTTTGGAAAAATTTTTGCGTTTTTTACCTTGCGGGAACGAGCCGACAGTTTTTGAGCGAGGCCGAAGGCCGAGCAATATAAAATAGTAGGAGCGGAAGCGACTACCGCTTTAGAATAAAAGAGGTTCGAATTTTTTCGTATAGGTCTACTGAAACAGATTTCTCTGAAGCCAGAGCTGGGGAGGTCGGGGCAGAAGGGCGGGAATGGAGCTCCGCAAAGCCCAATTTGAAAGAAACGGAAAGCTACCGGTAAAAAGAAGTGAAAAAACGCAAAAATTAAGGAACAAGAACTACTATGAAATATATAGCATATTGCAGGAAATCAACGGACGAGAAAAACAAACAAGTTCTCTCGATTGACCAGCAAATAGCAGAATTAAAAGAATTTGCTACCAGAGAACATTTAGAAGTAGTTGATTTTGTAACAGAAGCAAAAACTGCAAAAGTTCCGGGGAGAGAAAAATTCGCGCAGGTTTTAAAAAGAATAGAAAAAGGAGAAGCTCAGGGAGTTGTCTCATGGCATCCGGACCGTCTGGCAAGAAATTCTATCGACGGCGGAAAAGTTATTTATCTTTTAGATACCGGAAAACTTTTGGACTTAAAATTTCCGTCTTTCTGGTTTGAAAGTACTCCTCAAGGAAAATTCATGTTGTCAATCGCATTTGGACAATCCAAGTATTACGTTGATAATCTTTCCGAGAATGTTAAAAGAGGCATGAAACACAAGCTACGTGTCGGTTTATGGCCGTTAAAAGCTCCTTTAGGATACATAAATGATTCGAACACAAAAACAATTCAAATACATCTGGAAACCTCTCGGATTATAAAGAAAGCATTCCAGCTTTTTGCAGAAGGTAATAAATCCTTCAGAGAGATATCTCTTTTTCTTAGTAAATTCAAAATTGATCGAGGATGGAAAGGTAAAGACGATAGGCCATTTCGTATAACACGAATTAAGAACATGTTTACAAACAGATTTTACATCGGAATTATGAAGTACAACGGTGAATACTATCAGGGATCGTATAAATTATTCATTACGAAGAAATTATTTGACGAAGTTCAAAAGCAAGTAGACCGAATAGAGAGACCAAGATATAGAGGGCATAATTTTGCATTTAGCGGATTTGCGCGTTGCGGAGAATGCAAAGCTTCTATTACATCAGAACAACACTTAAAGAAATATAAAAATGGAACTTCCCAGACGTTTATGTATTACCGCTGTACAAAAAAATTAAAACCCTGTACTCAAAAATATGTTACGGAGGATAAATTAGAAAATCAGATAAGGGAAATGCTGGAAAAAGTATCGTTTCCGCAAGAATGGGCTGCTGATTGGTATAGTTGGTTAGACAGAGACGAAAAAGAAGAATTAACTGTAGCCGAGGATAATATTGGAAAGTTAAGGGTTGAAGTGGAAAAAGTAGACAAAAGACTGAATTTTCTTTTGGATAGTTTTCTTGATCAAGTTATTGATTCCGAGATTTACAAGAAAAAGAAGAACGAATTATTCGAAGAAAAATTAAAAATAACTGAGGAAATTGAAAAAATAAAAGAGAGTGGCTCAAGTTGGCTCGAACCTATGAGAGAGTTCGTAGATAGGGCTCTGCAGAGCCAAAAAATCGCACGTGCAAAAAATACAAAAGAAGATTTGGCAATCTTCGCAAAAACTGTCGGCTCGAACTTCTTTTTAACCGATCGGCAGCTTTCCGTTTCTTTCAAATTGGGCTTTGCGGAGCTCCATTCCCGCCCTTCTGCCCCGACCTCCCCAGCTCTGGCTTCAGAGAAATCTGTTTCAGTAGCCCCAAGGGGAGTCGAACTCCTGCCTGCGGCAAGCGAAGGACCGATCTTCACCTTAACCTGCCCGCCGCTTGTGCCCCCAAGGGGATTCGAACCCCTGTTACAAGGTTGAGAACCTTGCGTCCTAACCGCTAGACGATAGGGGCGGCTCTATTCTATTTTACCGCAATAGGCTTTATATCACAAGGAGTTTTTGGATTACACAAGACAACTATTTTTTATTGGGCAATTGGTCTAAGAAGTCTCTCGCTTTTACAATTTTGATTTCTTGATATTCTCCAAGCGACAAAAGATGTTTTTTGTCTCCTGTTACGATATAAGAGGCTGAACCTTCGATTGCGCAAGCAATAATCTTGTTATCATCAGGATCGTCTTTTATTACATCAACCTCAAGTGTTCCAGCAGTAACAAATGCTTTTGTAGAAAGAGCATCAATAACCCCATTAATCTCACTAGAGGTAAGAGAAAACTGCTTTTTAATTTCAGGCCGTTCTAATACATCCTTTACCTCTTGAATTATTGGAGGAGAAGTTACAAGTATATACTCGCCATTTTTCCATGCTTCGAGAAGTTGATAGGGGGTTGTGGTTACAGTGCCCGCTCCTGAAATAATGAGGTTAGTATCAACTACGGCCCTGTACACGTTTTCCTCTCCTTACTTTTTCGACTGCATCACCCACCACTTTCTCGATTTGTCTGGGAGGGATACTTTTGGTTTTTGCTCTTATCTTGTCAAATACCACAAATCCTTTTTTCCATTCCCCATCAGTAAATCGGAGACGTGGATTCATTAGGCGATCGTATTCCTTATAATCTATAATTACCGCCTGCGGTTTATTAAATCGAGTGATCACCACATTAGTTCTACCATATATTGCGGTGTTTAAAATTTCGGCAAATTTGTTTCTTACATCTTGTGCGGCGACCTTTATTGTCATATCAATCTCCTTTCTTAGATTATAATAAAAGAAGTTATAAAATGTCAATAAGTTACATACTGTATGTTTAATAACTATTCCTTACGGAAAATAGAGCGAGAGAAAAACGTCAAGCTGAGCTTGGCGCAAAAAATTTTAAAGAACTTCTATTTTGCAAAATTAATGGAGTGGTATATAATCTTTTTGTGAGTAAAGTTTTTCTTTCGGTTGTAATTCCTTCATACGATGAAATGGCAAATCTGCAAAAAGGAGTACTTGATAAAGTCGAGCATTTTCTAAGTAAGAAAAAATACAAATACGAGGTAATTATAGTAGACGATGAGTCAACAGATGGAAGCGTTGAGTTTGTAAAAAGATTTATAAAAGATAATAATAGTAGTTTTAAACTTATCGAAAATCCTCATCTTGGCAAAGCAGGAACAGTTACCACTGGGGTACTTAATGCACAAGGAAAATATATTCTGTTTACCGACATGGATCAAGCAGCACCAATAGAAGAGCTTGATAAACTTTTTCCTTATTTTGATAAGGGTTACGACATTGTAATTGGCTCAAGAAATAGCAAGCGAAAAGGTGCTCCATGGACTAGAATTCTCATGGCAAGAGGTATGATCTTTTTAAGGAGATTTATGGTTGGGATTAAAGGCATTTCCGATACTCAGTGTGGGTTTAAAATGTTTCGCCACGATGCTGCCAAAAAACTTTTTACAAAGATCAATAATCTCCATTCTGATATTAAAAGGGCTTCTGGATCAAGCGTTTCTGCTGGATTTGATGTTGAGCTTTTATATCTTGCACAAAAAATGGGTTATAAAATTAAAGAGGCAAGCGTGAATTGGCTTTACGTAGAAACAAGAAGAGTAAACCCAATTAAAGATTCAATCGAGGGTTTATTGGATCTAGTGAGAATAAAAATTAATGATTTGCGAGGGGTTTATAAATAATAAATTTAACCAAGTCAATAATAAGAAAATCTTAATCTCCCCACCCGCTATATTTTGCTTCAGTTTTGTGATAAAGTTATAGAGAAAATGTTATTGAACGAAGCAGATAGAAGAGCAGAACTGATTGACCCAAAATTGAAAGGTGCAGACTGGACAGATGAAATTATCCAGCGAGAATTTCAAATCACAGCTGGGAAAGTTAATATATTTGGTGATCGTGTAGAGTGGGAAGATAAAAAAATTGCGGATTACCTCCTAACTAACGGTCTATGCCCACCACTTCAGTGGTGGGTTGGTGGGGTACTGTCCAGTGAAAAAATTAGAAGTATATGTAGTTGACGCATTTTTAATATTATTTGCGTTCCTATTTTTTAATAAGTCTCAATTTGTTGAATCTTTAACATCCTTGATTTTGCTGGTAGTTTTATTAAAAATCGATGAGGTTAAAAAACTGCAAAAAGAAACACAACAAGAATTAGAACTTTTAAAACAATCAGTCCTCTATCAATCTTTTCAAGGAGAATTAGCAGGTGAAAAGAATAAAGAGAAAGACCAAACCAAAGCTTAAGGTGATTTCCTAGTCCGGATGCTGAGGAAAGAGTTGAAAGGACATTTGATATGATTTTTGATAAAATTAAAAAGTTACCAAAGTAGTTTACGAATTGGAAGGTTGATATGAGAAAACACAAAAGGAAGAAAATATTTGCTTTTATAGATAGTCAAAACTTAAATCTCGGCGTACAATCACAGGGATGGCGGCTCGATTTTGCCAGATTTAGAGTTTATCTAAAGGATAAATATGGTGTAAGCAAGGTATTTTTATTTATAGGTTTTATTCCCAAATATAAATCCCTTTATACCTTTCTTGAAAAAGCAGGTTATACACTTATTTACAAACCAGTGCTAGAATCAAAAAAACCTCATAAACCAAAAGGTAATGTCGATGCAGAGCTCGTGCTTCATGCAATGATAGAGTTTCCTAAGTATGATAAAGCGATTATTGTTTCAGGAGATGGTGATTTTTACTGCCTCATAGAGTATTTATTGAGTAAAAAGAAATTGGAACGGATTATTGTGCCGAATTATTACAAATATTCTGCTCTACTGAGAAGATTTGGCGAGGATATTGATTTTTTGAATAGTCTTAAAAAGAAGTTAGAACAAAAAAAGGAGGGGCATTAACCTTCGGACGAAACCTTAGGCGTGTCCCCTCATCGTGATTGATACTAATTTACCATATATGAAACAAAAAGTCAATACTATTAGTAGATTGCTACAGATCGGCTATTTGATTGTAGTAGTTGGATTATTCTTATATTCCTTCACCCAAGTTGATCTTAGTTTGACGCTATCTGAATGGTCGATTTGGCAAATAGTGCAAAAGTTTTTTCAGAATATTGGATATTTCCAAAGACCTCTTTCAACCCTTTTTTATATTGTTATTATTTTGCTGCTTTATATCTTTTATTTTGCATTTCTCTTCTTAGCGCACAAAAAGAAGATCACTAGAAAGGAAGTGTGGTTTCTAATTTTAGCAACAACCGTGATCTTGACTTTTTCTTACAACGCATTTTCCTATGATTTATTCAATTATATTTTTGATGCAAAGATTGTAACGCACTATCATCAAAATCCCTATATTCATAAAGCCCTAGATTTTCCTCAAGATCCAATGCTTTCTTTTATGCACTGGACACATAGGACATATCCTTACGGACCAATGTGGCTTATACTAACTGTTCCTTTATCCTTTTTTGTTAACTTTTTTTTGCCAACGTTTTTCATATTTAAAACTCTTATTGCCTTAAGTTTTCTAGGAACAGCCTTTTTTATAAGCAAGATTTTGAACAAGATTTCTCCGCATAATGAAGTTTTTGGCCTAGTATTTTTTGCTTTAAACCCTTTAGTTATAATTGAAAGCTTAGTGTCTGGACATAATGATATCGTAATGATTTTCTTGTCAATGGTAGCTTTATATTCGGTAATGAATAATAAATACGTTCGTTCATTTATATTGCTCGTTTTATCTATAGGAATTAAGTTTGCTACAATTTTTCTGATTCCTGTTTTCGCATTTTTGTATTTCCAGATAGTACATCGTCATTCTGGTAACTCAGAGCGAAGCGTGGAGGCATCCAGAATCCCCATCGAGAATAAGAGATTCTGGACAAGCCAAAATGACGCATGGCAGAAGATTTTTTTATCAATAACAGCTCTTATGATTATTCCTGTGGCAATGGCTTCAGTTAGAACAGATTTTCAGCCATGGTATCTTTTGTATGTTTTGCCATTTTCCGCTTTAATATCTAAAAAATATTATGTTTTTATACCGAGCGTTGTTGTGTCTTTTTTTGCTCTTTTACAATATGCTCCATTTTTGTATTTAGGTAATTGGAACGAACCAGTTCCAACGCTATTGTTATGGATTACGATAAGTTCGATATTGTTATCATTGTTGTTGATATTGTTTTGGCAAGTAAGATCTTTTTTGGTAATAAAAAAGCAAAAATGATAAAATACAAAAAGTATGCTTTTCATAAAAAAATATCGCATTGAAATCCTTGTTTTTACTCTTCTTATACTCTCATTTTTTCTGTTAAGAATCTACAATATTCTTTCTTTGCCAATTTTTACAGATGAGGCTATATATGTCCGATGGGCACAAATTGCAAAGCAGGACGCAAACTGGCGTTTTATTTCTCTAACAGATGGCAAACAGCCAATGTTTGTGTGGCTAACAATGGTATCTATGCGGTTTATAGAAGAGCCTCTTTTGGCAGGAAGACTTGTTTCTGTAACTGCTGGTTTTTTCACTCTTATAGGACTGTTTTTCTTGGGATGGGAATTATTTAGAAACAAGTGGATAGGAATTTTATCTAGTTTTTTATACGCCATTTATCCAATGGCATTAGTTTACGACAGGATGGCTCTTTATGATAGTCTTGTTGGAACATTTGCCGTATGGAGTTTGTATTTCGCAATATTGTTAGCTCGAAGAATTAGATTGGATACTGCTCTAATTTTAGGGATGGTTATAGGAGGAGGGGTTCTTACAAAAACAAGTGGATTTTTTAGTATATATTTGCTTCCAGTAACTCTTCTTCTGTTTGATTTTTCTCATAAGGATAGATTTAAGCGACTTACGAAATGGATTGGCTTAACAATACTTGCTACAACTTTGGCATACATGTTTTACTCTATTCTTAGACTGTCTCCGTTTTTTCATATTATAAACGAAAAAAATGCACTTTTTGTTTATCCTTTAAGGGAATGGATTGATCATCCGTTTACTTTTTTTGTAGGTAACTGGAAGGCGATATGGGATTGGTTGACAAGATATATGACATGGACTGTTTTATTACTCGTAGGTGGATCTTTTTTTATTACAAGATCTAAGATAAAAGAGAAATTACTTATTTTGGGATGGTTTTTGATTTCTGCCATTGGACTAGCAATATTTGGTAAAACATTGTATCCGCGTTTTGTCTTCTTTATGACACTTTTTTTAATTCCCCTCGCGGCTTTTTCTTTATTTAATATCTATTTAGCTGTAAGGAATAAACTGTTATTAATTGTTTTATTTTTAATTATTTTTTCGTTGGCTTTTAGAACGGATTATCTAATATTAAATGACTTTTCTCAAGCTTCTATTCCAAGATCTGATTTAAGTCAGTATAAGAATGACTGGCCATCGGGCGGCGGAGTAAAAGAAGCGGTAGAATTCTTCAAAGAGCAGGCACAAAAAGGAAAAATATATATTGTAACGCAGGGCACATTTGGACTACTGCCTTTTGCGTTTGAGATTTATCTTGTTGATAACCCTAATGTTGCAATTGAAGGATTCTGGCCTGTTGGAGATTATGCTCCTCAAAAAGTTCTTGAAAAAAGCAAACAAATGCCTACTTTTTTTGTTTTCTACCAACCCTGCCCATCACAATGTCCCTCTATTGGGGAAGCTCCTAGTGCTTGGAAAGAATTAGAGCTAGTATATCAATTTAGCAAAGATTATGGAAAGAGACATCTTTCTGTATATAAAGTAAGGCCATGAAGTCTATCCGCCATTATTTTTTGATTTTTATTTTATTTGTATTCATCGCACTTGCATTTTTTTATAAAAGCCTATTAAATAATTACATTCCTTTTCCTGGAGATACTCTAGTTGGCAGTTACGCTCCTTACAATTTTAAAGTCGTTACCAACAAAGCTCAGGGACCTGATGTGGTTCGGCAGCTTTTTCCGTGGAAGCATTTTATTGTTGAAAATTTTAAGAATCTCTCAATTCCATTTTGGAATCCATATTCTCTTTCTGGAAATCCGCTTATGGCTAATTTTCAATCAGGCTCTTTTTACCCGCTTAATTTAATTTTCTTTATTTTCAATTTTATAGACGCTTGGACAATTTTTATAATTCTTACTCCCATTCTTGCATGTTTTTTTACATATTTATTTTTAAGAGAATTGGGACTTAAGACAATTCCTGGTATTTTTGGAGGATTTGTATTTGGCTTTTCTTCATATATGGTTGTATGGATGGAATATGGAAATGTAGATCATACTTTTTTGTGGTTACCCCTTGTTTTATTGCTTTTAGAAAAATTCATTAAAAAACAAAGATTTATTTTTATAGCATATTTGATTATTGTTTCCACCATGGCTTTTTTAGCAGGATATATTCAAGGATATTTCTATATTGTTCTGGTAGGTACTGTCTATTTTGTTGCCAGGAGCATTTCCCTTAAAAAATTATCTAGTCGTTCAATCTCTCTTTTTGCAATTGGTTTAGTTTTGCCCATGTTTTTGTCTGCTTTTCAATTATTGCCAACAATTGAATTGTTTAAATATTCATCAAGAGGGAGCTATAGTCTGGATCAAATAGATAAGCTTCTTAATCCAATATGGTATTTAGTTACCGTCATGGTCCCAAACTTTTTCGGTCATCCAGCTGCCAGAAATTCTTGGTTCGATGGAACATATATAGAAAGAGTTTCTTATTTTGGGCTTATTCCTTTTGTTTTTTCTATTTACGCTCTTTTTAATATAAAAAAAAGAAAGGAAATAATTATTTTTGGTGGGCTTTTTATTTTTTCTTTTCTTTTGGCAACAAATTTATTTTTTAATAAATTTATCTATTTAATTCCTTTGCCGTTTCTCTCAACTACAGTTCCAACCCGTATGTTAAGCATTTTTGTTTTTTGCGGGAGTATTCTATCGGGATTTGGCTTAGAATTTTTTCTGCAAAAAATAAATAAGAAAAGTATAGTAGTTATCATATTGTTGATGTTGGGAATAAATACATTGTTGTGGGTTTTCGTATTTTTAGCTCCAATCATTTTTTCCTCACCTACCTGGACTCCTAACCTTTCTATTGCCAAAAGAAATCTTATTCTTCCAACTCTATTTTCGCTAGTTTTTTTAGCTGTAGCATATATGCACTTTAGATTTAAAAATACGAAAAATATAGTTTTAATTTCTCTTTTTATAATTACCTTTTTAGACCTTTTCTATTTTTTTCATAAAATTACTCCTTTTTCCCCAAAAGAATATACATATCCTAGAACTGATGTTTTGCAATATCTAAAAAACAATAGTTCTATATATAGATTTTGGGGATATGGTAGCGGATATATTGAAAATAATTTTTCTACATTTGAAGGCATATATTCAACCGATGGCTACGAACCTTTGCATATTAAAAGATATGGGGAGTTAATCTCTTCGTCCAAAGACGGAAGTATTCCTGATCGCCTACCGGGATCAGATGCTAATATTCATCCAGGTTTCGGTGAAGAAGACTTACGCAAAAATGCATATCGTCAGCGCCTATTAGATCTTTTGGGCGTAAAATATATTTTGAACAAAAATGACTCATTAGAAATAGATTATATACAAGACAATGCCTTTTCTAAAGAAGTTTATAAACTTGTTTGGCAGAAAGCTCCTTGGCAGATTTATGAGAACATGAATGTTTTACCTCGTGTTTTTCTAGCGTCAGATTATGTAGTAGAGAGTAATAAAGATAAGATTGTTCAAATGATCTTTGATAAAAAACTTGATCTTAAAAATAAAATAATCTTAGAAGAAAATATATCACCAAAAATTAGTTTTGTGAAAGATGATAATGCGAAAGTTGAAGTTAAGAAATATGCTTCAAATAAAGTTGTTTTGCAGGCAAGCGCAAGAAGCAACATGCTTTTGTTTCTTTCAGATAATTATTATCCCGGTTGGAAAGTAAGTATTGACGGGAAAAATGGTAAGATATACAGAGCAAATTATTCATTTAGAGCAATACCTATTGCAAAGGGCAAACATGAGGTTGTTTTTTCGTATTATCCAGATTCTTTTGATTTAGGTATAAAGATTAGTTTTATTACAATTATATTATTGGCGATGGCTATAATTAGCAGTAAATTTATAAAAATAGATGTTAAAAAATAGAACTTTGTCAGTATACCTTGTCTTGTTTGCGATACTTGCAATTGCGTTGTCGTTGCGTATTTATAAATTAAGCGATTTTCCCGTAGGATTTCATATTGATGAGGCATCCCTTGGATACAAT
>JBBTXS010000008.1:0-79848 GCA_038062115.1 Patescibacteria group bacterium
TACCCCTACCCCTATACCAGGACCAGTTCCTTTCCTTGACCTACCATGGGATTATGAGGGGAAGGGATTGACATTTAACGAGGCAGTGCTTAATCCTTCTGCGTGGTTTGATCATAAGTATCCGTTGCAAAATGTTTCCTGTTGCATTAAGGACATTGTTGACTATACAGGAGAAATTAAGATACTCCATTATAAATCTCACAACGGCTACGATTATTCTCTTAAAAACGGCGTCACACTCAACACCCCAGTTCTAGCAGCAGCTTCTGGCATTGCCACATTTAAGTCAGCAGCAAATAGCGGTGGAGCTGGCAATATTATCAAAATAGATCATGGCAACGGTTACCAAACATGGTACGAGCATCTAAGTAACGATGATCTGGTTGTGTCAACCGAAGGCGTATCTGTTTCTGTTGCCAAAGGACAAATGATTGGAAGAGTGGGCATGACTGGAAATACCACTGGACCCCATATCCATTTCTCTGTATTTAAAGATGCAAATGGCAATGGTACACTTGATGATGATTATCCTTACGGCGTGGTTGATCCATTGGGTTGGGAAGGAGAAGATACAGATCCTTGGATAGAGTGGAGCGATGGAATAAGAACTGGCATAGAAAGCTTTAATCTCTTTATCCCAAGAAAAGCTCCAAAGTCAACTCCTGTTCCTCCATCTGGAGCAATAATTACAATAGATGATGTGCAAATAGCAGTGCCAAGCGGAGCGTTGATTAAAGACTTTACACTGACCATTAAAAATGGTCCCTTTGAATTTGTTCTCGACACACTCAAAAGTATTGTTCCTTCATTTTTTCTGGATGCAGTAGACAGTCTTGGCCAAAAGGTTACAGAGTTTTTAGAGCCAATTCAGATAACATACAGCTACAAAGATGCAGATTTATTCAATATCAACGAGGATACTCTCAAACTCTACTTCTTTAACGATCAAACAAGCCAATGGGAAGCTCTTTCTTCAATCTTTTTAGATAAAGACAGTAAGACAATCACCGCAGAAACAACGCATTTGTCCCACTTCGCATTAATGGGTGAGGTAAAGGACAATGTTGCTCCAACAACCGATATTATTCTTTCTGGTGATAAAGGAGAAGACAACTGGTATCGCTCAAGCGTAAATGTAGAACTTAATGCCAAAGACAATAACAATGGAGTAGGCTTGCAATATACCCTTTATACTGTCAACGGAGAAGATTGGTTTGAATACAAAGATTCTCTGGTTTTTGACAATGAAGGAACACACAACATAACCTATCAATCAATTGATAGGGCAGAAAACACAGAAGAAAGAAAAACAATAACTTTCTATATTGACAAAACTACTCCAGAAGCCAAATTATTTGCAGACCAAGCCACAAAAGACTTGATTATTGAAGCGCTGGACAACAATCCAACAACAGTGGAGAAACAAGACAAAGCATCTTATGTAATAGCCGATCTTGCTGGAAATAGACTGTTAATAGACTTAAAAGACAAAAGTGGGAATAAAGATGACGATGAGGATGGGGATGGGGATGAAGACGAGAAAGAAGACGACGAAGACGATGATGAAGGAAAAAATAAAGTAAAGCTGGTGATCAAATCTTTGCAATACAACAGTGACGAACCAATACTCCTGCCAAAGAACAGCTTTGTCATAAAATACAAAGATAAAAAGAAGCAAGATTTGCTATTCATCAAAAAGCAAGAATTTGAAATAAAGAAGGAGATAAAAATAAAGATCAAGTACGATAGCAGTAAAAACCAAAGTCTTATTACTACCAAACCATACAAAGAGAAGAAATCAAAAGAAACCAGAAACGGATTTATCCTCTTGCAACTTACGACAGAAAAAGGTACGCTAAAGTATAGCTACTAGTCTATGAAAAAGAAGGAAAATAAAAAGTCTGTAAGAACATTCATTATAGCTGTGATTGTTGGGGTTCTTCTTCTTTTTGTTCTAGCTCTAATCAAACAAAATCCTCAAGATGTATCCCAACAATACCTTACGTACACTAGCCAAGACTTAAAAATCTCTTTTGAATATCCACGAGATTGGCATGTGGATGAAAAAGATAGAAGTATCCTTATAGTCTCATACGCAACTCGTATTGGAAAAGGTAGCACACCAAACAAAAATCAAATAAAGATGTTTATTAACAGTGCTTCTTTATGCCAGAAATCGCTTGATGAAGATGTGTTATTAGGCGGTTGTGGTGAAGGAGAAAATACAAAAAATGAAATTTTATCTAAAGATATAAAAAAGGCACCAAGCGGATTGTTTATAATATATAAAATCAAATATCCAACTGGTCAAATGGATACATTTTATTACCTACAACACTACGACACCATTCTACAGATCTCCAAGCAACCCGATCCTTCTCAATTTGAAAAAGAATTTGAAGATATTATTAACTCAATCAGATTTTTGTAAAAATTGTTTCATTGTAGTTCAATAGTCTGCACTAATGATTAGAGAAATAAGCACTGGTAAGTACCGCGTGATAAAACCCAAATTACCTTTCCACAAATATAATTCTATTGCACTAATTTTTCTTGTTGTTATAGTGGCTTTTATTGTCCAAGTATTGGTAAAAGAAGTACATGTCAATAGTTCTATAGAACTAAATACAAAAACTCTTGTTATTCCACCAACCTCTTTAATTAGAAAAAGAACTGTCTATGATTTTGAAAAAATATTAGGTAAAGAATTCTTAGTATTCGAAAATAAAGAAATTGGTTTTAAAATAAAACATCCTTTAGAAATTGAACCCTATATATACGGGGCGCAGGACACACAGAGTAGACTTATGTATGTCGCAGGCGAAGAGCCTATTGGAGGAATTGAGTTATCGCTTCTATCTCAACTAAAGGATGTCGAGACCGAAGTGCATGACGGAATGATTATTAAGATTGCTTATTTTGAGAATTCAAAGAGACTAACACTTGAGCAGATTATCCAAGAGCAAACTAAAAACTATGACATTGAAACAGGTTTTGGCACAAGAATGGAAAGCGGTCTGACTATAAATGGCAACAGGGGCGCAAAACTGATCGATTGTTGTTTTGGAGGAGAAACAGAAATGTATTACTTTCTAACAAAGGAGGGAAGATACTTTATAGAGATCATGGTCTTCACGGCGGGACAGAATAAAATGCAGTTTGAAATGGTTGCTGAAAAGATTATATCTTCGTTATCTTTTTAGCTTCGCAAGGCGTAGATTTGCAATGGAACGCCTTGCGAACACAAACATTCACTGCTGATGACGGTTGATGACGAGTATGACGAAATAGAGCCATCAATCTCTGACTTTGGGCAAACCATCCAGCTTAAAGCAAGAAAAGAAGGTAGTGACAAAGACGGAAGAATGTATATAATAAAGGTAAGAGCAGAAGACATGGCAGGGAACATTACAGAGAACCAAACGCAAGTACTTGTCCCCCATGATCAGGGACAGAAAAAGAAATGAAGAAAAATACAAACATCAAAACCAACCATGGTTTAATTGTCTTAATCGTCTTTATATTGCTTTTTGGCAGCGTTTTTATTTAGTAGGAAATGACAGAAAAACCTATCCACAAGAATCAAATACAGCTATAAATAGGATCCATTCAAAAACCTACTCATCGCAAGTAATGAGCTTTTCAGTAGATGTTCCAGAGAAATTTCAGATTAACGACGCAGTAGACAAACTAATACTACATAGACGACAATAGAGAAATAAATATTATACGAAATGGAACAGATTACAAAAACCTTTCTAATTATATAGCAAATTTTGACGCAAGAAGAAATCTTATTGCCTCTGAAACAAAAGAAGTATTTATAAATGGTAACGAAGCAATATCTAGGATGGTTAAATTTCCAGAAGAGAATGTAATGCAAAAATCTTACTACATCTACGTCGACAACTGGATTTACATACTTTCCACCTCCTCCCCATCTCTATTTGATGACCTTGATCAAATTGCTCAATCCTTCCGCTATACGCCATGAGCATAAAGATTGCATAATTTCCCGCTTCATAACTAAAAGCTATATCATAAATCAATTAAGCGTGATTGCAACTTGCAAATTTAATGTGATATTATGAACTATAGAAAACTATGGCTCTCTATGATAACCAATCACTCTATAACGCCCTCAAAGAACTAGAGGTTATAGACAAAAATCAATTAGATAATGCCTTTGATGAAAGCAAAAAACAAAATATTCAACTCGAAAATATTTTGTTGGAGAAAGATCTAGTGTCCGATGAAAATTTAGGACAAACTATTTCCGATCTTGTTTCTCTCCCTTTAGTTCGCTTAGGCGAAATCTCAATCCCTCAAGATGTTTTGCAACTTATACCAGAGACTGTTGCACGAAAACAAAAAGTAATCGCCTTCAATAAAAATAGTAATGGTCTTTATGTTGCAACGTCTGATCCTGGAAATATTCAAATTCTAGATTTTATAGAGAAAAAGTTTGATATTCCTGTTATTTTCTACTTTGCAACAGAACGGGACATAATTAATGCGCTATTTTTGTATAAAAAGGATTTAGCCACAACCTTTGCCGAAATTGTTAAAGACTACGTTAGACAAGCAAACGCTACACAAAGCAACCAACTCGACCCTCCCATAATAAAAATTGTTAATACAATCCTAACCTATGCCTACCAAAATAGAGCATCCGATGTTCACATAGAACCATTAAAAGAAAAAACTATCGTCCGATTTAGAATAGATGGTATATTGCATGATATACTTTCTCTTCCCTTAAACCTTCATCCCCCTATTGTTACTAGGGTTAAGGTTCTTTCAAATCTTCGCACCGATGAGCATAGTCTGGCACAAGATGGAAAACTACAATTTAAACTAGACGCGGAGGATGTTGATGTACGTGTATCGATTGTTCCAATTACTACTGGCGAAAAAATCGTAATGAGGTTATTATCCGAAAGATCAAGGCAATTTTCTCTTGTTGATCTTGGACTTTCTCTTTATGATCTTAAAAAAGTTAAAAAAGCATACACTAAACCCTATGGCATGATTTTAGCAACCGGTCCAACTGGATCTGGAAAAACAACTACTGTATATGCAATTTTAAAGCTTTTGAATGACCGTAACGTAAATATAATGACTATAGAAGATCCAGTTGAATACAATATCGAAGGAGTAAATCAAATCCAAGTGAATCCAAAAACAAACTTAACGTTTGCCTCAGGGCTTAAATCAATAGTGAGACAAGACCCCGATATTATCTTGGTTGGTGAAATAAGAGACAATGAAACTGCGGATATTGCTATTAATTCTGCTATGACTGGACATATTGTCTTATCAACTGTACACACAAATGATGCAGCAACAACTATTCCCCGTCTCTTAGATATGAATGTTGAACCATTCCTTTTGTCTTCAACCATTAATATTATTATTGCAGAGCGGCTAGTCAGAAAAATTCATATGAGGTGTAGGGTTAGCGAAGATCAAGAAATAAAGCAACTTACAAAATACATAGATGAATCTCTGCTTAAAAAGTTTTTTGGCAAAGCCCAAACAGTACGGCTATATAAAGGCAAAGGTTGCCAACTAGACCATGGAATTGGCTATGAGGGTAGAATCGGAATATTCGAAGTATTAGTGGTTGATGAAGAAGTCAGAAAAGCAATTCTTAAAAGAGCGGATGCGACAACAATTAAAAAAATAGCAATAAAATCTGGGATGATTACCATGATAGAAGATGGTCTTGAAAAGGTAAAACAAGGCATTACCACAATTGAAGAAGTTCTTCGTGTAACTAAAGAATAAAAAAATGAGCCAAAAAAGAAACGCACAAATATTTTCAAAAGTAGGGTTCTTAGACAAATTACTTTTTACCAAACATTTGTCAATAATGTTAAAAAGCGGTATTGCAATTGCCGAAGCAGTTGAAACCCTTGCCCTCCAAACAAAATCGAATAAATTTAATGAGGTCTTAACAGAAATTTCAAAAGACATCAAAAACGGGCAAACCATGGCAAGATCTTTGCAAAAACATTCAAAAATATTTGATACATTTTATGTTAGCTTAATCCAAGTTGGGGAACAATCTGGTACACTTGAAGAAAGCCTAAACTTTCTATCAAACCAGCAAGCCAAAGAATATTCTTTGCGCAAAAAAATTCAAGGAGCGCTACTTTATCCAACTATAGTAATTGTCGCAATCATTATTGTAGGAATAGGAATAAGTTTATTTGTTCTTCCTAATCTAATCGATCTTTTTACTTCTTTAGACATTAATCTTCCAATAACAACAAGAATTCTACTTTACTTTGCAAATCTTATGAAAAATCATGGCATCCTTATAACCCTAGGATTTATTATTTTCCTCTCTTTAGTTAGAGTTTTTATTACTCTTCCCTTTGTTAAACAGAAATGGGATAGAATTATATTATCTCTGCCAATATTTGGAGAGTTGCTGCAAAATCAACAACTTTCATCAATTTGTAGAAACTTGGGAGTGATGCTTAAAAGCGGACTTCCAATAACAAAATCGCTAGAAATACAATATATTGCAACGAATAATTTTGTATTTAAAGATTACATTCGAAGGCTACAGAAATCTGTTGATAAGGGTAAAGAAATGGGTATAGAGCTAGACACTGGTAATTACTCCAAATTCTCACCAATTGCAGTTAAAATGATTGCAGTTGGCGAAAAAACTGGAAAACTTGATGAAGTATTTCTATATCTTGGTGATTTTTTCGAAGAAGAAGTAGATAATATCGCCAAAAATCTTTCTGTGGTTTTAGAGCCAATCATTCTTTTGGGAGTTGGTTTAATTGTAGGCTTTGTAGCCCTTGCGATTATATCGCCAATCTATCAACTTACTGGATCAATAAAAAGATGACCATCAACCGACAAGCTGGACTTACAATTATAGAACTTCTTTTAGTTATTGCTATCATATCGATTATTGGTTTAATGTCAACCTCATTTTACTCAAGGTTCCTAACTCAAAATACAGTAGAAAATACAGAAAACCAGCTTGTTAGTAGTTTTAGAAAAGCGCAAGTCTATAGCATGATGGGTAAACAAAATGGCGTATGGGGAGTAAGATATACATTAAGTCCAAAGAAGATTACTTTATATCTTTCTGGAAATCCTGCATTTGATGAAATTTATAATGTTAATAATAATATTACTATCAGCGATTTTACAGATATCTCATTTGCAAAAATTACAGGATTACCAAACTCTTCTGGTGTACCAATTACTAGTCCAGTTACTATTACAATAACTGGAGGAAATAACAATAAAACCATAACTATCAATAGTCAAGGAGTAGTGAGTAAGACGAACTAACAAATTAAGTCGTCATTCCCGACTTGATCGGGAATCTAGATTCCCGCTTTCGCGGGAATGACACTCTCGCGGCAAGCCGCGAGGAATAAAACCTTAAAAGAGATTTAAATTCAATGAAAATTTCAAATTTCAAATTTCAAATTTCAAATAGTCAGGGTTTCTCTGTTATAGAAGTAATCTTGGCTGCTGCTATTTTTATGCTCTTTTCAACCGCAGCGGTTACTGTAATTTTAGGGGGACTTAATGCAAATAGACTAGGAGTTGAGGAGACTATTACTAATCAATTCGCAACCGAAGGAATAGAGGCAGTGAAGTCGATTAAAAACCAAGCTTATTCAAATCTGAATGCTATGAATCCAACACCAAGAGCAGTTATAAGAAATGCAAGCAATGTCTGGGCATTTGGAACGGATGGATCAAACAACATATTAGCCCACAGTAGTAGTGATAATTATATTAGACAAGTTAAGGTCGAAAGTGTGAATCGCGATGGAAGTGGAAATATTGTCGCAACTGGCGGGACAAATGATCCCGATACCAAAAAAATCACATCTACTGTTAATTGGAACTTCAACGCAGCACGGCCGGAGTCTGTAATACTTACCACTTATTTAAGCGATTGGCGAAAACCAATAGGAGGGCCAATTATGATGGCGTATTCAAAATCTACTAATATTCCTTATTACCGGGTATGGGACGGTTCGGCTTGGAGCGCAGAAGCATCTGCACAATCTGTCGCTGTGGGTAGCAGTATCAATTATGTCGTACTTAAAAGTTCCCGTACCAGAAATGAGGCGATATTAGGCACTTTAGATTCAAATGGCAATATCTACGTCCAAGTTTGGAATGGGACTACTTGGAGTATCTTGACATCGATTGCAATCGGGGCCGCAAATGCTACGACTCGCAGTTTTGATATTGAATATGAAAAAAGCGGCGATAGTGCAGTCATTGCCTATCTTCCTACATCTACTTCTTCTGATTTCGCTTACCGTACATGGGATGGCAGCACTTTGTCTTCACCGACGACTATTACGACACCTCCAACTACGGGTGTGATCAAGTGGATTGATCTTGCTCAAAATCCAATCAACACTAGCAACGAAATTGCTCTAATGCTGTTTGATGCCAATGCTGATATTTATGGTATGGCTTGGAATGGATCTATTTGGGATGATATGAATTCTGGGGGAGCTGAACCCGTCTGGGACGCAACCGCTTCAACATCAATCACAAAAAAAGCCATTGCTGTTGCCTATGAGCAAACATCAGGGCGTGCGATGTTTATATGGGCAGATTCAGCAACTGATAATCAATACTACCGCATCTGGAATGGTTCTAGTTTAACTGCCAATACCGTTTTGACTATTGCTAATTCCACTGGGGTTGGTGAATGGGTACGTCTAGTGGCCAGACCTAACTCTAATGAACTTATGTATGGCGTGCAAGATGGTGGTGCTGCGGCAGAGTTAAATACTCGTAAATGGTCAGGCAGCGCTTGGGACGCTGCACATCCTGAACATGATGCTGGAACTGAAAATCTTACATCAATGAATTTTGATATAGTTTGGGAAACACACTCTACAAATCCAGGCGAAGCATGGTTGATGTGGGGTAACGGTTCTATTATTGCCACAAGACATTGGAATGGCACAGGCTGGGATGCAGTTAGCGCCTTGAGCGGAAGTAATGATACATCATTTGTAAGACTAAAAGCTGATCCCAATTCTGGTGCTATATTTGCGGGAATTTACGAAGATTTTTCATCAGGAGCAGCAAATAGAGATATTTTAGAGAGGCGATTAACAGGTGGTGGGTCAACTTGGAGTGCTGAAAATATTATTTGGGATGGCGGAACAGCAGCGTCACCTGTATATTTTAGAATTGACATCGCAACACCTTGATGAGGCAATAATCAATTTCGTTCATATGATGAACAATTCTTGACATTAAATCGTTTTATACCGTAGAGTTTATATAGATATCTTTGAGTCGCTTTAATTAAGGATTTAAAAATGAAATAAGGTTTTTATGAAGAAAAGAAAAATTGCAAAAGGTTCCCCCAAGTCAAGAAATGCATTGATATTAATTGTTCTGATCGCTCTCGTAAGTATCATTATAGCGATCTTGCAAAGCTTCTTTGTACATGTAAATGCGAAAGAAAAAATAACTATCACTGAGTTCTCAATTCCTACTAATGATAGTGTTCCTTATGGTATTACAGCGGGCTCTGATGGTAACCTCTGGTTTACAGAAATTGGAGGTAATAAAATTGGGCGGATCACTCCCAAAGGCAAGATTGCTGAATTTCCGCTTACTATCAGTTCTCCCGACACGACGCCTCAGCCCTACGGCATAACGTCCGGTCCTGATGGAAATCTATGGTTCACGGAACTTGAGGAGAACAAAATTGGAAGGATAACTACCAATGGGGTGATCACGGAATTTTCAATTACTACCGATAATAGTGCGCCTTACGATATCACGTCCGGTCCTGATGGAAATCTATGGTTTACCGAAGCCAATTCTCCTAAGATTGGGCGAATGACGCCAAGCGGCGTAATCACTGAATTCCCATTATCGATAGGGGGTAATATTGGTAGTATCACATCCGGTTCTGATGGTAATCTATGGTTTATAAGTACAAGTTATGGTAGTATATTTCGGATTACACCTAGCGGAGTAGTTACAGAATTTCCACTTCCATATACTGATGAAATTGTTGGACTTGCAGATATCACCACGGGTGCTGACGGTAATCTGTGGTTTACGGAAGTCATTATTACAGAAGTCGCTACAAGTAAAATAGGTCGTATCACCCCAATCGGGACAATTACTGAATTCCCGCTTCCTACAAGTGCGAGTGATAGCCGTGTTGCAGGTATTACAACAGGACCAGATGGTAACCTTTGGTATGCTAGATCTCGAGCCACAGAAACCGCTAAAAGCATGATTGGGCGAATTACTCTCAATGGCATAATCACGGAATATCCACTACCCATACCTATAGCTGGTATTGAAATTAATGGGGGCATTACGTCTGGTCATGACGGTAATATTTGGTTTACAGAACCTGGTGCAAATAAAATCGGGCGGGTGAATCTTGCTGACCTTAAAGATCCGGGTCCTCCTGATAGAGATTTTTCCTTGCTTTCTCCATTTAACAATGGCGTCAAGTGGACTGTTTCTAGTGGGTACTACAATAATCGAGATCAAAGTAAAGCTGGGTGTCATATCGGTTTTGGCCCTGATCATTGCCGCAATCAGCTTTTTGGTCTGGACATGGTACCTGATCAACAGAATGATACGGATATTTTGACTCCCGGTAACGGAAAGGTGACATTCAGGGGTAAATTGCCAGAAGAAAATTGTATCGGCGTGCGGATCACGTTGGATAACGGTCTGAATATGAACGTATGCCATTTTGCTTCATTTAATGTGAGCCAAGGCGACCGGGTATTGCGTGGTAAATTACTGGGTATTCGCAGTTCTCCTCACGTACATCTAAGTCTAGATGATCGTTATAGGATTGGGACTCTTTGTCCGAGACAAGAGCGTTGTTTCCTGCCGGTTCCATTTGATGGAGAACATACTCTTGAAGGCATGTCGCTTCCTCCAGATCCAAACGGAGAAACGGTCACGATACCTTATCCATTGTGTGATCAAAGAAAAAACATTAGTTGTCAATTTACAGTAAAGTTCCAACAGTACCAAGGCTTGAAAGGTACTTCCAGTAACACAGCCATACCTTAACCCAGCACCACTTTTTATGTATTATGTTTATATATTACAAAGTAAGCTAAATAGTGAATCATATACAGGATCCTCTAATGATTTAAAGAAGCGTTTTCAGGAGCATAATGATGGCAAAGTAACATCTACAAAGCGCTACAAACCATGGAAGCTAATTTATTATGAGGCGTATCAAACAGAAAAACTAGCTAGAATAAGAGAAAAAAGATTAAAATATAACGGTAATGCGATAAGGGAATTAAAAAAAAGAATTGGATTCTCTAATCCTAGACAAACTTTTAAAGTTTTGAAGAGTGGTGTGGCTTTACCCAGCACCACTTTGATGGATAACCAAGGAAGAGTTTTTGAGGTTTTAGATGATAAAAAACCTAAAAATAAAATTCCAGCTTTTCGTCAAAGTGGTGCTGGGTTTACTTTTATTGAACTAATTCTATATATAAGCATAGTTACAATAATGCTTACTGCCATTATTCCATTTGCCTGGGCTGTTATAGGAAGTGGATCAAAAAGCGCTACCGAGCAAGAAGTATACTCCCAAGCTCGGTATGTAAGCGAAAGATTAAAGTATGAAATAAGAAATGCTGCGGGTATAGATACAGCTAATTCAAACTTTGACGTAAATTTAGCAAACAATCCAGCCCAAAAACTCAGACTTACAGAACAATCACCAGTAAATACATATGATATTAATGTCACATCTTTGGGAATTGTTCAGGGTAAGCCAGGAAACGATTCTGCTTCCGATCTAAATTCTACAGATACCAAAGTAACAGACCTTACGTTTACCAACTACACGTCATCAGATAACAAAACCAAGCATGTAGGATTTACATTAACTATTACATCAAACTATTCTGGAAGCAGACAGGAATTTAAAGAGACGATAACACTTAGATCAAGTGCGGAGGCGAGGAATAACTAAGACGATTGCTAAATTGCTACATTGCTATATTGTTAACCACCCCTTTTGTTCCCCTCCTTAAAAAGGAGGGGTTAGGGGAGGTAACAATTTAACAATTGAACAATGTAACAATTAAACTTATGCAAAAAGGCTATATAGCAACACTAACTGTTATTATAATCATGGCAGTCGTAATTGCAACTGCATCAACAGTTACATTTTTATCAATTGGCGATGCCCAATCTGGATTTGCCTTGTTTAAAGGCGAGGACACGCTTACTTTTGTTGAAGGATGTACAGAAGATGCATTACTAAAATCAAGAGCAGATCTCAATTATAACGGAGGAAACATCACGAGACCTGAGGGTACTTGTTCGGTAGCCATTTCAAAAGCCGTAACACCTTGGACGATGACAGTTACTACTCTTGACACCAAATACAAACGAACTATCGAAGTAAAATATACTAGAAACCCAACTGGAATTATCTTAACAAGTTGGAAAGAAGTATAATTAAAGTATTAAAAATATGTTTACAAATAAAAAATCAGTCATTTTCATAACTAAATCTAAAATAACAGTTTCGGATGTAGTCCTTGGCGACAAGCCAAATGAAAAGATCATTGGCCAATTCGGTTGGACACCTTATACTTTAGATAATGTTCTATTACAAATCAAAAGAATTATCGATGGTACTATAAGAATACTTTTAAGCGAAGACTTTGTTTATGTAGTAAATTTGTCTTTGCCTTCAGGCTCAATCTTAAATAAAGACTTTGTTCTACAAAAAGCCCAAGAACTTATTCCCGAAAATCTCAGAGAAACAACATGGGATTTTAAAGAAATAGCAAGCCCATTACCCTCTTCTAGCAAACAGCTAATGACAACAATACAGGTGGTTGCTGTAGTTAAAACTTTGTTTGAAGCATTAAGTAAATCAATTACAAAGGCAGAATTGCAAGTTGAGGCAATAGAGCCTTTGTCTTATGCTTTGGCTCGCTTTACCAAACAACAAGAAAAACCTTTCCTTTTTGTCTATGTAGATACGGAAACACTTTTAACTCTTGCTCAAAAAGAGGCAGTTTTGGCAACACAAAGGCTCAATAGTCTTACTCCAACAAACATAAATCAATTTATTATATTTGCAAAAGAGAAGTTTTTGGCAGAACCCCAAAATATAGTTTTTTGTGGAAATACCAACAATATTGATTTAAAAGAATACGAGAATCTAAGCTTTAAAGCCGTAATCCAAGATATAAGTCCTGCAATATCTTTGTCTTATAAAGAGGATATTAAGGGTAAAGACGAAGATGTGCTAAATTTAGGATTATTAAAAATCTTGCACAAAGATAAAAATGAAATTTCAAACAACCTGCCAGCTAAAGCTCCTATACAAAAACATCATTCCCCAAATATACCTATAATTGCAATGGGTTTCTTCGTAGTGCTTGGGATTTTTGGAGTTTTGCTTATATACAACAACAATATGTCACTAAAAAACAATAAGTTATCTCCTATTCCAACGTCTCTACCAACACTTTCTCCCACACCATTCGTAACACCAACTGCAAAAATTGATTTATCTAAATATAGTATTACAATACTCAATGGAACTGGCAGGGCGAAAGAAGCAACAAATATAGAAAGTCTTTTAAAAGATAATGGTTTTAATGTAATAAAAACTGGAAACGCAGATAATTTTAATTACGAAAAAACCGAAGTTAGTTTTAAAGAAAAAGTTCCAAATGAGTTCATCTTACTGCTTGACAAGTCCCTAAAAACTCTGTACGATTTTTCTATAGGCACAAAATTAGAAGAAAAAGAAGATACTGACATCTTAATTATTATAGGTAAAAGCACTAAATAATAAATGAAGAAATTATCAGTTCTCATCCGTCAGTTGACGGATCAATTCTCAACTCGGAAGGGTTTTACCCTCATAGAGCTTTTAATAGTCATTACGATAATCGCTACATTAGCAGTTACAGTGTTTGTAGCTCTTAATCCTGCGCAAAGGATCAAAGATGCAAAAGATGCAAGAAGAACTTCTGATATAGATTCTATTCTTACTGCTATTCATCAAGCGATCGTTGATAACAAAGGAAGCGTTCCTAGTAATTTACCAGCTAATCCTGGTGCAGGAAATCCACCTAACGAACGCCAATTGGGCACAGGGGATGCAACAGTAGCAGCAGGATGTGGTACAGCCATAGCAACAAATGGATGCAATACGCCAACACTTACAGCCTGCGCAGATTTAATGACTGGAACAATAAATGTAAGTAAATACCTCAAGACTATGCCGATTGATCCATCTGGCGGAACAACGTACACCGCCGTAAAAACGGGATATAGTGTGGCGCGTGATGCTAACGATATAATTACTATAACAGCTTGCAATAAGGAGGGGACAGGAGCAAATATTCAAGCCTCAAGATAAAATACTTACTTATTATTTGCAATTACATTCCAAATATCATTATATTTTCCCTCATATCCAACCGCCCAGACTGCAACTCCACCTAAGTTCTGACTTTTTATAAATTCCATTTTTGCTCTTATTGACTTTTCATCTTCGTAATATATTTGTTTTATCGCTCCACTTTGTTCATATACTAACCATGGAGACATTGCCTTTTCGTCCCAATGCCTTACAATGTCTTTTCTGCCTCCCAAAAGCTCTTTTACTCGTTTGTAAGTTGCCAAAGCGCCACTATTAGGAACCACAATACTTTTATGTTTTCTATTTACAGTCTCCCACTCGTAACCATAAAATGGCACAGCTAAAATTACCTTGTCCATTGGCACGCGACCAACAAGAGAATTAATCGACTGTTTAATGCTATGTTCGTTTAACTCTGAATCCAAAGGAGCAACATGCCCAGCAACTAAAGAAGAGGGGGTACGATAGTCATACGCCATAACAATTATTTGGTCTACCAACTCTCCTATCTTAACCATATCATACGCTTTATCAGATAACATTACAGTCGCATTTACATCAATGCTAAGCAAATATTTTGGGTTTTCATTTTTAAGCGTTGTCGAAACATATTGCAAAAAGTCAGTCATGTATCTAACTGTTGGAAAATTAGAATCGGTAAAGTATTCAAAATCAAGATTTATACCGTCCAACTCATACTTTTTTAAAATATCAAGTGCGTATTTTGTAAATCGATTGGTTGATGTAGAATTACTTATTAGTTTATCTATACTTTCGTTGTCAAACATTTTAAAAGCAACTAACATTTTAGTTTTACTTTCTTGAGCCTCATTTTTAAGACGAGTAAAATAGTCAGATGTAAAATACTGCCATTCAAGAGTGGGCTCATTTTTCTCGTTAAACATAATTACTTCGCCATTGTCATTCACTCCAATACCAAAATAAATTATTTGAGTCATTGCTTTCGTATCAACCTTAATGTTTTGCGCAACCATCCAAGAAGGCAAAAAACCAATTACATGTCGGAAGTTTGTTTCCAAAGATTCGCTAAAGTATCTATTAGTACTCTCTGGCAATGCTTCTTTTCTTACTTTTTGAACTGGAGATATTAAAGAAGAATCATTAATCTTATCAGCGCTAATTAAGTATATTCCCCCAAATACAATAAAGAAAAAGATTGTTGTAATTAAATCTATCGCTATAATGTGTTTTTTGACAACGTTCTTAATTTTAAACAAAAATGGTTGATTTTTAAACTTGATAAAAGCTTCATAAAGATTAGTGGGGTCCATGTTGTCAGATTTATTTAGCTTCAATTGCCTCCAATATGCTTTTAATTTTATCAACTATAGTATCAGGAGTATTTGCGACTTTCTCAAGATACGCTTCCGCGCCAAATTCTAGTCCCTGTTTGACAATAATATCTTGATCCAAATTTGTAAGAAGCAACACTGGAACATTCTTTTTAAGACTATTCCCCTTTATTGCTTTTAATACATGTAAACCATTAATATCTGGAAGAACAATATCTAAAACTACCATATCATAAGTATTTTTATGAAACGCGTCGAGACCTTGCCCACCGGTAGGAAAACCGTCAACAGTAAACCCAGAAGCTTCTAGCTCCTCTTTATAAATTTCCCTTATATAGTCCTCGTCCTCAATAAGCAATATTTTTTTATTCAATATTACTCCCTACAATATTAATTTAGTGTAGAAAACAAAAGTTGTCAACACCTTTAGTCAAAAAGCATCAATTGGCACATTTTTTTGATGAATTTTTGTAGAGATTTTTGCTCTATTTGCCTTATCCTCTCGGCTGATACTTTATATTTTTTACCAATAGTCTTAAGTGTTGTATCTCTAAGTCTTTTTATTAATATGTCTTTTTCTTTTTTATCTAATTCTTTTGCTGTTTTAATTATTGTAATAAAGTATTTCGCAGTTTGACTACTCATTTTATATAGTGTTTTGCAATGATTATTATTATATACTTATAATGACCTTAATTTCTTAATGAAAATAAGACTAATCATCCTTGCGATCCTAATTTTGCCTTTATTGATAACTATAAATAACTCTACATCTCATAAAAACATAGAGTCCTCCACTCGCCCAGTTACAGTAAACAACAAAAAAGTCTCAAGCGAAATTTCTGCAATTGTAGAAACTAACAACCTTGATAAACAAGTAGCCCTCTACAAAAAATTAATCGCTAGGGTTGGACCAGAAGCTGCTCAAGAAGAACTTTTGTACTCAGGTTTATCTTTTGATGGACAAACTCACCTCCTCAATCATACGGTTGGGGATTATCTGTACGATAAATACAAAACTTCTGGTCTTGCTTTTTGTAAAGATTACTTTTTATCTTCTTGCTACCATGGTTTTGTTATAAGAGCAGTGGCCGATGGAGGATTTGATGCGCTTAAAGAAGTTATGTCTGTCTGTTGGCAAAAAGGAGAACCTGTAGCAGTACAATGCTCTCATGCAATTGGACACGGGCTTTTAGCCTGGATTGGCTATGCCAATTTAACAAAAGCTTTAAATGATTGTGACAAGTTAAGCCAAGAGTCAAAAGATTTTCCGCTTTACAATTGTCACGACGGCGTATTTATGGAAAATATTTGGGCAGTTCACGAGAATGGTAAACTATCTAAAGATAGTTGGTTAAGTGAAGATCCTGTATACCCTTGCAACGATCCAAGAATAGATAGTAAATATATTCAAGCCTGTTGGTCAAATCAACCCATGCGAATGTATCAAATGTTTAAGGCAGATCTTGGAAAAGTTGGAGAAGAGTGTCTAAAGCTTACTGATAACACATACAAAATTACATGCTTTGATGGTTTGGCTCGCCAAATCCACCCTTTAACCAAAGGAAATGCTCAAGAAGTATTCAAACTTTGCTCTACTATGCCAAGCGTTTGGGTTGATCCTTGTATAACATCTATTGCAAAGGCTGCTTTTTCGGTTGGCGACACCACAATTCCATTCAAACTTTGCTCTCAAGTCCACGAAAACTCAAAAGCATCCTGTTTTGAAACTCTTGCAGATATTATACAAGCTTATACAAGAAACAATCTTAAAGAACGAAAAACATTGTGCGACAAAATTCCTAATATTATCTTTAGACAAAAATGCACATAATTTTTACTTTAATTGGAGTTGTTGGAATTATTTTATGATGAGTTCTCGCTTGTTAAAGCGTAGTATAAGAGAAAGTTTTCTCCTTTGTTTCTTTTTGTGCACATATATAATATATAACTGTACTTGTTCACTTTCTGAAGTTGGTTGTATTACGGCACGAAGGGTTGGTGGTTTAGATTACGCTTAGGCACCAGGATCGCCCTTGGGAATCAGGGATTTTTTTGCATTCTTTTTTTGCAACATCTTTACTATTATTCCAATCCAAAACTCCATTGCCAATCTGCTTGAAACAACTTTCTCTATTTTGAGGATCAGTGAGTCCGCAAAAATCAATCATTTTTTGCATATTTCCTACAAAACGATAAGATAGGGAAGATACAACACCCGCAACACAAATATTTTTAAAATTCTCCGAAGGCATAAAATCACAATCTTTTTTCATTGTTTCTAAAGACGAAGTAAAGCCAACTTGATTTGTACCTATGGTTCTAAAACACCGGTCTTGATATTTGTCGGGGATTTGCAGACAAAGGTTAGCAACTTTTTTCCAGTCTTGGTTAGAAATAATAGAAAAATAAGAACTCTGATATTGCCAGCAGAGGGATTGATATTTTTCCTCCAGAATATTGCATGGATAAAACGGATCATCGGGCTTAATATAGATGCTGGCATGGTCAAAAGAGGTAGAGGAGGAGGAGTTTTCCATAAATACGCCCGTATAACATCTTTCCTTATACTGCTGATTTCCAATAGTGTCGCAAAGTTTTAAAGACTCCTTGAGTTCCATTTCCGTTACAAACATTGCCGCATGTCCCATGCCATGAAGACACTCATTGAACTCAATGGGTTTTTGGTAATCGTTTTGTTTTCCGCAAATTTTGGCAAACTGATTATCTAAATTAAATCCAGTCTCATTTGTCTTCTCTTTTAAATAAGCCTCCAGAGTTCCGTGATAACATCCTCCATGACAAGTTGAATCACACTGGGCATAAACTTTGGCAATATTATTTTGCAAGGCATACTCCAAGCGAGATAAATAATGAGTTACCTCGTGACAGCGAGCATAAACTTCTGGATATTCTTCATTCTCTTTAAAAACTTTAAGTGTTTTAGCCAAACCGAATTGGTTATACAATACATCTGCAGCCTTTTTATAGCATCCGTCGCGGCCATTTGTCTCAAAGCACTTTTTTAATTGAGCCCTGACATACAGATTAGTGTCTTCATTTTCTTCTTTTGGGGCAAAATTAATTTGTACCTGCCTATTATATTCCTTAATGAGTCTATCTACATTTTGCAAACATTCCTGGCTTTTTTCAAACGCATTGCAAACTTGTTTTGATTTTTCAGACCAGCCGGGTATTTCTTGGAAAACCAACTCTCCTGCGGCAGCTTTTGCGCATTTATTAACATATTCCGGTACCTCCATTTTTTGGCAGCCCGCAATTATTTGGCTAACAGCGCCTTTGGATGCAAGAGAAAAACCTAACGCGTCAAAACAACTCTCTTTGAAAGGTTTTGATTGAGAAGAAAGACAAATTTCAACCACTTCGTCAAATCCCATATTAAATCTACTCATTAAAAGAGAGGCCTGGTTTCTTCCGCAGGATGAAGAGTAAGTATAGCCAAACTCTTTTTCAAGCTGATTACAGGGATAAAGAGGGTCTTCTTTTTGGAAAAAACTTAAAGGTGCAGATCGTACAAATTCCATGAATACCCCGTCAAAGCAGTATTCTTTGCCCGATGTCAGCTTTCTACATGAAACAAGCGCTTTTTTTAAATCAGATGTTGAATAATAACTTGCAACTCCATGTCCAATTCCGTGGATACAGCTTGCAACAGGGCCGCTCCCATCAGGGCCTAACTTTAAGCAGGCACTCTGCGCATCCAGCAGATAATCAAGATTCTTTGAAAAAGCCTTATCTAAAAATCCATGATAACAACCAAAAGCAAATTGAGCAGAGCAGTCTTTGATACCTTCAAATCCATTTTTTTCATATATTAAAAGTCCTGAAAGGTGAGCCAAGTCGTGAATGTTGCCAGAGGACCCCCCTTCTCCTTTGAAAACATCTTTTATATATTCCCAAGCTTTTGAAGCACCGTTAGCATGGGCAAGTTTCTCAAGTGCTTTAGATTGAATATCATAAGAAAGTTTTTTGAAGCTTTCTTTGCTAGGTAGTTGTAGTTGTCCGCTATCTGGCGGGTTTGATGTTTTTCTAAAATTGAAAAGGTTTTTTAATTTGGTAAATAAATTATTGACTGTGTCCTTAAACTTTGTAATAAAAGTATTTAAAGAAAGATTTTGTTTCATTTCTTTTTGTGAATCTTGTGCGCTAGAGATCTCTTCATTAATAACTGTTATAATCCCTCTCATGTGGGGAAAAAGGTGATCATGGTATTTCCATACTCCTACTTTTTTAGTCTTAAATGCCCAGGATTCTCCCGGCTCAATTGCTTTTCTGGGGTCAAACTCGGGATATATCTGATGAGTCGGATGGGTATTGCTGGCAGGCCATCTTGACTTAGTGTCTTTATTTACAAAGATTATGCTTGAGTTTTGATCTATCGTCACCTCAGCAGGCATAAAACCATCAGGGATCATTTCTATAACCGAAACTTCTGAATGGGCAAAAACATTCTTAGGTGCAAAAAAAATTACAACAATTAAAAAGAACAAAAATAACTTGAACATGTTTACAATCTACTATTATACAAAATTAGGCAGAGGAAAGTTAAGGACTACAAGGTCTACGGATAAGAGTGCCCCACAATGTCTGTAGAAAGCCATGATCGCAAGTAGCAACACCTTGCACTGGCGGGGTTGCGTAGCCAGATGGACTGCCGTAGGATGGGGTTCCGTAACTTGGTGTTCCATAGCTTTCTGAAGGAGTTCCATACGAAGGTGTGCCATACGATGGTGTTCCATAGGATGATGGTGTTCCGTAGGCAGGGGTTCCATAGCTAGGACTGGGATAGCTGTAGCCAGTACTCGGTGTGGGATAGGCATAGGATGGGCTTGGATAGCTTGGTGTCCCATATGTTGGCGAAGGATAGGAATAACTAGTTCCAGGCGTTGGATAAGCATAGCCAGTAGATGGAGAAGGATAGCTGGTATTTGAAGGTGTTGGATAGTAATAGGCTGTACCTGGTGATGGATATGTATAACTTGAACCTGGGGTTGGATATGAATAGCCTGTACCAGGAGTTGGGTATGGATAGGTCGTTGTTGTCCCCGGTGTAGGATAGGAATAAGGCGTTGGATAAGAAGGAGTTGTGTAATTCGGGTTTGACGGCGTGTAATAAGTCGGCGTGTTGTAAGGAGAATAATAAGGAGAAGTATAGGTAGTTGAAGGCGTAGAATAATCTGAAGTTGGCGATGTATAACCGCTTCCTGGAGTATAGTAGGGACTTGTGTATGTGCCGCCAGGCGTATAGTAGGATGGTGAGTAGTAGCTAGGTGTTGAATAGTTTGGAGTTACGTAAGGTGTGTAATAGCTTGGGCTGGTGTAATTTGATCCCTCCGGAGGAGTGTAATATTGAGGGGTAGAGTAAGGTGTGTAGTAGTAAGGCGTTGGATAAAATCCGGGTGTGTAATAGGATGGTGTCGGATAAGAAGCCGGCGAATAGTAGCTGGGAGAAGTATAATTGCTGCTTAATGGTGGAGTTGGATAGTTTGGAGTGGTATAGGCAATAGGCGATGTATAGGTAGGAGGTGTTGGATATGTACCCGGTGTGTAATAATTTGGTGTTGAATAAGGAGGAGGTGGTGTGTAATAGCTTGGGCTAGTATAGGTTGAGCCTATCGGAGGAGTATAGTAGGTAGGTGTTGTATAAACAGGCGGCGTGAAGTAAACAGGAGTTGTATAGCCGCCGCCAGTGTATGGCGTGTAATATTGAGGAGTTACGTATGGTGGAGGCGTTGAATAAGAAGGCGTTGTGTAATTTGAGCCAACGGGAGGAGTATAATAATAGGGTGTTGTATATTGGGGAGGAGTGTAATAGTAAGGTGTTGTATAGCCGCTTCCCACAGGAGGTGTGTAATAAGTTGGGCTTGCATAAGTCGGAGTTGGATACTCACCTGTTGGAGTAGAATAATTGCTCCATGGAGTATAGTAGTTAGGCGTTGTATAGTTTGATCCTATCGGAGGTGTGTAGTAACTTGGGGTAGAGTACATACCAGGCGTATAGTATTGAGGTGTTGTATACGTCGAACCAACTGGCGGAGTGAAGTAAATAGGAGTTGTGTAGAAGTTAGTTGTAGGTGGACTGGCATAGATTACGTCTGCAGGAGGTGTGTAGTAGGTATCAGGAACATAAATATCCAAGGGTCTTGGCGACCTGGAATTAAATCCTTCACATTGACCAGGATTTTCTTTACAATAGTCATAACAAGCACCAGGTGAATCACAATTGCCCATCTCCGGCTTTGGCTCAAATTTAACGTCAGTTCCGGGAGTGTAGTAGAGGTAAGGAGTATAGTCATCGGTTGGCCGTGAGGCGCTGGCATCAAAACCCTGACAGGAATTTGGATTAGCTTTACAGTAGTCGTAACATTCGCCTGGTGTTTTACAATTGCCCATCTCCGGTCTTGGTTCAAAATAGGCGCTTGCTATTTCCGGTGTAATTCCAAGAGGAAATGGACCATCGTTAATACAAGTATTACCATTCCAAAGTCCTCCAGCTTCTGCGCAATAGACTGCCAGTTTGTAATCCGGTATCTTTGTGCAAGAACCTCCGGGCCCGTGAACCTCATTTTGGCCGCAAGCGATAGGAACATAAACACCATTAGATCCAGGAGAGTAGCTTCGACATTCTTTAGGATTTTGTTCGCAGTAAGTTCGGCAGCCTGCTTCACTAGTACATCCACCAGGACCAGTATAGGGTCCGCTGGAAACAGTACAAAGTGTAAAATTAGCTGGATCAGAGCAGAAAGCACTGCAAGTGCCGGGAGTTTGGCAGCCGCCAGGACCCTCAACAACTTTCCCACCCAAAAGTCCTATTCTATCCGCAAAACTACTACACTTATCAGCATTTGCAGGATTATCACAGAAAGTTGAACAAGTTGCGGCTGAATCACAACCTAGAACTTCTTTAGCAATAGTTAAGTATTCTGGTTTATCAGGTTCGCCAACATAACCTCCCGGAATATCACTCCTTTTGGCAAACGTACTACACGCATCAAAATTTGCTTCTTGTGAACAAAAATTCACACAACCATCTCGGGAATTACATCCTAGCTCGCTTTGGGCATCCTGATAGAATTCATCCGTTGCATAAGTTGTCACATCATCTTGATAAAAACCGTTTTTCTTGGCAAAACTGCTGCAGCTGTTATAATTAACAGGATCTTCGCAATAATTTGTACATTCTTTTAAGTTATTACAGTCACCCAACTCCTTAACAGGAAAGTTAAGGTTAAAACTTCCCCCGGTGGCGGTGGTTGGTTGGACTGTTGGGCTTTGTGAGAAAACAGAAGTTGTTACAAAAAACAATACAAACACTGCCGCTAACGTCAAAATCAATGTTCTGATAGAATTTAATATTAAAGTTGTATTTATTGTCATTATTTTGCAACCACAAAGGGATTTTTATATGCTTCAAACGGATTTACATATTGGGTTTTTTTGTCAAAAGGATTATTGTATTTGGTTTTAATGGAGACTTTTGGTTCTTTTTGTTTTTGAAGGAAAGGTATAGTTTTGAGAGGGAAAGGATCTTTGATAATTCCAAAGCGTACTAGCACAACAAAGACTATCCCGACAACGAGTAGGACTAACGGCAAACCAATAAATGCTTTCCTATTTTTAATATTCACTTTTCCCCTTTGATTAATCTAAGACACATCTTACAGTGTTTGTCAATAGCCAATTTTGTAACCGTTCAGGAGTTGACAAAACCTTCCTTGTCATTCCCATGAAAATGGGAATCTATATAAATAACGTTCTGGATTCCCGCCTTCGCGGGAATGACATTGGAAACTCGTGGACGGTTACCCAATTTTGTAACCGTTCAGGATTTGACAAAGGAATTGTCATTGCGAGCGTAGCGAAGCAATCTCATGAGATCGCCACGGCTACTTCGTAGCCTCGCGATGACAACGTTTTGTCAACTCCTGAACGGTTACGAGACAGGGTATTGACAACACCCTTTTTATATGCCTATACTGAGTTATAGCTATTAATTATGGCACGTATTTTAACTTATCATAATCCCACTCCAAAGGAACTAAAGCAAAACCCTTTAAAATCTCTCTGGGAACAGTTTAAGTCTCTTGATAAATTTACAAGAGCCTTTATTATTGTAGTTTTAGCTATTATTGTTGTAACTCCATATATTATTTCTCAATATCAAATATTTAATAGTCGTGGGGAGATTGACTTAACTAAAAGCGGAACTGTTGATGAAAATGGTATATTTAACGAATATTTTGTCTGGAAAGGCGATCATGGCGCGATTATCGGAGGAGGTACTTCCAATACGGTATGGTGGAATGCTCACAATTGGGATGCTCGAGGGGATACTGCCCACAATGCGTTTGATGGAGGACCGAAAGGAGGTCAGGGAGGGGACCATATTGATGTCCATGTAGGCTCTCTAGATCTCACCGATGGAAAGCGGCTTAACAACAAATACGTGATCGGAGGAGACGGAGGTCCAGGAGTTGGAACCATGCATTTGGATATGGAGACGATATCGAGTGCTCGATTGAGAAATCCCATGCTCATTTCTGGTGGCAGTCCAGGGATTGTAGAATTCAGAGCACCAACTTCTTTGACCAGTGGTCATTGGTGGGAGGTTGCGATAGCGCCAGCGAATAAACCTGTGACAGGAGCAGAATTTACTGCTGCACCTTCGACTTCCGATGACATTGATGGACAGCAAGGACCAGGACATCGTCCTGCGGAAGATTCGATCAACTTCGTTGTGTTTGGAAGAGACGATGTGCCCTGTACTAGTGGTTGGGGAATCAACACCGGAATCACAAAATCGATTGGGGGAAGTACAACAGACTCTCTCGGACCCATTATTACAACTGGAGCTAATCCTACAACGAGTGCGGACAAACTTTTTGCTTGGCGTCTTGAGTACTATCCCGACAAAATGAAACTCTTTGCAGATTTGAATGAAGATGGCACAAAAGAACTTCTCCACACGTTTAATGTTTCAGTTCCATGGAGCGAAGTAAATGTGTACCTTATGGGCGCTGCATATCAGGCGTATCATCATCCGCAAGGATTAGGCGACTGCCATAATCTAGGCCAAATCCGAGAGCTTCCATGGAAAGAAGTACGAATTGGTCCAGTAAAATACGCAAAGACAAGGGCTTATCCAAAGGAACAAGGTACCGATCGGGTTCAAAAGAAGACGGGATGGATGGGATTTGATATGCGAGACAGCCAGCGATTTGGCGTGGTAAATGGTATTGAACAGCCAAATGCTGCTTCCTACGACGAATGGAAATCTGCTGCGTTTTGTAGTATGGACACATGGTTCTGCGACAATCCAGTAACTACCAAAACATTAACCTTCAATATTCCTGCAGAAGATGCAAGTGGCATTACTCACGCACAATTTATCTATGATATTCGATACAATGGAACCGCCACTATTGAAGTTAATGGAAAAGCCGTTCCTGGGTCTCTTCTTACGCAATCAAGCGTACCAGGACACGGAACCAATGGAGAGAAACATTGGGCGCAAAGATCAAAAGAGGTTGATCTTTCTTTCTTTCAGGCAGGGACGAATACGCTTGTCGTAAAAATGTCAGGGAGCGTGATGATGGATCGGCTTCAATTTGAATTTGGGTATGGGAAAGCTGCAGTCGTAACAGGATCTCCAACACCAACACCTACTCCAGTCTCTACACCAACACCCACTACAAAACTTACTCCAACACCGACTTCTCCGCCACCTACCTCTCCACCTGGGAAAATCGTGTGTTCGGTTTCTGCTTTAGATCAACCAAAGGCAGTACCTCCTATGTGTAATTTGAATAAAGGGGAAGCAGCTCAAGTAACCCTTAAGGATGGAAGTAAACGGACGGTAACACTCGTTGATGTGCAGAAAGCAATTACTGAAAGCATTGTTGCAGACCAGGGACCATGTAACTTTACCTTTCTTGCGAAGGCAACAGTGAATGTAGACGGAGAGCTTCGTGAGATGGGCGTTGCGATGGACCAGCCATATACGGTTGCAAAAGGGGTACGTATGTATCCAATGAGATCCAAGATCTTTAATTCCGACAGTTGCTGGTCAGCGACATGGAATTCTGATCTTACCTTGATGTTCACCGATGCTTCTGCGCCGGCATTTAGTACCTCTGGGTATCACTACCCTCTTGAACAATTATGGGGACTCAACGAACACGCAGGCCGTGAGGCATATTCTGGTCGCCATCATGACGGCTATGATATTGGCAGTCCGAATCAAGTGAGCCCCCCAGCAAAACTCTTAGCGCACATAGATGGCAAGATTTGGAGTTTTGGGCCAGTCTATGGTGGAGCAGAAGCAACAAATAATCGAATTGACCTTGCTCCAGCAGGTAATCAATGGGCAGACACGGGAGCCAGCTATTTCCACGCAGCCTCTCTAGCGTCTGGGGTATCGGTAGGGAGTTTGGTAACAAAAGGACAGTGGATTGGAAATGCAGGGCTTATTGACTCTCAAGGATATCCTCATCTTCATTGGGTTGGGGGTGAAGGATTGTTGATCAACGAGTTTCCGTTCTTGAAAGAGAGCTATAACGCCACGATGATAACAAAATCCAAGTATCAAGGATATCCCAAAGACTGGCTTCTCATTGGTCCATTCTCTGACATAAATACAAATCGTTTATTCAATGATCATCTCGCTGGTCAGGAAACTACGATACAGCCATCAGAGGGTACAGTGACAAACGGAAAAACATGGAAAGGATACGACAATCTGGTAGTAGGTGCTGTTGATTTTGCGAGTGCGTTGAGCCCAGCCCCCTACAGTGGGTACGCAGGAAAAGTAAAGGACAATTACAAGAACAGCATTGGGTATGCGCATATCTATATTAATTCTCCTATAGGGCAATCTGTTCAGCTTTGGTTAGGATACAATGATGGACTTCGTGCATGGTTGAATGGAAGCCTTGTGCATAGCGACAACGCGAATTATCTCTACGATTCCAAGAAAGGAAACGACATGGTACCAGATCAGGCAAAGATCAATATCAATCTTAATGCAGGATGGAATAGATTGCTCTTAAAGATAAGTCAAGATTCTAACGATATTGTTAGTGGTGGTCACTGGAATACTCCTCACTCATGGAAATTCTCCTCAAGAGTAGTTGATGCTTCTGGCAATCCTGTTAATAACTTAACCTATTCGCTTTCTCCTGGTGGTGTTGTGTCTACTCCAACACCTACTCCAATTTCAACTCCTACTCCTACTCCTACTTTTACTCCTTTAACCCCAACCCCAACTACGCCTCCAGGTATAGGAGGATTGCCTTGGCTTAAAACTTCTGGAAATAAAATTCAAACCGCAAGTGGACAAAATGTTGTGCTAAGAGGAGCAAATATTATGAGGTCTGAGTGGGTAGGGAATATGGATTTTGAGAAGAAAGCTTTTCCAGAGGTAAGTCACAATTGGAAAGGTAATGTTATGTTAAGAGGTTTTGCTTCAGATCCAGTAAACAGCAATAATTCAACTTATTTAGGTTTTCTTGATGAAGAGCAAAAGCTAGCGGAAGCAAATAATATGTATATTATTTTTGCATGGCGGTCTAACGCTATAAATGGCGACCAGCCTACCATGCCAAATGATAGCGCACAACAGGCTTTGGTTAAATTGGCAACTAGGTATAAAGGCAAATCCAATGTAATATACGCTTTACAAGTAGAACCTCATGATGTTTCTTGGAGCACTCTTCTTCCTCGTTTTAATAGTATGGTTACAGCTATTAGGCAAGCCTCTTCGCCAAACAAACCAATAATTATGATTCCTGGAACACAATGGAGTAGATACGTTCATTGGGCTATTACTCAACCTGTTACGGCAGATGGTGGAATAAATATTGTATATAAATCTCATCCTTACGATAATAGCCCTGAGTTCCAACAAGAATTTTTGGATACATACAATGCAAATTTGCCTGTATTTATTGGTGAATTTGGAACTGGTGCTTTCATGACCCAAGAGGATGTAAATACTTTGCTTACAATTACTCATGGGAAAAACATCTCATGGGCAGCGTGGTTGTTTGATTCGGAAGGTTGTCCATGCTTATTAACCGATAGAACAACTTTTAATCCTACAAACCCCTATGGTGTATCTGTAAAAAATGAAATGCTTACTACTCCTCCAATTCCTAATCTATCTCCAACCCCAACCCCCACACCACCTTCCACAGTAACCATTCAAGGAAGACATGTTGATAGTCTGGGGAATACACTTGTGTTGGCAGGACAAAAAGTAACACTTAATACTGGAGCGTCAACAACTGCTTCTCCAACTTGGTTCTTTAACACCTTAACTCCTGGCACCTACACTGTAACAGCAGCTAATGTTACAGGCTATGCAATTTCTTACTCAGTCTGCGTCAATTGTACTAAACATGACTTTTACACTACAGGAAATTCTTTAACTGTTAGTTTACCAGTTGGTGGAAACTATGCTGATATTTACTTTAAATATACACCAGTGGTACCAACCCCAACACCAACTCAGGCTTTAACTCCAACTCCTACATTTATTCCAAAACCTACTCCTACTCCTACTCCTACACCTACACCTACACCTACAGGTAAACCAATTCTAACTCCTACATTTATCCCAATTCCATCCCCTACATCTATACCTAAACCTACACCGACTCCTAGACTATATGAAACTCCATCCTATGGTTCACCCTCGTACGGTTCACCCTCGTACGGTACGCCTGGCTACGGAACTCCATCCTATGCTACACCAAGATCTGGAAAAGTTGGTGATCTAAACGGAGATGGAAAAGTAAATATATTTGATCTATCAAGACTTCTTAGAAACTGGGGTAAAAGTGGAGTAGGCGATCTAAACAATGATGGAAAAGTAAACATATTTGATCTATCAATACTTCTTAGAAACTGGACTGGATAAAAGATTGACAATCATAGAAATTTATGTTTAAAAAACTTTTTATTTTTTTAGTGTTTCTTATTGTATTTTTATTTGTTGTTAATTCTTCTTTTGCCTCAACATTTTATATTTCTCCAAGAAGTGCCAATATCCCCTCTGGAAGTATAGTCTCAGTCAGTGTTGGACTTAATACTAATGGTGAATCTATTAATGGAATTTCTGCTTACCTTAGCTATCCTTCAGATAAACTTGAAGTTGCTTGGATTTCTTATGGAGGTGCTTTCTCGCTTCAGGCAGAAGGATCATATGGAGGAGGAGGTATACGAATCTCAAGAGGAAGCATACCTGGTGCTGTTGGAAACGTAAATGTAGCAACAATTGGCTTTAGGGGTAAAGCGCAAGGAACAGCAACAGTTTCTTTTATTGGTGGTTCTGCAGCTGTACGTACTTCTGATGGTTCTGACTCACTTAATCTTGGAGGAAGTAGTGGGGCAGTATTCACAATAGGTGCAGCCAAACCGGGCTCAAGTACAACAGTTTCGCCTCCAACAAAAGTTTCGCCTACAATAACAGTAGATACAACCAAACCCGTGATTAGCAATGTAAAAGTAGACTTAATTGCTACAAATACTGCAACTATTACTTGGCAAACAGATGAAAAAGCAAACTCTACTGTTGATTATGGACTAAGTGCAGATAAATATTTTATCAATGTTAATGACAATAATTTAACAACAGCACACACAATAAAACTTACAGGTGACTCCTTGACACCAGGAACAGTAATTAACTTTAGAGTTAAATCAAAAGATGGAGCAGGAAATGAAGAAGTTAGCAACAACATTACATTCCAATTAAAAGGCTATACTGTAATAATTAAGGTTTTAGATACAGCAAACAAACCAATAAAAGATGCAGAAGTTCTACTTTACACTCCTCCAGTAAGATCAATAACCAGCTTAAGCGGAGAGACAATATTTACCAATGTTACACCAGGAAAACACTTGGTAGTAGCAAAGCTTAATAATAACCTTGAAAAGACAAAAGAGATAGACGTTGAGGATTCCCTTTTGTCCCAGAGCTTCTTCTTAAATATTGACACTCAATCCAATCAAGTTACCTCTACTATTCTCTACTTTGTTATACTGGTTACTATTGTAGGAGCAACAGGAATATACGTGGTTGTAAGAAAAAGGGTGGTAGGTTAGTTCATGTTTCTTTTGCCTTTCATGAACACATCGTAAAAGTATTTAAAGTTGTTTGCAATTTGGTTTATTGCTTTCTCTCTTGAGATTTTACTGTTTTTTAAATCAAGTAATGGCTCCCAAAAAACAGTTCTGCCAACAGCAAAGCCTATTACGCCTTTAACCTTTGCTCTAGCAAGAATCCATTTTTCGACCGTCTCTTTAGTTTCTGCTCTACCAAGAATAACTAAGCCAACCCTTCTTCGTCCATTAGTTTGTATTTGATTAACAACTGCAAGGTAATCTTTTGGATAATTCATGCCTTCGAGTTTCCAAACATCTGGGTCTACTTTGGCGCGTTGTAGTTCTTCTACCACACTAACAGTTAGTTTTGGCCTTAATTCTAAATCATACAACTTTTTATTTTCGTGAGCTTTTGCAAATTGAGAATCTGTTGGAGGGATTAAAACTTCGAGTAAGAGTTTGTATCCATTATTATGGCAATAATCGCTTAATATTTTTAACTGTTGTTGTTGCCGAATTTTTGACCCCTCATCATCTTCGGGATTATAATGGATTAATGCTTTTGCAAAAGTTGGTTTGTATTTTTCTATGTGTTTGGAAAAGTCACCATTGTATTCAAAAGTAAATTCTTTTTGCCCACTTTTTTCTGTTGTAAGAATAGTAGTAAATCCATTATTTCGAGCATCTCGAAGAATACGATCTCCAAATTGTTCATCAACTAAAATAGCAGCTTGATCTTTGGGAACATACTCTACTGCTATTTTAAAAGCTTCAAATATAGTTTCTTTTTCAGCAACAATTTGTTTTGTTGCTTGAGGCGTTAGATTTTTGCTTGTAATTTCAAGCATGTCTTTTATAAAAGACGATCTATGATCAAATGGAAGAATAAAAAGATTTTTATTATAACCTAAATCGTTAGCCATTCAATTTTTCTCCATATAGTTTTTGTGTAAAAGTCCTGCCTGTGCTCCAACTTGTTCGATTACGCTTGCGGCATTTAATGCTCCCCACCTCATTGCCTCTTTTATAGATAATTCATGCAAAATAGCAGACAAAAATCCAGTTGAGTAACTATCGCCAGCGCCTGTTTTTTCTATAACTTTTGTTTTGATAGCATCTTGAGTAAACATTTCTCCTTTCTCGTCTATGGCGTACGATCCATTTTCTCCATCGGTAATTACAGCAATCTTAGGCCCTAGTTTTTGCAACATCTCTAAAAGTCGTTTTATCTCCTCTTTGTTTTGCCCTTGATTCATAATTCTTAATTCATAATTCACAATTTGAGCTGCTTCCTCTTTGTTAACAAAAAGAATATCTGTTATCGATAAAACATCTGCTATCGTTTTATATCCTGCCTCAATCTGTAGGGTTCCTGGATTAAATGCGAGAAAACATTTAGTCTTCTTTACAAAACTAAACACTTTTTTGTACGGCTTTTTCCATTCATGCCCAAGAGACGTAAGATAGACGGATTTTGTAGAAATGTTGTCAAAGTTAAAGTTATGGAGCCTATCAACGTGTTCGGAAAAGATCGTTCGTTCTCCCTTAAAGTTTATAATAATAGAAAAAGATGCTTCCCCCCCCTTTGTTTGTATCAGAAACTGTGTGTTAACGTTTTCTTTTTTAAGAGCTTTTAAAATCTTTTGAGATAACTCGTCATCCCCAATTTCTGCATAAATTGCAGATTTTAATCCTAAGCGAGATAGACCAACTCCTACATTAGCAGCGTTTCCGCCAAGTAAAAAATTGCATCTGTCTACTTCGATTTTTTGTCCAGATCTAACACATAATTCATTTGTTTCTTTGTTCAGCCTAAAACAGTCATTTGCTTCGTGGACTGAAAGAAAGGCATCAATTTTAGCACTTCCAATCGTGATCGCATCAAAAATATGAGGCATGGACTCTATGCTACAAAAAATTAAGACATTTTTCAATAGCTCGCAATGTAAATATTCTATACCTCTTTGTACGCCTCCAATGCGATATCGTTAAGGAGACTGTCCTAAGATTTATTGTTACAGCTTTCTAAACTAAATATTGTTTTCGTACGCTATTTTTTTCTTGCTTCTAAGACTGCTTATTGAAAACAAGTTGAAAAGAATGTTAAGATAAATTAATGATAGAAGAACTGCATGAGGCAAAGCTAAAAGAGCTTGAGCTTAAGGCAAATAAGATTAGACAACTGATTATTGAGGCTTTAGTTGAGGCTGGGTCTGGACATTCTGCAGGACCTCTTGGGATGGCTGACATTTTTACCGCTTTTTATTTTCATATACTAAACCATAATCCAAAAAATCCAGACTGGGAAGACCGTGACCGATTAGTTTTGTCAAATGGACATATTTGTCCTGTAAGATATGCTGCAATGGCCTTGAGCGGATACTTCCCGCTTGAAGAATTGAAAACTTTAAGAAAACTTAACTCTCGTCTTCAAGGCCACCCGCACCGAACGGCACTTCCTGGCGTTGAAACAACCTCTGGCCCTTTGGGAGAAGGAATTTCCCAATCAATTGGCATGGCACTTGCTGCAAAACTTGATAACAAAAAATATCATGTATATTGCATTGCGTCAGATGGAGAACAGCAAGAAGGTAATACTTGGGAAGCAGTAATGTTTGCTGCAAAATACAAAATTAATAACTTAACTCTTGTTATCGATAGAAATAACATCCAAATTGATGGTTTTACCGAAAACGTTATGCCCCTTGAGACGCTTCGGGCAAAATATGAAGCATTTAACTGGGAAGTTTTGGAAGTCGATGGAAGCAATATTCGTGACTTTGTTGATAAAGTAAGAGAGGCAAGAGCAATTTTTGAAAAGCCAACTGTTATTATTGCCCATACAGTTCCTGGTAAGGGTGTTGATTTTATGGAAAATAGATTTGAGTGGCATGGCATGCCACCCGATTCTCAAGACGTAAAAGGCGCGCCCCCAAAAGGAGAGCAAGCCAAAAAAGCGCTTGAAGAACTAAGAACTTTGCAGGGAAAAATAGTTTCGGAACACCAATGATCCGTCGCTCGGTGTCATTGCGAGGAGCGAGTGTAAACGAGCGACGTGGCAATCCCACTGTGAAAAAAGAGATTGCTTCTCAGGCTTCGCCTGATCGCAATGACATATCAAATTTATGCTGAATCCCGTCTTAAAACTAAACCCAAAACTTTTCGATCCTGATGTTGAAGTAAAACCAACAAGGCACGGGTATGGGGATGGGTTGGTAGCTCTTGGTGAGCAAAATAAAGACACAGTGGTGCTCACTGCCGACCTTGCAGAATCTACTCAAGCCCATAAGTTTGCCGAAAAATTCCCTGATCGATTTTTTGAATGCGGGGTTGCTGAACAAAATATGGCGGCAATTGCTGCGGGGCTTGGAATAAGCGGCAAGATTCCTTTCATGTCTTCCTACGCCACCTTTTCTCCTGGCAAAAATTGGGAAACAATTAGAACGACCATTATCTACAATCAATCAAATGTCAAGATCGCTGGCCATCATGCTGGAATTGTTACGGGACCTGATGGTGCGACTCATCAGGCAACAGAGGACATTGCCATTACACGCTCTTGGCCAGGGATTAAAGTTTTTGTCCCATGCGATTACTATGAAGCAAAAAAAGTAACTTTCGCAGTTGCTGATTTTGAAGGACCAGCATACCTTCGCTTTACAAGAGACAAAACTCCTATTATGACAACGCAAAGTTCGCCATTTGAAATAGGTAAGATCAGTGTATTTTGGACCAGTGATAATCCAAAGGCGGTCGTGTTTGGAACAGGCCACCTCCTCTACTATGCCATCCTTGCCGCACAAGAGTTGGAAAAAGAAGGAATAAATGTGATTGTTGCCAATGTTGCTACAATTAAACCCCTTGATGAAGAGTCAATCATTGATCTTGCAGGAAAAACTGGCGCAGTAGTAACGGTTGAAGATCATCAAATAGCTGGGGGGCTTGGAGGGGCAATTGCGGAACTGCTCGCAAGGGGAAAACCAACCGCTATGGAATTTATAGGCATGCAGGACACCTTTGGAGAATCTGGTAAACCAAGGGAGCTAATTGAAAAATATGGGATGGGGAAAGACTCAATCAAGCAAGCAGTGAAAAAGGTAATCGCAAGAAAATAATATCCATTGTTATATTGTTAAATTGTTCCATTGTTAACCACCCCTTTTATTCCCCTCCTTAGAAAGGAGGGGATTTAGGGAAGGTAACAATGTAGCAATGAAGCAATTTAGCAATTTTTCTTTATGAACGAGAATCTCATTAATGAGTTAAAAAATCTTATAAAAGGAGACGTTTTAACCGATAAGGTAACTCTTAAAATGTACAGTCACGATGCTAGTCTTTTTGAGGTAAAACCCCACGTTGTTGTATTTCCCAAAGACGAAGAAGATGTAAAATCGCTGGTAAGATTTGTTGCTCAGAATAAAAAAAATAACCCATCTCTTTCCTTAACCGCCCGCTCTGCTGGAACAGATATGACCGGAGGCTCTATAAATGATTCAATTATCGTATGCTTTGAGAAATATTTTAACCATACTCCAAAAATTCAAGGCAACGTCGCAACCTCAGAACCAGGAGTTTATTACCGCGATTTTGAGAAAGAAACATTAAAGCATAATCTAATATTTCCATCCTATCCAGCATCACGGGAAATTTGTGCAATGGGAGGAATTGTGAATAATAATGCAGGAGGTGAGAAGTCATTGCATTATGGTAAAACCGAGAGATATGTCAAGAGGATAAAAGTGGTTTTAAGTGATGGAAATACTTATACGCTCAAGGCTCTATCTCAAACAGAGCTTGAGAAGAAAATGCTGTTCAAAACATTTGAAGGTGAAATTTATAGGAAAATGTATCATTTGATTATGGAAAACTTTGAAGAAATTGCTAAAGCAAAGCCCCAAGTGTCCAAAAACTCCGCGGGATATTATTTGTGGGACGTATTCGACAAGGATAAAAAAACCTTTGACCCATCAAAATTATTTGTTGGATCCCAAGGAACATTGGGGCTTCTTCTGGAGGCAGATATTGGGTTAGTCCCTATACATAAACACCGAGAAATGATGATTATTTTTCTGCGTGATCTTTCTCATTTAGACCAAATTATTAGAGAGTCATTGCTTCTCAATCCAGAAAGTTTCGAAGCGTACGATGACAGCACTTTAAAGTTAGCGCTGAGATTTTTCCCTGAATTTGCAAAGCTTTTGGGAACAAAAGGAATAATCCAAACAGCATTTGATTTTCTTCCCGAATTTCTTATGATTGTTTTTGGCGGTTTGCCAAAGCTGATTCTTCAGGTTGATTTTACAGGCAATGATCCTAATGAGTTGCAAGAAAAAATCCAAAAACTCAAAGAAAGACTAAAGCCTCTTCATCCCAAAATAAGAATTGCTGTAGAAGACCAAGAAAAAAAATACTGGGCTATAAGACGCGAGAGCTTTAATCTTCTTCGCCAGAAGATTCGTAACAAACACACAGCTCCTTTTATTGATGACTTCGTAGTCAAACCAGAATATCTTTCAAAAGTGCTACCTCTTGTAACTAATATTATTAAAAAATATAAGGGATTTATTTTTACAATCGCAGGTCATGTGGGAGATGGGAATTTTCACATTATTCCATTGGTGGACATCACCGATCCCAAAGTCAGAAAAAGCATTCCTCTTATTGCAAAAGAAGTCTATAATTTGGTAAACGAATACCATGGTTCCATAACAGGTGAGCATAACGACGGCCTCATCCGAACGCCTTATCTAAAACAAATGTATGGAGAAAAAGTAATTTCTCTTTTTGAACAAACGAAATTAATTTTTGACCCTAACAACATTTTTAACCCGCGCAAAAAAGTTAGTGGCGATTTAAACTTCGCCCTCTCCCACATTAGACAGAATTGGTAATTTATTATTTCAGGACTTACGCAATAACTGTCATGCTGAACTTGTTTCAGCATCTCATAAGATCCTGAAATGAATTCAAGATGACACAAAGTGCGTAACTCCTATATTTGACAAATGTTTTAGATTTCCATAAAGTTAAATTATGGATGAGGAGAATCTTTCTCAAGACAACTATAAAAACAACTTTAATTTTAAAAACTTGTTATCTATTAGAAATATAACAATTTTGCTTATAACTTTAACTCTTCTTAACTTAATTTACATAGATATTGTAACTCTTAGAAATCCCAAAACAACAATTATTGAAAAGGTAATCAACATTACCAAACCATCAACGCCTTCCGAATCAAGTAGTACTAAAGTAACCGATCAAGTTTGCCCTCAAACCTGTATGGCCCAAATATATGAAGCGACCGCATCTTCTCGCATGCAACCAACCACAATACCTACAATAACGCCTACAATAACCTCTACAATCTCTTCAGCCCCAGAAGTAAGTATAGTCAAAGAATTCTTTATTCCATTTGGATCAGGGTCAAGTACGGCTGGTGATTGGCAGGATATTGCCGGAATTCAAGCGACCATAGATACAGCTAATTTCCCAGGTTTAAAAAGTGTTACCTTTGAAGCTACGGTTCGAATACCAACAGGCAACGAGATTGCCTATATAAGACTTTATAACGTAACAGACAAGCATCCTGTATGGTTTTCTGAGCTATCATTAGAAGGCGGAACTCCTAAGCTACTTATTTCGAAACCAATTACCCTTGATGGAGGCACCAAACTCTATCAAGTACAAATGAAAACTAGTCTTAAATATCAGGCAATTTTTGACCAAGCAAGACTCCATATAATAACATACTAAACCTCGAAGATATTGACGGCAATTACTTCCAATTAATCCAAGTAAGAGAAAGTTAAGCTAAGCTTAGGCATTTTTAAATGCGCGGGAGGCCAACACAACTAAAATTGCCGTAAAAACAGTGATTATAATAAGTTCGTAGCCAACACTTATTACTTTTCCATTTATTGTTGGACTAAGAGTAATAATAACTTGGGACGGAAGATTTAGGTTTTCAAAAACAATTCTTCGTAGAATATCAACTGCATACGTTATTGGATTTATCTTGGTTAAAATATCAAGCCAGATAGGTAAATTATGTAAAGGAAAAATTGCGCCAGAAAGCATTACTATTGGAAAAGCAATAAATTGAAATACATACTGTCCAGCGTCCAAAGATTTCATCCTGCTTGTTACTGCAACCCCAATACTACTTAAAACCAAAGACAACATAAACATTGCTGGAACAAGAAGAATAATCATTTTAAAGGTTAGAGTTACTCCAATTAATGGACCGAGTATAAAGACTGGCAATGATTGGATGGTAGCGGTGGTTGCTCCACCCAAAATTTTTCCAACAGCAATTGCAGTCCTATTGATTGGAGATACCAAAACTTCTTTTAAAAAGCCAAATTCTCTATCTTGCAAAATGGAAATTGCCGAAAACATAGCGTTAAATATAAGATACTGGGCAATAGCTCCCGGAAAAAGAAATTGGACAAACTTAAAATTTGGAACTGGGAGACTAAGCGATGCAGAAATTCCATTACCAAAAATTAAAAGCCAGATTACAGGAAAAGAAAAACCAGTTACAACTCGTGTTTTGTTTCGCCAGAAACGCAAAAGATCTCTAAACCAGATAATATATATTCCTCTTAAGAAATTGCTCATCGTCTCCATATCCCTCCTCCCTGTTTAAAGTTGACTCTTGACTGTGCTTCAACAGATAATTCTTCATCGCGAATTCCATGGCCTGTTGCTTCTATAAACACAGCATCCATTGAATCTTGTTTGTATTTTTTCTTAAGTGTCTCCGGCGTTCCATAGCCAATAATTTTCCCTTTTTCAATTATCGCAACATTATCACAATTTTCAGTTTCCGGTAAATAATGTGTTGTTAGCAAAATTGTCACATCTTCTCTTGCCCTGAAATCTTTAAGATAACGCCAAATTAAAGCTCTTGTTTGAGGGTCAAGACCAATGGTTGGCTCATCCAAAAAAAGAGCTTTTGGATGATGCAAAAGGCCACGGACAATTTCAAGACGTCTCTTCATTCCACCCGAGAAAGTTTTAACAATACTTTCTTTTCTATCGGTTAACTCAACCAAATCCAACAATTCTTTTGCTCGCTTTTTAAATAGATTATTCTCGACTCCATATAACTTTGCATGAAGCCAAAGGTTCTCCCAAGCTGTTAGCTCAACATCTAACGATGGGTCTTGAAAAATAAGGCCAATCGAAGAACGCACTTGATCTCTTTGTGTTACCGCATCGAATCCATTTACTATTACTTTTCCTTTTGTTGGGGTTAACAGAGTCGCAAGCATGTTAATCGTTGTGGTTTTGCCAGCTCCGTTTGGTCCAACAAAACCGAAAAACTCACCTTTTCCAACCGAAAAAGAAATATTATCAACAGCAATAAAACCGTTAAACTTTTTTGTTAAATTCTTTGCCTCAATCGCATTCATAAATAAGTCTATGATTTAAAAAGTAAAAAAGTTGAAGTAAGAAGAAATACGCCTATAGTATCCAAGATAAAGGCAATAATTACAAACTGATACTTTTTTATTTTTGATAAACCCATTAAAGCTACTCCTATCTCATCTGGAAAAGGCGAAACAATTATTATTGCTCCAATAATTGGAAGAGTCCATCTTAAATACTTTGTGTGCAACAAATTTGATACGCGACTTAATCCAAGTCTATTCCACAATGGTTTTAATTCTTCTAATAAATTGTCTTTCATAAAGCGAAAAATTGTAAGATCTCCAACCGCACCACCTAATCCCGCAATAATAGCAATTTCTAAAGGCGAAAGTTTTTCTGCTAAGATTAACAAAATTACAGCACCAATGGCCGCGGTAAATGACGAAACAAATAAAAACCCGCCAATGAATGCTCCTAAGTATCCCCAGTTTCCAAGGTCAAGAAGAAGTGTACGAAGTATTTCAATTCGAAAAACGATAAAAGAAGAAACGACACTTGCTATAAAAAAAGTAAGATTTTTGTATTTCCACGCTTTCCAATAATACACAATTTCATTATGACTGGGTCATTGTCATTTCGAGCTTGCCGAGAAATCTCCTTCAAAGAGATTCCTCGACTCGCTACACTCGCTCGGAATGACAAATGAGTATTTATGTCCTAGTCATAATTTCATTATAGCAAAATCACTACGTTCTATACTTGTCTAGTACCATCGCTACTTCGAAGGTGGCAAAGCATCGGAGCAAAGCCGTATAGTTCAAGACGATAAACATATTTCGTGAGAAAATATATGATACAATTAGTTATGACTGGGTCATAATTGTCATTTCGAGCTTGCCGCTCGCTACACTCGCTCGGAATGACAAATGAGTATTTATGTCCTAGTCATAATGATACTATGCGAAGGAGACATTATAGGAGGGGTAAATTTAAGCTAAAGCTTAGAAAGGGTACAATTTACTCTATTTTTTCCTTTGGCTTAATTGCGACTGGATTAATACTGCTGTTATCGTTTACCAAAAACGGAACAGCCTTTATTAGTATTAGCGATAATTTAGATAAAAATTTTGGGGTAATGTCTTTTTTTGCTCCTTTTATACTAATATTTTTTGGCTTTTTGTTTTTAAGAATCAAGATATTTTTATCTAAGCCTAATATTTCGATAGGATTTTTGCTTTTTTTTCTTAGTCTTGATGCAATACTTAAAGGAGGACGAACAGGAGAATATCTTTTTGGGATGCTAGCGGATATCTTGTCGGGACTTGGAGCAACTATTGTATATATAGCAGGTATACTTATTGGTCTTATTGTATTTTTTGATACATCAATAGATGAGATAGTAGATTTTTTTGCTCTACTTCTTCGCAATATTTATCGATTTTTCCCAACTAAACTTTTTGCTTTTTTCAAGACAAAAAAGCCTATTAGTTTTAGAGACAAGCAGATGACAATAAAGGGTGGTGGAATAAGAGAACTGCCCAACCTTTCTCATAGTGATATTAAGTATAAAACACCAGTTGTTAAAAAAGATCTGCCTATTCTTTCGGATAAACTAGTAAGCAATCCATTAAATGCAAGTGGCATTTGGGAATACCCACCTTATTCGCTTTTGTCCGATGTCGCGAACCAAAAAGCAGAAAGAGGAGACATAAAAAGAGTAGCATCGGTTATAGAAAAAACATTACAAAGTTTTGGGATTGGAGCAAAAGTTGTGGAAGTAAACTTGGGTCCAGCAGTTACTCAATACGCTTTGGAGATTGCTTTGGGAACTAAAGTCTCAAAAATTACCTCTTTATCTAATGATCTTGCTTTAGCAACCGAGGCTCCAACTGGCCAAATTAGAATTGAGGCTCCTATTCCTGGCAGAAACTTGGTTGGCATTGAAATACCAAATAGAAGCTTAGAGATCGTAACCCTAAGAATAATGTTAGAGTCAAACGTCATGCAAAAAAGCAAATCCAAACTTACTGTGTCGCTTGGGCTTGATGTATCTGGTAGTCCTGTGGTTTCGGATATCGCGAAAATGCCGCATGTTTTAATTGCTGGAACAACGGGCTCTGGAAAATCTGTTCTTATAAACTCTTTTATTTCATCGCTTCTTTTTAGAGCATCGCCTAACGAACTAAAACTTATTCTTATTGATCCAAAAAGAGTTGAGTTATTGGGTTACAACGGCATACCACATTTAATGACAGGAGTTATAGTTGAGGTTGAAAAGATACTCGCTTCTTTAAAGTGGGCAATGGAGGAGATGGATAGACGGTATAAAACATTTGCAGCAAGTGGGGTTAGAAATATAGATTCGTATAATGAGCTAGCGGGTTTTCAATCGTTGCCGTACATTGTTATTTTTATAGACGAGTTGGCAGATCTTATGGCATTTGCGCCAGTTGAGGTGGAAGACGCAATTGCTCGTCTTGCGCAGATGGCAAGAGCAACAGGTATGCATCTTGTGGTATCGACTCAAAGGCCATCCGTTGATGTTATAACTGGGCTTATTAAAGCAAATATTCCATGCAGAATTGCTTTTAATGTTTCCTCCATGGTCGACTCAAGAGTTATTATTGACACGCCTGGAGCGGAAAAACTTTTGGGACGTGGAGATATGCTTTATATTCCGCCCGACCAAGCAAAGCCAACGCGTATACAAGGGGCATTTGTTTCGGAAAAAGAGGTAAAAAAGCTAGTTGATTTTCTGAAATTAAAAAATCCACCTGTTGAGTATACAGAAGAAATTACTTCTCGACCTCTTGTTGTCAAAAAAATTGGAGGATCTCTTGGAACAGATGGTAAAGATGCTTTGTTTGAGGAGGCAATAAGAATCGTGTGTCAGTACGATAGAGCTTCGGCGTCTCTTCTTCAGAGACGTCTTTCTATTGGATATTCACGTGCAGCACGGATTTTGGATCAACTGGAAGAAAAAGGAGTAGTTAGCCATGCAGAAGGATCAAAGCCTAGAGATGTTCTTGCAAAGAATGCAGATGAAATAATCAATAGTCTAAACCAAGGATAAAATTCGAATTTTATGGTAAAAGCTGGGCAAAGACTAAGATCACAGAGATTAAAAAAGGGCTTAACGCTTGAAGAAGTTTCAAAAGCAACAAAAATTAAGGTGCCGTTTCTTTTGGCTATAGAAAAAGGAGAATATCAAAAGTTGCCACCAGCGACCTATGCGCAAGGTTTTGTAAGGAATTACGCTGGGTTTTTAGGTATGTCGGAAAGAGAGATTTTGGCTATCTTTAGAAGGGAATACGATGAGGAAAAAGTAGTTAAGGTTCTGCCAGAAGGTCTTCTAAAAAGAGAAGACTTTCCACTTAAAAGATTTCGACTCCAACAAGCTACAAAACTTATAATTTTTATTTTTATTATTCTCTTGGGATATATACTTTTTCAGTATAGGTATGCAATTATTGATCCGCCTGTTCAAATTGACTATCCAAATGAAAACGAAGTTGTTTTTTCACAAACAATTAAAGTAGCAGGCAGAACTGATCCAAATGCTTCTCTCTTTGTGAATAATGACTCCGTGTCTTTGGATAGCAGTGGAAATTTTAAAAAAGCTCTTACCGTATTTACAGGCAAAACAACGATTACAATAAAAGTGATCAATTATTTTGGTAGAGAAACGGTTGTTGAAAGACATATAGAGGTAAAATAAAATGTAGTCTCTTCATCCTCCTTTGGATGAAAGTTTAATATAAGGAATTCCTTAAACTACTTGAGTAGAAGCGGAAAAGTTTTTTTACCCCCTCTTATTTATAGATTAGGTAGAGGCCAATCGTCATTAGTAAAATTGCTATTGCTTTAATGCCCAAAGTTTTTGTGCTAAGTTCCTCTTTAAGTATTTTTGGCACCTATCAAAAGTTTATCTACAATATTATCCCCTGCCCATAAAGCCCGAGATATAAGAGTAAAAATTACCCAATTCATTCCTATGTAATTATATCAAGAATTCGGATTCAGGGAAATTTTTGAGGCTTGTTTTCTGTCACCTATAATAGTCTTATAGTTTTCGGGGAACGGAGAATTGAACTCCGACCACACCCACCCCATGGGCGCATTCTACCGTTAAACTACTCCCCGTTCTGTAATGCAGAATTAAAAATTACCTCTTGTATTTTATCACAAAAGTATTACAATGGGCATGCTATGGGCAGGACTCCTAATTCTCAAAAAAACAAACTTCCAAATGGCCCAACGGAATCATCGCAAAAGCTTGCTGCAGTAAGACTTGCAATGGAGCAAATAGAGAAACAGTATGGTCGTGGTTCTATAATGCGGCTTGGAGAGGCAGGACAAAAGTTTGATATTTCGGTTATCTCGACAGGCTGCCTTCCTTTAGATTTGGCACTAGGCGTTGGTGGAGTACCAAGAGGAAGAATTATAGAAATTTTTGGACCCGAAGCATCTGGGAAAACAACGGTTTGTTTATCTATTATTGCTCAGGCGCAAAAGCACGGCGGCATTGCTGCATTTATAGATGCCGAGCACGCCCTGGATCCTTTATGGGCGCAAAGATTAGGTGTCAAGCTTGACGAGCTTTTGATTTCCCAACCTGACACAGGGGAACAGGCGCTTGAAATTGCCGAAAGTCTTATTCGAAGCGGTGGTATTGATGTTTTGGTTGTAGATTCGGTAGCAGCACTAGTACCAAGGGCAGAGATAGAAGGAGAAATGGGCGATGCGATGATGGGACTTCAGGCGAGGCTTATGTCTCAGGCATTGCGGAAACTAACAGGAGTTATTTCTAAATCAAAAACAGTTGCTATTTTTACTAATCAGTTGCGTCAAAAAATAGGCGTAATGTTTGGCAATCCCGAGACAACAACTGGCGGTTTGGCTCTAAAGTTTTATGCATCTATCCGTATGGATGTTCGAAAGATAGAAACGCTTAAAGATGGGGATAAAGCGATTGGGTCGCGGCACAGAGTAAAAATAGTTAAGAATAAAGTTTCTGCTCCTTTTAGAATTGCGGAGTTTGATGTAATGGGAGATACTGGCATATCGCGTGAGGGGGGAATTGTAGATGTTGGGGTTGAGATGGGAATTATCCAAAAGTCCGGAGCATTTTATAAATTTGTAGATTTGATGTTAGGACAAGGTAAAGAAGCAGTAAAGATGTTTCTTAAGGAAAAGCCAGACGTTGCAAAGAAAATTGTTGATGAGATTTTAAAGAAAAATAAAACTTCAGGAACTCCGGTTGAGGTGGGGGTTGAGGAAAAAGAACTAGCCGCGTAAAATTCCCTCTTGACACCAGAATAAATAGTCGGGTAGTATACGAATATATGAATCTGCCCGTTACTTCTCGTCAAAAACAAATGCTGTCCATTATTTACAATTATATAAAAAATACTGGTTATCCTCCGACATTTGAAGAAATGCGTAAACAATTAGGCGTTTCCTCTAACCAGTCTGTTTTAGATCTTCTTAATAAGCTTGAAAAACATAGAATAATTAAACGCAATGAATCGGTTGCTCGTAGCATTGCAATTTTACCATTAGGGTATGAAGTTCTTGGAAAACCTCCTCTTGTTCCTTTTTTGGGAATTTCCCATGCTGGTTCCCCTATTACGGCAATTGAGATTCAAGGCGAGTGGCAAACGCTATCTCCAAATGTTGCGCGATTAAATGAAGAAGTATTCCTTATTAGAGTTTCTGGAGACTCTATGATTAACGCTAGCATTGAGGATGGAGATATAGTTTTGGTTAAAAATCAAAAAGAATTTGTTTCAGGAGACATTGTTTTGGCCGACATTGATGGAGAATCCGCAATAAAGCGGTTTATCTCCCAGGATAAGCCCCCATATTTGTATCTAAAACCTGAAAATCCAAATTATCCAATTATACATTTCACGAGCACGGTGGAAATGAAAGGAAAAATCATATCAGTGTTAAAAGGCGGCCAGTGGCTATCTATAAACTAAATATATGCCAACAGTCAAGCAGAATAAGGTACTTGGAGTTTTAGATAAAATATTTAAAGATCCAAGCGTTGTTTATGGCCTAAAAGAATTTGAGGGCATAAACTTTGAAGAGGTATTGTACGTATGGGAAGAAGACAAACGTTTCTATATAAAGGATATAAAATCGGGTAATCCAAGAGTTGTCTTTGATGAGCAAAAACAAAGCAGCAAACCCGAAGAGATTATCCGTCAACTATGGCTTTATAAGCTGCACAGCAATCTAAAATATCCACTCGATCGGCTTGAAACAGAAAAGAGTATCCACTTTGGAAGGGAAATTCACGCAAAAGCAGCAGACATAATCGTTTATAAAGAAGATAAAGTTACCCCTTATATCATTGTCGAAGTAAAAAGCCCAAGTGAGGAAAAAGGAATAGATCAGCTAAAAAGCTATCTTAATGCGGAAGGATGTGAAATTGGCATTTGGTCAAATGGTATTGATCGGGTTATTCTATACCGTAACTATCCGAATCAATTTGAAGATACACTTTCAGAAATCCCACCAGCAGATAAAACAATAGACGATATTTTAAGCGAGAAAAAAACACTTGGAGATACAGATTCGAAATATGATCTTAAGAGTGCCATAAAAATTATGGAAGAGTTAGTTTTAGCCAACGCCGGCGTTGATGTTTTTACTGAAGTGTTTAAGCTAATTTATGCGAAGTTATATGATGAGATAGAAGCAGAAAAAAGACTGGATAACGAGATATTGTTTCGTAAATATAAAGATCCTCAAAAAACGTACTCTGCTATAAACAGTTTATTTAGAAGTGCTATTAGTAAGTGGCCAGATATTTTTTATGAGCAGGAAGTTATTCGTCTATCGCCAGAGCACTTGTCGGTAGTTATAGGAGAGATGGAAAAAGCAAAACTTTTTGGCGCGGACATTTCGATTATTGATGAAGCGTTTGAATACCTTATCCCGGAAGTTGCTAAGGGCAAAAAAGGACAATATTTTACTCCGCGTCATGTTATTGCCATGGCGGTAAAAATGCTCAACCCCAAACCAGACGAATATGTTATTGATCCCGCGGCAGGTTCTGGAGGATTTCTTATTTCTGCCATGCGTTGGGTTGATGAACAGTATACTAAAAATAACCAATCTAAACAAGAATATGCTCAGCAGTATTTATATGGAGTAGACTTTGCCGACGAGACAGCAAAAGTGTCGCGAGCACTCATGCTTATTGCTGGAGACGGACGTTCCCATCTTTTTAAGCTTAACTCCCTTGATCCAAGAGAGTGGCAGGGAGAAAAGGACGAAAAATTGCACGCGAGACGAGAACTTCGTCAAAGACTGCTTAGGTATGAAGAGTATGACGAAAAAGAGCAAAACGAAAAAACGTTCAAAAATTTTTCTTTTGACGTTTTACTTACTAACCCGCCATTTGCTGGAGAATTAAGAGATCCTGGGCTTTTAAGGCAATATGAGTTTGGCAAAAAGAACGGGAAGTTAGTGAATAAAGTTGAGCGTCATATTTTATTTATTGAGCGGGCGCTAGAGTTTGTAAAACCAGAAGGCAGAGTTGCAATAGTGTTGCCGCAAGGGGTTTTCAATAATACCAATATGGAATACATCCGTGAATGGTTGTTTGACAAAGCGCGAATACTTGCAGTCGTAGGCCTTCATGGTAATACGTTCAAGCCGCATACAGGAACCAAAACCTCGGTTTTATTCTTACAAAAATGGAGCGAGGATGAACAACCGCTAAAAGACTATCCCATTTTTATGGCTGTTTCTAAAAAAGCAGGTAAAGATAACTCTGGAGAGTATGTTTATAAAAAAGACGAAAGCGGAAATTTTGTCTACAACGCCAATGGTCGCAAAGTCCTCGATCACGACCTCGACCAAATCGCAGAAAACTTTATTAAGTTTGCAAAAGATCAAGGATTTAGTTTTTGGAGGTGACACAATCTTATTGTGTCATTCCCGCGAAACTTGTCCTCGAGAAATCGAGGAGCGGGAATCCAGAAAAATCATATGAAAAACTATTGTGTCTATATATTAGCAAGCAAAAGAAATGGAACGCTCTATATCGGTGTTACCAACAATTTAGAGAGAAGAATATATGAACATAAAAATAATATCATTAAAGGCTTTACTGCAAAATATAACGTTCATCAGCTTGTTTATTTCGAGCAAACAGTAGATATTAATTCAGCTTTGCAAAGAGAAAAGCAGCTTAAGAAATGGAATCGGAAATGGAAACTTGCTTTAATCGAAAAAGAAAACCCCAATTGGGAGGATTTATCGGAGAGCTGGATGCCCGATCAGAGCTTGCCCCGTACGCGATACGGGGTCGGGCATGACAAAAAGGAAGCGGGGATTTATTAGTAGCTCTTGGTGTCATTCCCGCGAAAGCGGGAATCCAGAGAAAGATTACGACTGGATTCCCAATCAAGTTGGGAATGACAAAGTGATAGAAGGATAAATTAAACGATTTAGTTTTTGGAGGTAGCGAGGCTGTCATTCCCGCGAAAGCGGGAATCCAGAGAAAGAAGACAACTGGATTCCCAATCAAGTTGGGAATGACAAAGAGAGAGCGAGGGTTTAGTTTTTGGAGGTAATATGACAAAAGATGACCTTGAATTAGCAAAACAAGAATTTACTCGTGATAGAGATCTTTGGACAGACTTATTACTTAAAAGACGTTTTTACTACCAAGATTTACTTACAAGAGTTACCGATCGACAAGTTAATCATATACTAACACTTACTACTATTGCTGTCGCTTTAATTTCTATAGTTATTCCGATTACAAACTTGCCATTTTTTTCTATAATTCCATTTTGTTTGTTAAGTCTTAGTATCATTCTGGGAACTAGTTTAGTTTTATATACAATATTTCATGATAAAAATGGTATTCCCAAGACAAGAGATGCTGAGGTAGAAATTTATTCCAAATTCCAGTCAGCGGCCAACAGCAATTTTAACAAGGCTTACTCTGGAAATCTTACTTGGAATGATGTGAAGGATTATTTTGATTTAAGAAAAACGATCGAGGAAGATTTATCTAAGTTGAAGCCCAATAAAATTCTAGAGAAATTAAAAGATACTGTATACATCTCTTTTCTTGTTACCTTCTTCTTAGGATTAATAATTTTTTTGGGCTTATTCTTTTATAAATATTAATGATTACCTTTTCAATAATCCAAAAATCTCAACTTGAAGGCGCTTATCGGCTAGATGCGGAATATTATCAGCCAGAATATTTAAAGGTAATAGAAAATATTAAAAGCAGAGAATTTCGTACCCTAGAAGATTTTGGTTGTAACGTTGTCAGTGGGCCTTTTGGCTCATCCCTTAAAAGTGAAGCTTATTTGGAACAAGGGATTCCATTTATTAGGATTAACGACTTAAAAGAATTTTTTATTCAGGAGGATAGTTTAGTTTACATTTCCGAAGAGGATAATAATAGATTAAAACAATCTCAGCTTCATCCTTTTGATTTAGTTCTATCTAAAGTGGGAAATACCATTGGTATAGTATCAGCAATAACAGAAGAATTAGGTATTAGCAATATAAGCGAAAATAACATTGGTATAAAATTTAAAAATTCAAACCTAACTTTGGCTCATAAGTTATTTTTATTAACCTTTTTAAATTCCAGTTTGGGATACTTGCAGGTAAAAAGGAGTGTTAGCGGTAACGCACAACCTAAATTAAACATAAGCGATATTTCTCAACTGATAGTTCCTTCACCACAAATAAATCTTCTTAAAAAAATTGAAGAATTAATACTTGAAGCAAAACAAAGCTTGGATAGTTCAAAACTTTTATATGGGCAAGCCGAAAATTTGCTTTTGGAGGAGTTGGGGTTAAAGGATTTTCAGGCAAAAGATGATTTGAGTTTTGTTGTAAATCTTTCAGATGTAAAATCTGCAAATCGCGTAGACGCTGAATATTTTCAACCGAAGTATCAAAAGCTAGTCGAGCAGATTAAAAAGCAAAACCATAAACAACTAGGAGAATTAGTTTCAATGAAGAAAGGATTTGAATCTGGAAGCGAAGCATATCAAGAAGATGGAAGATTATTTATTAGGGTAAGCAGTCTCTCTAAGTCTGGTATTGATAATAAAGATCAAAAATATTTAAGCGAAGAATTATATGAAAGACTGCAAAAAGATTTTCAACCAGGACTTGGAGAAATTTTACTAACAAAAGACGCAACACCGGGAACTGCCTACGTTTTGAAAGAACCAATTGATGGAATTATTTCTGGTGGCATTTTGCGTCTAAAAGTAAAAGGCGATACAGATCCTGAATATTTGGCGCTTTGTGTAAGCTCTATAATAGGGCAGATGCAAGCAGAACGAGATGCAGGAGGTTCGGTTATTGCTCATTGGAAGCCCGAACAGATTAGAAATTTATTGATGCCAATTTTACCAAAAGAAGTACAGCAGAAAATTGCTGATTTGGTGAGGAAATCACATGAGGCAAGGAAAAAATCAAAAGAGCTTTTAGAGGAGGCAAAACGTAAAGTTGAGGAAATGATAGAAAATGGGTGATTTTGAGAAGTTTTATAATATTGCGCTTCGGTTTTTGGCATATCGTCCTCGGTCGGAAAAAGAAGTAAGAGACTATCTGACGCGAAAAAAAAATGAGTCTTCAATTATTGAGAGAGTTATTGTCAAACTAAGAGAACAAAAGTTTGTTGACGATGAGGAGTTTGTGAAATGGTGGATCGAACAGCGATCTGCGTTCAAAACTAAAAGTATTAAGTTCATAAAAATGGAGCTACAACAAAAAGGCGTAGCTCAAGAAATAGCAGATCGCATAATTCATAATTCAGAATTCATAATTCAGAATGATTTGGAACGAGCGAAGAAGTTAATAGAAAAACGGCTAGAAAGGGTTAAGGGTTTATCTAAGCAGGAAATTTATCAAAAACTAGGCTCGTATCTTGCGCGAAGAGGGTTTGATTGGGAGACGATAAAACAATCCATTGACGAGGTGATTTTAAAAGGAGTATAATAAAAATGTTAGACAATAGAGGGCATAAAGTCTTATGAGAAAAGTACTTAGGACACATATTATACCTCTTTCTCAATCCGTCATATGACGGATTTTTCTATTGTCTTCAAAATATTATGAATCCTCAAAATCGGGATTTAATAATTCTTGAGAAAAAACTTCTTGAAAAAGAAGAGAGACTTGATCGTGAAAAAGACCACATAGAAAAGGAAAAAGAAGATCTTAATAAGATTAAAACTGAATATCTTGATAAGCTCGAAAAAGCTTCAGGAATGACTAGCGATGAAGCAAAAAAAGAACTTCTTAAAGAAACCGAAGAAAAAGAAGCAAAAATTATTGCAAGAATTATTAAAGAGAAAGAAGAAGAAGCAAAACGAACTGCCGATAGAAAAGCCCAAGAAATTTTAATAGACAGCATGAGACACGGTGCAATTAATTATATTGCCGAATATACAGTATCGACAATAAAAATTTCAGACGAGGACTTAAAAGGAAGAATTATTGGTAAAGAAGGTCGCAACATAAGAGCTTTTGAACAAGCAACTGGAGTGGATGTTGATCTTGATGAAGAAGGAATCATAAGACTTTCGTCTTTTAATCAGATTAGACGTGAAATAGCCAGGCGAAGCCTGGAAAAGCTAATTAAAGATACGAGAGTGCAACCATTTAGAATTGAAGAAATTGTAGATCAGACAAAACTTGAAGTAGAAAAAATAATGAAGGAAGAAGGAGAAAAATTTGCCCACGAGGTTGGAGTTTTTAATCTGCCATCAGAACTTTTATCAATACTTGGCCGCTTTAAATTTAGAACATCTTATGGACAAAATTTAGTAGTTCATACATTAGAAGAAACTAAAATTGGACTTCATATTGCCTACGAGTTGGGAGCAGATGCTAATATTGTTAGACTAGGTTGTTTATTCCACGATATAGGTAAAGTAGTTGAGGGAGAAGGCAGCCATGTTACGCTTGGGGCTGATTTGCTAAAGCGTTTTAATATTCCAGAGCCTGTGATAAATTGTGTATTAGAGCACCACGAAGACAAACCTTTTTCGGCAATGGAATCAGTCATTGTTTATATAGCAGATGCAATTTCTGGAGCAAGACCTGGGGCACGTTTCGAAGATGTAGAAGAATATGCTAAAAGACTAAAGGATATGGAGGAAATCGCAAAAAAGTATGAAGGCGTTGAAGATGCTTATGCATTCGAGGCTGGTCGAGAATTAAGAGTTATTATAAATCCTGGAAGGCTTGACGATGCCCAAACCACATTGGTCGCACAAAAAATAAGAGACGAAGTTAGTCATAAACTTGCAGTTCCAGGAGAGGTAAAAGTTACTGCCATTCGCGAATTTCGTGCAGTTTCCCCTGAATCCTAAGCCCTAATCTTCATTTTGCTTGTTGACAAAGTTTTATTCGCATTGTATTGTTAGTCTAATTGAAAAATATAGTCTAAGTTAGGTTGCCAATCCTTACTTTTTGGGAAGGGGGTGATATAATTTGACAAAAAGAGAACTCATAGAAATTGTGGCTAAAAAAGCAAATCTAACAAGCAAAGCTGCAAGAGATTCGGTGCAGGGGGTTATTAACTCTATTCGCGATGCCTTAAAGCGAGGAGAAAAAGTTGTTATTACAGGATTTGGAACTTTTTCTGTTAGAAAAAGAGTTGAGCGAGTTGGAAGAAATCCAAAAACTGGAGAAAAAATAACAATTGCAGCCAGAAAAGCTCCAGGCTTTACTCCTGGAAAAACACTAAAAAAAGTAGTTAGATAAAATAAAAGATCCTAACAGCTTTTTGGTATAATCAAAGTGTGATTATCTCCGTTTCTCATTTGTCAAAATACTACCAAGCTTATCAAAAAGCGCCAGGTTTTTTAGGATCGGTAAGATCGTTGATATCACGAAAATACACAACAGTAAAAGCTGTTGATGGTATTTCATTCGAAATTGATACAGGCGAGCTTGTTGGATTTATTGGACCAAATGGCGCTGGAAAAACAACAACTCTAAAATGTTTGTCTGGGCTTTTATACCCGACAAATGGAAAAATTTCTGTTCTGGGATTTACTCCGTTTGAGCGAAAAAAAGAATTCTTAAAACAGATCTCTTTTGTTATGGGACAAAAAAATCAACTTTGGTGGGAGCTTCCAGCCTTGGATACATTGCTTCTAAATAAAGAAATTTACGATGTTCCTAATAATAAGTTTGATGAAGTTATTAAAGAATTATCAAAACTTTTAGAGGTTGAGGATTTATTAAAAATTCAAGTGAAAAAATTATCTCTAGGACAAAGAATGAAATGCGAACTTATTGCATCATTAATCCATTTCCCAAAAGTTTTATTTTTGGATGAGCCAACAATAGGGCTTGATGTGGTTATGCAGAAAAAACTGCGTGAGTTTATCAAAGAGTACAATAAGCGATACAAAGCAACAATTATTTTGACTAGCCATTATATGGACGACGTTGAAGACCTTTGCAAGAGGGTAATCGTTGTTAATCGAGGTAAGATTGTCTTTGATGGAAACCTTTCAGACCTTATAAAAAGATATGCTCCATATAAAATAATTAGTGTTACTCTCGAAGAAAATATTGATCCCAAGAGTATTGATAGTTCTTTAGAAGTTATTACTTTTCTTTATCCAAGGCTTGTTCTCAAAGTGAAAAATGAAAAGGTGAACGATACGGCTTCTCAAATACTCAAAAATTTTAAGACAAGAGATCTTACAATTGAAGATGCCGACATAGAAGATGTGATTAGAAGAGTATATGAATAAATATTTATTAGTTGCAAAAAACACTTGGTATGAAACTGTAGCCTACAGATTTAATTTTGTGATGTGGCGGATAAGAGTGGTTTTTCAGTTGCTAACGGTATATTTTTTATGGCTTGCAATAATACCAGAAAATGGAGATTTTTTGGGCTATACCAAGCCCCTAATGCTTACTTATGTTTTGGGGACTTCTCTCATAGCTTCCATTGCTCTTGCTTCAAGAAGTTACGGGATTGGAGATGAAATCAATAATGGTAATCTTTCTAATTTTCTGATTAAACCAATAAACTACTTTCTTTATTGGTTTTCAAAAGACATGGGAGATAAAGCTATGAATATTTTATTTTCTGTATTAGAGCTCACTATGCTATTTCTTCTTTTGCATCCGCCGATATTTATTCAGACTAACATATTTATTATTTTTCTTGCTCTTATTTCTTCGGTAATTGCTTTGATACTATATTTTTTGTTTAACATTTTATTAGGGCTTATAGGTTTTTGGAGTCCCGACGTTTGGGCGCCCAGATTTATTTTTATTATACTCCTAAACTTTTTTGCAGGATCTCTTTTTCCGCTTGATATTTTGCCAAAATCAGTATTTTATTTTTTGCGAGCTTTGCCTTTTACATACATTCTCTACTTTCCCTTAAAAATTTATCTTGGACAATTATCTCAAATCGAAATTTACATAGGCGTTTTTATCTCAGCAATTTGGGTATTAATTATATATTGGTTTGTTAGAATTATTTGGGCAAAAGGAATTGCTGCTTATACAGCTTATGGTAGGTAAATATTTAAAAATTTGGTGGACTATGACAAGAATTGCTTCACAAATTGCTTTTGTTTCGCGGTTTGGCGCTATAATTTTTATTCTTGGAAAGATTTTGCGATTTGCATTTTTCCTTTTGTTTCTTCTTCTTTTAATATCAAAAACAAAAGTAATAGTAGGATATGAAATTTGGCAGGTAATTCTTTTCTTTGCGACATTTAACTTAATAGACACAGTCGTACAATTTTTTTTAAGGGAAGTCTACAGATTCCGTTCTTATGTTGTATCGGGAGATTTTGATTACTTTTTAATAAAACCAATCTCGCCTCTTTTTCGTTCGCTTTTTGGTGGAAGCGATGTATTGGATATATCGATGCTTTTGATTTCGGTTGGCTTTGTAATTATGTCCATCTTTAAAATTGGAGATATTTCGCTAAGCGGAGTATTAGTGTATCTTTTGCTTATCTTAAATGCGTTTTTAATTGCGCTTACCTTCCACATTTTTATTCTCGTGGTAGGCATTTTGACAACAGAGGTAGATAATACTTTGTGGCTTTATAGAGATATAACTCAAATGGGTCGCTTGCCTATTGATATCTATAAAGAACCAATACGTGGGATACTTACCTTTATACTTCCTGTTGGAATCATGATGACGTTTCCACCCAAAAGTTTGATGGGGCTTTTGTCTATACAATCAGTAATGATCGCACTTGTGGTAAGCACTGTATTGCTGTATGTAAGTCTTAAGTGTTGGAAATTTGCAATTTCGCGCTATGCCAGCGCAAGCAGTTGAAATAAAAATCCTAGGAAGAGAATAAGCCAGATTCTGTTTTAGTTGCAATCTATCTATGCCCTCAAGCATCGGTACTAGGGTAAAGAACCTTAAAACGTACCAGTCGGAGGTTGCAGCGGGTAGGATTGCCCGTTTCACTCCCACTCGTCTCTGTTGCTCTCAAGTCTTGTCAATTCAAGACCTGTTCCAAACTCCACATGTGGGTAAAGAGTTTGGATACCAGCGCTTTCGCGTCGGAGCTTGCGCTCCATCCCCGTCTTTACGCCTGTCTGGACTTTCCTCTACGTTCATGTAACTGAACGCAGCAGCAACCTTCTTCCTAGGTACGCATATTTTATCAAAAAGTAACTCAAAAAGCGATCGGGCATTTGTAGACTAGAGAACATTAGGGTATAATATTTTTATGTTAACAAGCAGTGAGAAAGCACAAATTATTGAATTTGTAAAAAGTAAGCCTATTGAGGTGGTGTATATTTTTGGCTCTCAGGCAACAGGTAAAGTAATGCCTTTATCTGATTACGATTTTGCAGTGCTTTTTGATGAGTCAATATCAGCTCATGAAAGATTTGAGCTAAAACTAGATTTTATTGCCTTCCTTTCAAAACTGCTTAAAACAGACAAAGTTGACGTTGTAGATCTTAACAGCGCTCCGCTTCCGTTTCGCTACTCAGCGATCAAGCCCCGCATGGATATTTATACAAGATCCAAAACAAAAAGAGATGAATTTGAATTAAAAACCTTTCGAGAATTTCTTGATAGGGTATATTATATAAAGCGCCATACGCAAGAGAGTTTAAGATTATTTGCTAAGCATGGATTGTAAGAGTCTTAATCTATGGATCATATTGATAAAATCAACTTACGAATTGAAAAGCTTAAAGAATACGTTAATAGCCTAAAAAAACTAAAAGGTGTAACCGCAAAGGACCTTGTGGAAGATGAAGATAAGCGCCTCAAAGCAGAAAGACTTCTGCAACTTGCAATTGAGGCATGTGTTGATATTGCAGAATTGATTATTGTGGACCAAAGACTTCGTGCTCCAATTGACGCTGCGCAAGCCATAGAAATTCTGGGGGAAGAGAAGATCATAGATTCTTCTTTTGCAAAAGGTTTTGCAAAAGCGGTTGGTTTTAGAAACATATTAGTCCATGACTATATTGATATTAATTACGAAGAAGTGGCAGATAAGATCAACAAAAGACTTGGTGATTTCGACAGATTTGCTCAAGAAGTGGCGAAATTTTTGACTCTCTAAAACAGAATTGATTTACTCTCTTCATAGGGCACTTTTGAAAGTAAAAAAGATTCCTAATTATTTAATTTGTATTGCACAACATTTTATATTCGCAGTTTTGGCAGATGATTGAATGACTGCAAGCAAAATCGCTTTTTTCGATTTCTCCGATTTTTTCAATAAGCTGTGACTCTAATTTGTCTAAATCTTCCTGTTGAAAGTTCATAGATTTTTTAGTATTTCCTTCCAGGAAATGAAGTGTTAAAGTAATGTCTTTAGGATTTCGATTTAGAACTTCATCTTTTACCCGCGTTGCGGCAAGCGCATACATGGCAAGCTGAAGCCTGTGGGTTTTGTCTGCTTTGGGATTATCTATACCGGTTTTATAATCTATAATTTCAATGCCATTGCCTTTTTTGTCTACGCGGTCAATCTTTCCAAAAACCTTTACGTTATTTTTTAAAACAAAAGAAAATGGGAGCTCCAGCGCTAATGGTTTTATACGGGTTTTGAATTCTGTTTTATAAAATTCTTCGAGTATTTTAATTGCCTGGGAAAAGCGTTCTTCTTCATGTTTTTTGCCATCGTATCCGTCGCTAAGCCATTCTTTCTTAAGAATTTCAATTAATTGTGTAAGGGGTAGAGCTTCCCTTTCCATGAGTCGTTTATAAAAATTATACAAAGTATTATGGACAGAAATACCAAAACTTTGAACAGCGGCAGCAGGAGTTGGAATATTAAAAATCACTTTTGCTTTGTAATGCAGTGGGCAAATATCAAACATCTGAAGGTTTGAAAAGGTAATATAACTTAACTTAAGCGGCCGTTTCTCTTCTTTTCTCTCCTCGGTTTTCTCATAAACAGAAAGAACTTCCGTAAGAGACAGCTGCTCGATACGATTTTTTGCTTCGTCTTGTTCTTTGAGCTTGGGAAGAGTTTCATAAACAAAAGGGGAAAGTGGTCTTGGCCGTTTTGCTGTTCCATAATAGGACGCAGATGTTAAATATAATCTTTCTTTTGCTCGAGTCATCCCGACATAAAAAAGTCTTCGTTCTTCTTCCAGGTGAAAATCAGTATCGAGAGGTATATTTTCTTTCATAATCCCAACAGGCAATGGAATCTTTTCACTTCTTTCGCGCGAGGGAAAACGATCAGACACAAGATTTACCAAGAATACAACTTTAAACTCGAGTCCTTTGGAAGAGTGCACTGTTAGAATATTAACGACATTTCTATCTCTTACGTCAATATCGGCAGCTCTGGGGCTTTCTCCCATTTTAAGCATAAGATTTAACCATTCAGAAAGCGTAAATATATTTGCATCAGCACGTTCTGTCTCAAAGTTTTTAATCCTGTCAAAAAACTTAGCAATATTTTGGACACGCCGTTCTTCCCTAACGGAATTAGTAGAGTTAAGTGTTTCAAAAAGCTTTGAGTCGATCAAAAAGTAATAAAGAATTTGTCCTCCGGAGTCTTTTTTGCTCCTTTCCAGATGACGTTTGGCCATTTCCCTAAAAGTTATAAGTTTTTCCCGTGTTTCAGGTTTCAAAAATGACTGGTCAACATTGACAAGCGCTTCAAAAAGAGTAAGGTTTCTCTTCTTTGCAAAATTTAGAAGATAGTTTAATTCAATATAAGGAATATTAAATATGTCCATAGAAAGTAGCCTAAAAAGAGAAACAGAATCTGAAAGATTTGTTAAAAATGTCAGGTAGGCAATTAAATCTTTTATTTCCTCCTGCTGGAAAAGGTAGCCGGGCCCTAAAAATTGAAAAGGAATCCTATGTCTTTGTAACGCATTTGTAATAAGTTGAGAATGATTATTTGCACGGACCAAAATTGCGATATCTTTATATTCGTACTTTTGTTCTAAAAGTTTTTCTATGGTGATAGCTATTTTATCTGCTTCGTCTTCTGACCGATTCTCATGGATTAACTCAATTTCTTTTTTGGGAGAGATAGAATGGCTTTTAAGTTTTTTATCAATGCTTTCAACTATCTCAAGTCTATTAGGATTGTTATGTTGGATTAGCTGGTAAGCTGCATCTAGAATAGGCTGAGTAGATCTGTAGTTATCATTCAAAGTCACAATTTCCGTATCTGGGAAATTTTTCTTAAATTGTAAAACATTTGAAACCGCAGCGCCTCTAAATCTGTAGATTGATTGGTCGTCATCGGCAACTACGGTAATATTTTTATCATCCCCTGCAAGTGCAATCGCCAGTTCGTTTTGGGCGTAGTTTGTATCCTGGAATTCATCAACTAAGACAAACTTGAACTGATTTTGATATTTTTTTAAAATATTTCTTCTTTTTCGAAATAGCAATAAAGTATTCGAGATAAGGTCTGAAAAATCCATAACTGATTCTTTGACTTTCAATTCTTCATATTTCTTATAAGAATTTGCGAGTTCTAGATACTGCTGTGTTTCTTCTTCTGACTCATTATTTTTGACCCATTTGATATACTCAGTTGGTGATATGTCTTCATCTTTAAGTCTTGAGAAGTGAGTTAAAAGAGCATCTAGAAATTTCGTAGGATTACCAAGAGGTCTAAAATTTTTTAACTCTAAATTAAAAATATTTTTCTGAAGCAGAAGTACAGACTCTGATTCTGAGATTAACTTGTAACTTGGGTCTAGTCCTATGGCATGAGCTTCGTTTCTTAAGATCCTATCGCAAAAGGCGTGAAAAGTTGATATCCACATTTGGGTATATCCGTATGGCATTGCTATATCAACACGCTCTTCCATTTCTGCTGCCGCTTTTTCTGTAAAGGTAAGGGCGAGGATTTGGGAAGGATTAACTTCTTTTTTGAGGATCAAATATTTAATGCGTTCTGTAATAACTGTTGTTTTACCAGTTCCAGCGCCTGCTATGATAAGAAGTGGACCGCCATTATACTTAATAGCCTCCATCTGCTCTCTGTTGAGAGTTTTTATGTTTGTCATGAAGGTATTCTAACATAACAAGTATTTACTCAACCACTACTGTTCCTGTTCGAGTCGGATTTAAGTGATCGTGATATTTATATGTTCCTTGTTCGTCAAAAACAAGAGACACAGACTCACTGTCAGAAACACGATTAAGGTTAAGCGGTGGATAGATTAAGTGTGTCGGGTGCAAAGCAGAATTAACTGTTGCAGCGCTACCGCTTTTGTTTGCCCACACTACTTTTGTTCCAGCTTCAATATTGACTGTTTCAGGTTCAAATCCAGAACTTGTTATTGTAATAACTGCTGCTTGAGTTTGTTCTTCAGCTTGAGTTGCTGTCTCTGTAGCTGGTGGATTTTGTTCTATTGCTTGAGGGGCTATTTCAGGCCCGCCTTTTTTGTTAGAAACCAATATAAATCCTACAACTACAATTACAGCTATTGCTCCAAACAGAATTTTGTTGTTCATTTTTTTCACCTCCTCTCGTTAGCGTTTAGTTAATTAGCGTCTAGCGTCTAGTTTTAGTATATTGTTTTTTTAGAAATGGAGCAATAGTTGTTTTTATCTTAGTTTAAAGAAAACTAAGTTTCCTAATAGAAGGGAGAAAACAAGGGGATCAATTGAGTTGAAAGTTGAGAATTGAGAATTGAGAATGGGCGAAGATACAATAAGAGAAATTAGGGCAACAAAAATTCCAAAAATAATTTGCTTGGTATGATTATTCGGTGAAGTCAATGGTTCTGGAAGCATGACAATTGAGAAAAATAGGACTGTTGGATCGAGAATAGTATTTAGTATTAAGTATTTAGTACTAAGTAGGATAAGAAAGGAGTAGGTAAGTAAGAAGGATACTGTAATTCGATATCGCCCCATACGGTAAGAAGAAATGAGAGACGGCGAGAGAAGAATCAGAAAATAAATTATGAATTCTATCCCGCCTTTGGCGGGACTAAATTGTTGCCAAGAAACTGCCCACCAAGAAATAGCGTGTCTAAAGATTATTGCGCCAACAAGCAATCCAAACCCTGCGGGGTTAAAGATGTGACGATTTGAAAATCTTATGAAATTTTTTGAGAACATCGCAATAACACCAACTACAACCGGGATATACCAAGTAAAATCAGGGGCTGTTAAAAGCCCAACAATGCTTCCAGTGACAAGGGCTGCACTTGGAAAAAACCACTTAATATTTCGAAGTCTTACAAATAAAAGATCTGCGCTTACTGCTGATATTATAGATAATAGAAAAACAAGAAGAATTTTTTGTGAAGGGTTATTTAGAAATGCAGTTATAAAAATGAGCGTTAGAAAAAACCCCATTTGGGTTTTTGAAGTTTTAAATAAATTAATAAAATATTGCATCATGATATAATCATAGCACTATGACTGGGTCACAATTGTCATTTCGAGCTTGCCGAGAAATCTCCTTCAACGAGATTCCTCGACTCGCTACGCTCGCTCGGAATGACAAATGGGTATTTATGACCCAGCCATAATCATAGCACTATGGGAATCTTAGCGAAAGAGTTTTACTTACCGTTTATCAAAAAAGAGAAGCTCGTAAAAGACACGTATTCATTTTATTTCGACCGCGTCAGACGCGGTTTAAGTTTTTTACCCGGACAATACATGCGCATGATTCTTGATATCAAAAATCCAGATGAACGTGGGAACTCGCGTTTTTTTACAATCGCATCTTCTCCTTTAGAAAAGGATTATATTATGATAACTACCAAAATTACACAAAGCCCCGTACCAGACGGTACAGGGGAAAGCTCTTTCAAAAAAAGACTGATAGAATTAAAGGCTCAAGAAAAAGTGCAATTTTTTGGACCAATGGGAGAATTTGTGTTGAATGAGGAAAAAAAAGAAGATCGTGTATTTCTGGCAGGAGGGATTGGAATAACGCCATTTCATAGCATGCTAACCTATGCTTATCAAAAAAATCTTTCCATCCCTATAGCTCTTATTGTCTCATTTTCAACAGCACAGGATATTTTTTGGCACAAAGAACTGCAAGAGATAGCAACAAATAATCCCAGTATTAAAGTTATCTACACAGTAAGTCGTCCGGAAAAGTCGAACACAAAGTGGAATGGCGAAACAGGAAGGATTTCGGATGTGCTGATTAAAAGTCATGTGCCAGATTTTTTAAGACCCCTATATTATATTGTTGGTCCTCCAGCAATGGTTGCCGGAATTGAGGATGTTGTAAAAAAAATAGGCGTGTCATCCGAAAAAATCTTTATAGAGAACTTTACTGGATACTAAATAAAATTTTCAGTTTTCAATTTCTAATTTTTCTGTGTCTGACAGAACGGAGCTTTCAGAAATTAAATCTGATTTGGATTCTTCAAGTCTTATTTTATCTACAGTCCTTACTAATTGTTTTGTTCTAGTCGAGTTAACTTTATCGTATTGTTCAGATAATGCGTCAATCCTTATGCCAATTTTTTCAAATTCTTCATTATATTTCCTGAATTCATCTTCAAATACTTTTATAAATGTAATTATTTTATGAATATTTTTTTGATATTTAAAGTTACTGTATGATTGTCGAATTAATCTTAAAACAGCAGTAAAATTAAAAGGCCCAGCCAAAATTACTTTCTGTTTCATTGCATCGGACCAAACGCGATTCATCCGATCATAGATAAAAGAGAAAATCATCTCGTTTGGAATAAACATAATGACAAAATCAACAGTATTATTCGCTGGATTGATATAATCTCTGGTTGTTACTTGCTTAATTTTTTCCTTTATGTCTACCTCGAATGCCTTTACGTGTTCTTGTTTAGAAGACTTGTCTTCGGTTTCTGTCATTTTTTGAAGGTTAGAATAGGGGAATTTTGCATCAACATTAATTTTTATGCCATCTGGCAGTAGTATAGTAAAATCGGGTCTAGTGGAAGAATCTTCCTGCCTCTTGTTTTTTAAATAGTCGACTCCGTTTACAAATCCAGACATCCTTAATAAATCTTCGGCAACTTGTTCGCCAAATTGACCCCTTAATTGATTATTTGATAGGACTTTTTTTAACCCTTCAGTAGTTGCAGATAGCTGTTCTGTTATTACTTTATGTCCCTCTAGCTCTTGTTGAAGCGCTCGAAACGAACCTACCCGTTCTTTATCTGAGTCCTCAACCTTCTTATTGTTTTGTTTAATCTCATCTTTAAGTTGTTTTATTAAATCTTCAATTGCAGTTTTTTTGTTCGATAAATCCGTTTTTATGTCTTGGTTTTCTGCTTTTAGTTTTTCATTAGCAATCTTAATTAATTGATCTACGGCTTTACTAAGAGAACTTGGAACAATCTCATTTAGTTTTTGTTCTATTTTTGAGCTTGTATCGGTGGAGAAAAACTTGCTTTTAACAACAACAGCAATGATTATGCCCATAAGTATTCCTAGGATTAAATAAATTTCCATAAAGTTGGTAAATTATACATCAATTTTAAGCAAAGTAGAAGAATTAATCAAAGTACAACTCTGGATCTGCCGTAATTTTGCTCCAATGGAATGGTTTGTGATTAAAAAAAGCTGCGGAGGCGATCATCGCCCCATTGTCCGTACAGAGATTTTTCGACGGTACGGACAATGAGATTTCTAATTTCAAATTTCTAATTTCTAATGCAAATTGATCACGAAGTTTTTGATTGGCTGAGACGCCACCTCCTAGGAGAATTGATTTGACGTTGTATTTTTGGGCTGCTTTTAGGGTTTTAGCAATTAATACGTCAACAATTGCTTGTTGGACAGAGGCGCTGAGATCTGACAACAATTGTTCTTTTTCATTGGTCATTCTGGCAATCCCGACTTGTCGGGAACGTCCAGAATCTCCTACGTCAGTACGTTGAGAGATTCTGGAGTCGTCCTCCACGCTTCCGCTCTGAGTCGTCCCCAGAATGACGGAGACTTTAGGATCTTTTTTGATCAAATATAAAACAGATGTTTTTAAACCGCTGAAACTAAAGTCCAAATCGTCGGAGTCAATCATCGGTCGTGGAAATTGGAATGCTTTTGGGCTGCCGTTTTTAGCGGCTTTTTCAATTGATGGGCCACCTGGATAAGGTAATCCTAAAAGTCTTCCTATTTTGTCAAATGCTTCGCCAGCAGCATCATCACGCGTGCCACCAAGCCACTTAATTTTTCCATGATCTTTCATCAGGACCAAGTCAGTATGGCCTCCCGAAACAATTAGAGCAAGAATAGGGAAGGTTATTTTGTCATTGCGAGGATCCCGACTTGTCGGGAGACGAAGCAATCTCTTATCCGATGGGATTGCCACGCTCCTTTCAGTCGCTCGCAATGACACAGAAGCGAAAGGCTTTTCTTCAATGAAATTTGCATAGATGTGTCCGATAAGGTGATTGACTGGGATTATTGGCTTCTGCCAAATATAAGATAGAGTTCTTGCAGTTTCAACTCCTACCAAAAGAGAACCGATAAGACCGGGACCTACGGTGACAGCGATAACATCTATTGTTTCATTGCTCAATTGTTTCATTGTTCCATTGTTAGTTCTCGACTCGCTACGCTCGCTCGAAGAATAAACAGCAAGGGCTTTTTTAATTACTGGAATTATATATTTTACCTGTTCGCGGGCGGCAACTTCTGGAATAATTCCGCCTGTCTTTGAGTGAAGACGTAAAGAAGATGCAACCACATTAGAAATAAGTTTGACTTTTCTATCACCTTGATTTGCCTCAATAATAGAGGCAGAAGTTTCGTCGCAGCTAGTTTCTATCCCTAAAATTCTCATACATTATCTAGTCTCATTACATCGCCTTCTTTAAAGTTATATTTTTCCGAAAGACCAGCGTTTATTTCCAAGACTATGTCTGCCGGCTCGGAAGATCTATAAATAGGTGGGTTTTCGTTAGAGTTTGTCGGAGGTTTTACATTTTTATGAATCGTTACGATCCGACCATTCCTAATAAAAATAATATCTATGGGAAATTTCATATCTTTAATCCAAAAACTATAAAAATCTGGTTTATCAAATAAAAAAATCATGCCAAAATTTTGAGGAATATTATTATATTTAGAAAGTCCTATTTCTCGATCTTTTGGAGTTTTTGCAACGTACAGATTAAACGTATACTTATTTATGGTTACAGTTGGTCTTTTATCTTCTAGAATATTTCCTATGAAAACTAGCAAAAGAAAAATAAAAATTATTCTAATTACCCAATAAATTTTTTTCACAATGCTTCTACTTTAGTCAAACCTGCAATTCTACTTGTTGATTGATCAGAAACTCTTTTGCTAACGTATGCTACTTCTCCATTAATTAATTTTGCTTGGCGCTTTTTGTGGCCAACATTTGGGTCGTTAGCTGTTGTTGCAATAATTGATGGATGAATTTTTGTTATAATTCCGTCGTACTCACTATCTGTTTTTGAGTTTGTGAGCATAACCACGAAATCTACATAAGATATGGCAGAGAGGACTATCGCTCTATCTTGTTGATTATTAATTGGTCTGTTATCTCCCTTAATTCTTTTTACTTTCTCGTCACTTTCTAAAAGAACAAATAATACGTCGCCACGTTGTTTTGCTTTATTGAGAAATATTACATGACCAGCATGGATTATATCAAAACAGCCACCAGCCAGAACAATAGTTTTTCCATGACTTCTAAGTTTTTTGGCAATCTGAACTGATTTTTGTATAGAAATCACCTTATTCATAATTTAGAATCTAGAATTCAGAATTAAGAATTAAATTCAGAATGTAGAATTAGTTCTTACTATAATTTTAAACTCTAAATTTTTACTTACTCCTTCGTTCCCCTTAAGTATACTGCTCTCCAAGGCTGAAAATTTGAGACAAATTTGTCAGACAAAATTGTGTTTCCATCTTTTGTAACTTGTCTAGTAAAAGTAACTTTTGCTCCCTCTGCCGCAAAATCAACTTGTTTAATTGCTCCTTTTGGAAGACTTGAATCATCCTGATATGTATCTGGAAGTGGAGGAGTTAGATTTGCAACAACTGGTTCGCTTATAACTACTTCTCTTCCATCAGATGTGCCAAAAAGAGAAAAAGTTAGTTTTTGAGTATCTAGATCTATTGATGTTTGGACTAATATATATTTTCCAGTATCATTTTTAAACCTTAAATCGACAGACGGCGAATATATTGTTGCATCAAAGCCTGGAGGACTATTTTGTTCGTAATACGAAACTCTATATGCGTGAGCATGTCTTTCTATAATTGGGAGACCAGCATTAAGAATTGCTCGAAAAAGTGTGGTTGATACTTGGCAAACTCCGCCGCCGTCTCCTAGAACCGTTTTTCCATTTTGAATAATATATGCTTGTTTGTATCCTGTAAATGCAGAAATATCTCCTAATGCTTTGTTAAACGAAAATACTGCGTCAGGCGCAATTAAGACACCATTTAACCTTATGGCAGCAAGTGTAACATTGTAAATTCTACTTGGAATTGAGTGTTGGAAAAACGAGACGCCTTCTCCAATAAGTTCTTTAATTCCAAGATTATTAACTTTTTCGGTTGTGATATTGGGTTTTAGAACTTTAATAGGAATATTGATAACTATAGCTTGCGGTTTATCTAAAAGCATTACTTTTGCAAAGTTAGATTCCAACTTATTTTTTATTGCTTCTAAATCGGCTTCTTGCCCATCTAAGGATTGTTTAAACGTAGTTACTTTACCGTTTTTGTATGCAAAAATTGCATCTATTGGATCAACGTGAAGTTTTTCTACGATAGGCTTAAGAGCAGTCAATAATTTGGCTTCTGAATAGTGATGGGCTTCTTGTAAATATATGCCATTAAGATAGGCTGTAACAATTAAACTTATATCAGAAAAAACATTTTTAGACCTACCGATGCTCATTGCCTGCTTTGTAATTAACTCTTGGTCAAATCCATAGCCAATTTGGGCTGCAGAAACCGTAGCTACTCCAATATCGCTTACAAAAACAAAGTCCGTTTTGCCAATATTTTCATTTTTTTTGGCAAACATTTCATTTATTTGCGATGGTGTTTTTCTGCCCAAATCCATGCCGCCAATAATGACTCCTGGATAAACAACATTGGTATTAATTTTTTGGAAAATGATAAAAGCAAAGCTTACAAACAAAAATAAGCCAAATATCGCGCCTATTGCGAACCAAAATAATATTTTTGTGGCACTTAAGATATATTGTCTAAAAATCTTAATTCTCATTTGATATAGAATATCTTTGGTATTATACTAAAATATGGATATGGATGAAAACTTAATTTTTGATAATCCTCAATCTTTGCCTTCTCAACCTTTACTCAAGAAGATTATAAAACTAGTATTTGGAGTTTTGGCGGTTATTTTTTTGGGATTTGTTATTTTTGGCTTGGTTGTTCCAATTTTACATAAAAAACCAAAGAGTGAAAAAACTACACTTTTGTATTGGGGATTATGGGAAGATTCTAAAGTGATGCAACCTATAATTTCTGACTTTGAACGACAATATCCAAATATTACAGTGAATTTCGTTAAACAGGATATAAAACAATATAGAGAACGGCTAGTAACTAGAATTCAAAATGGTACAGGACCAGATGTTTTTCGTTTCCACAATACTTGGTGGCCGATGCTTTCGAATATTTTAGTTCCATTGCCTAAAGATACTATAACAAAAACTGATTTTGAAAAATGGTTTTACAAAGTTGCCCAAAACGATTTAGTTAAAAATGGCGCTATATACGGCATTCCACTTGAAATAGACACTCTTTCTTTGTATATAAATACCGAGGTATTTAAAGCTCGCGGATTATCTAGTCCTAAAGATTGGATAGATTTTTCCAATATAGCTCGTCAACTTACTGTAAAAGATGAGAGGGGAAAAATAGCAACTGCAGGTGCGGCAGTTGGAACTTTTGGTAATATTACGCATGCAGGCGACGTAGTATCTTTATTTCTTGTTCAAAACGGGACAGACTTAAACGATATCTCCTCAACAGAGCAATTAGCAAGTGAAGCTTTAAGTTTTTATACCTCTTTTGCTTTAAATGATAAAGTTTGGGATGATACATTTGACCCATCTGTATTATCTTTTGCCCAAGGAAATCTTGCCATGCTTTTTGGTTATTCTCGGGATTTTTTTACAATAAAATCTATCGATCCCAATCTTTCATTTGAAATCTATCCAGTTCCTCATCTCCCACAGCAAAATATGACTATAGCAAGTTACTGGGTGGAAGGAGTATCCATAAAAAGTAAATATCAAAAAGAAGCAATGCTTCTTATAAAATATTTAGCTCAAAAAGAGACACAACAGAAATTATTTACCGAACAATCAAAAACAAGAGCGGTAGGCTTGCCGTATGGAAGGCGCGATCTTGCGAATTTGCTAAAAGATAACGCAAATGTATATCCATTTATCTCTCAGGCAGAAGGTGCTATATCTTCTTTTTTTGCAAGCGACACTTATGATAATGGTTTAAATTCTCAAATGAATAATTACCTTGAAGACGCAGTTAACGCAATTCTTACTGGCTCCTCGTCCCAAACCGCAGTCGATACTCTCCAAAAAGGCGTTTCGCAAATATTGCAGCAATATGCTACAAAGTAGCTCACAAAAGATAATTATTATTGCGTTCCCACTCGGCCTGTAAATGTGGATTTAGCTAGCATCTGTTCTTGAATATTTTTTGGAACTTCCTCGTAGTGAGAAGGCTCCATGTAATAAGACGCTCTGCCTTTAGACATACTCCTTAGTGTTGTTGAATAACCAGAAAGTTCAGAGAGTGGAACCAAAGACAGAATAATTGTTGCTCTACTTCTTTCTTCGGTTCCTATAATTTGCCCTCTTTTTGCAGATAAATCTCCAATAACATCTCCCAAAAACTCAGATGGAGTTGTTACTTCTGTCTTCATAATTGGCTCAAGAAGAGTAAGATCTGCTTTTTTTGCTGCTGCCTGTATTGCCTTGCTTGCTGCAATCTTAAACGCAATATCCGAAGAGTCAACCTCGTGATAGCTTCCATCGTAAACAGTAACTTTAGTATCAACCATTGGAAAACCAAGAAGAATTCCGTTTTCCATGGCTTCTTTTACACCTTTTTCGATTGATCTTATAAATTCAGATGGAATTGCCCCACCCTTTATAGCATCCACAAACTCATTTCCTTCGCCTCTTTGTTTTGGCTCAATCCTCAAAAAACAATGTCCATATTGCCCGCGTCCGCCAGATTGTCTGATATACTTACCCTCTCCCTCTGCTCTTTTTCTAACTGTTTCTTTGTATGCAACTTGTGGCGCGCCAACATTTGCCTCAACACCAAAATCACTTTTCATGGTATTTACCTTTACTTCAAGTTGCAATTCTCCAACTCCTGAGATAATTGTTTGCCCTGTCTCGTGATTTGCTTTTACATGAAATGTTGGATCTTCATCCATAAGACGCTTTAGCGCATATCCAAGTTTTTCTTGGTCTTGGGTTGTTTTTGGTTCGATTGCCAAAGAAATAACTGGCTCTGGGAAAGAAATTTTTTCCAAAACAATTGGTTTTGTCTCATCGCATAATGTATCTCCAGTGCCAGTATCTTTAAGCCCTACTATTGCAACTATTTCTCCTGCAAATCCTTCTTTTAGTTCTTCTCTTTGGTTTGCATGCATTAACAAAAGTCTTCCTACTCTTTCCTTTTTATTTTTACTGCTGTTATAAACATATGATCCGCTACTCAATTTTCCAGAATAAATTCTAAGATAAGTTAGTTTTCCAACATGAGGATCGTTTTGAATTTTAAAAGCAAGGCCACAAAAAGCTTCTTCTGGTGCAAGTTTTCTAATTTCCTCTGCATTGGTTTTAGAATTTATTCCTTTTACTTCTTTTAAATCGTGAGGGGAGGGCAGATAATCAATAACGCTATCCAGAAGTGGCTGAACACCTTTATTTCTTAAAGATGATCCAGCAAAAATAGGAACAAGTTTGTATGCAATTACAGCCCGTCGCAAAGCTCCCTTTAACTCATCGACCGTTGGCTCTTGACCGCTAAGATATTTTTCCAAAAGTGTATCATCTGTTTCTGCTATTTTTTCTATAAGTTTATTTCGATATTTTTCAACTTCATCTTTCATTTCAGAGGGCATCTTGTCTGACACGTCAAATTTTAAACCTTGCTCGTCTGATCCCCAAACTGAGGCTTTTCTAGTTAGCAAATCAACAATCCCCTTAAAGCTTGCCTCAACTCCTATTGGCAAAACCATGATGGCTGGGCGCGCTCCAAGTCGATCCTCGACAGATTTAATTGTTGCAAAAAAATTAGCACCAACTTTATCCATTTTATTTACAAAACATATCCTTGGAATCTTATATTTATCTGCTTGTCTCCAAACTGTTTCGGATTGAGACTGCACTCCTTCCTCTGCATCCAAAACTGTAATTCCACCATCTAAAACTCGAAGAGACCTCTCAACTTCTGCTGTAAAGTCAACATGGCCCGGGGTATCTATAATGTTTATCCTATAACCTTTCCAATAGGTTGTAGTTGCTGCGGATACAATAGTAATACCGCGCTTTCTTTCTTCTTCCATCCAGTCCATAACTGTTGTGCCTTCGTCAATATCGCCTATTTTATAAGTTTTGCCAGTGTAAAAAAGAATGCGCTCGGTTGTAGTTGTTTTTCCCGCATCAATATGAGCAATAATACCAATGTTTCTAATTTTAGAAAGCTCTGTAGTACGTTTCTGGTCAGCCATAATAACAAAAGCTTAAAGCGCAAAAGTCAAAAATACAACTCAAAACTATATATAAAGAGCTTTAAGCTTTGCGCTGTGGCTTTTCGCTTTGCACTTTGAGCTTTAAGCTAAATCAAAGTATACCATATTTTTCATTCCCATTCTAGGAGAATATATCTCGATTGCTACTCTGGGGTTTTTACGATTACGCGATTTCGATAATGATTTACCTGCCCTTTCGCTTCGGAATTTGAAAATCTTTTACTGGAAACGGTCTACCCTTTAATTCATTTTCTCTTATCTTTTTAAAAGACTTTGTAGGAAGATATCCACTTACAAGATCCGTATAATAGCCCTTTTTCATCTGATTTCCAGCAATTTCAGCAAGCTGAGGATGTGGATATACATTAACTATAGTTACTCTTGATAATTCTTGTTCCCTTTCTTTTTTAACTTCTTCGGGCAACTCAATCTCTACCTGTTGCATCAATTGTCTATCTATAGGAACAAAGGCATCTGTATATGTAGACTTAATTATTCCTTTGATCTCATAAAAACGAAGCATCCCTCATAGATGTATCTTTTTCATCTGAATTAAATGGATATATTCTTCTAGTGTAGAAGTTCTTGTGCAACTTTTTCTAATGCTGATCGTTGAACTTCTCTGGGTTCTCCTTCTGGCATATAGGGAATATATGCTATTTGGGAGCAATTGTCAACTATAAGTCTTACTGTAACGATATGATATAATTGAATAAATGAAAAAGTATATTTTGTTTGGAATAGTTGTTTTACTAGGTATATTTGGATTAACCATGTTTCAGAAGTCATCCCAACCTCCGTCTACAACACCCAATAAAACAGAAGATCAACCACTATCTACTATTTCCGATCAGACGACGCAATCCACTCCATCTAGTATAATAATCGATGTGAATGATGCACAAAAAGCTATTATAAAAACAAGCAAAGGCGAAATAACCTTAACCCTATATCCCAATGATGCGTCCAATACTGTTGTTAATTTTATTGCAAAAGCAAAAAGTGGATTTTATAAGAGTCTTACTTTTCATAGAGTAGAAGATTGGGTAATTCAAGGTGGAGATCCTTTGGGGGATGGAACAGGAGGAGGAGAAATGCCGACCGAGTTAAACAATAAACCATTTTTTGCTGGGTCATTAGGAGTTGCTAGAGGGGAAGATATAAAAATTTCAAACGATGCTCAGTTTTTTATAACCAAAAAAGATTCGGCTTTTCTTAATAGTCAATATACAAATTTTGGCATAGTAACAAAAGGTATGGATATTGTGGAAAAAATTGAGGTAGGCGATAAAATCCTCCAGATATCTACAGAATAATACTTATCTTAAACCTATAGTATTAGAATCTATTTGCGACCGCTTTAGAAGGCTAAAAGACCTACCATTTGAAGTGAGCAAAAGCGCTATTCGCTTGCGCCATTCTTAAAACTGCGTCTCTTTTCTTGATTGCTTCTCCTCTATTTTCTGCTGCATAGAGTAATTAATTACCCAGGGTTTGCAATTTTTCCATTTCTAGCTACAACTGCTCTTATCCATTCACCTTGCCCTACGACCTCAAAATGAGGACGATGATCGGTTCTAAGTCCTTCCAAAAGCGGAGAAGATGTTTGAAATCCGCATTTCATAAATTCACCATCAATTTCCCGATAAGTATCATGACCTAATTTGAGGTAAATGTTAGGAGATAAAGTTATATGAGGACCTTTCCCAACCCAAAACATATTATCAGGTATAGAAAAATTCGGATCAATTTTTTCAGCATTAGAGTCAAACCACTCACGAAACTCCGCAAAAGTTCCTTCTTCTGATACGCGAATAGGTTCTAAGGACGGAGGAATCCAAAAACGTTGTCCTTTGTCAATTCTTAACCATATTTCCGTTGCCTCTTCCACCCCTTCTGAATTCGCTTTATAGCCTATTCTCCAATTTCTTCCTTCCTCACCTTCTATACAAATATCTTTTTTTTCTTCGCTACCCAGAATTTGTTCCAATTCTTTCCCCTTAATATATGCCGCGTCAGGTACGAAGAAAAAATGAAATAGTTTTGACTCTTTGCCCAATTCTACAGGACGCAAACCATAGTTTGTCACCGGAAGCTCTACGATTGCCTCTTTCTCTTTTCCGGGTATTCCTATTAGTTTCAATCTTTCAGAAAAAGATTCAGTATCTACATGTAATCCTAAATGCGCATACCTGCTTCTAGCATGAGGCTCTAACTGCTCAAGAACTTCTCTGGGCACATTGGTCATCAAAAAAAGGCAAATTGCTGCGGTTTAACGCAAAAGAAACTATAGTGGCACTTTCTGGTTTTATTGTTTTAGGTTGATCAACCATTAACGGTTTTCCCCGCCACAACAGATCGTCAAATCCGCTTCTCTCTAAAGCTAAAGCTTGTTGATCTTTACTACGGACAAAGCGTGGTTTTTCTACTGAAGGCATAACACAAAGGCAGTCTATATAGACTACTAGACTACCACTTAAAATGGGCAAAGGCGCGGTTTGCTTGCGCCATTCTTAAAACTGCATCTCTTTTCTTGATTGCTTCACCTCTATTCTCTGCTGCATCCAAAAATTCTTGAGCTAATTTTTCCGAAAATCTGTGATATTCCTTATTTGGCTTGGTTTTTGCTGCTTGAATTAACCAACGAATTGCAATAGATGTTCTTCTATCGGCTCTTACTTCAATCGGAATCTGGTAAGAAGCGCCTCCCACCCGTCTTGGCCTAACTTCTTGTCTTGGACCAACATTTTGGATAGCCTTCTCAAAAAGAGAAATAGCGTCCTGATTTTTATTTTTAAGAATGTCAAAAGAACTATACAAAACGTTCTTTGCAACAGTTTTCTTACCATTTTTCATAAGATAATTTACAAACTTTGCAACCAAAACGCTTTTATATTTTTTATCTTGTTCGATTTGTCTATTTTCTGCTTTTTTATGTCGCATAAATTATGTGGCTGCTGGTGTAGCAGGAGCTCCTGCTACAACTCGTGGTGCGCCAATACCACTTTTTTTAGTGCCATACTTGCTTCGTGATCTTTTCCTACCTGTAACCCCCAAAAGATCAAACTTGCCGCGAACTATGTGATATTTAACTCCAGGCAAATCCTTAACCCTTCCTCCGCGAACAAGAACTATTCCATGCTCGGTAAGGGAATGTCCTATACCTTGAATATAGGCTGTAACTTCCATTTTATTGGAAAGCCTAACACGAGCAACCTTACGAAGTGCAGAGTTTGGCTTTTTTGGAGTCATAGTTTTTACAAGAGTAACTACCCCTCTCTTTTGAGGAGCTACAATGTTTTTATATTGACGCTCTCTTGCATTAAAAAGACGTCGTAATGCCGTAGACCTGCTTTTTTTAGTTTTTCTATTTCTTCCCCTTTTAACAAGTTGTGATAATGTTGGCATATATTTTATTATACCTCATCTTGCTGTCTACCTTCAACGGGTATAAGACGGCCAATAATAACGTTTTCTTTAAGTCCAACAAGTTTATCTTCGCGTCCCTCTAAAGCTGCCTCTGTTAATACTTTAGTTGTTTCTTGGAACGATGCTGCCGAAAGCCACGAATCAGAAAACAAAGCAGACTTAGTGATTCCCAATATAGTTTGTCTCGCGGTCGACGGCTCTCCTCCTTGGGAAATTACATCTTGGTTAATCTCGCCAAATTTTGTTTTTGTTACAAAGGCACCTGGAATTAGTGACGTATCTCCTACAGTTTCTACGACTACTTTATCCGACATCTTGCGAAGCACTACTTCAAAATGTTTATCGTTAATAGTTATACCCTGAGATTCATATACCTTTTGAGCCTCAGTTATAATGTATCTTTGTGCATCTGTTAAGCCTAGAATTCTAAGAATTTCTTTTGGATCAAGATACCCAACAGCTAGTTGTGCTCCCGTTCTAACTTCTTCACCATCCATTACACTAAGTTTCGAAGTTTTAGGAATAAAGTATTCTCTTTCTTGAGCTTTTGCCCCTTTTATTCTTAAAATATATCCATCATCTGTAGTTTCAATTTTTACTCGTCCGTGTACTTCGGAGATTGGGGATAAATTTTTGGGTGTTCTCATTTCAAATAATTCTTCAACCCGAGGCAAACCTTGAGTAACATCAGACATAACAACTCCGCCAAAATGTCTAACTCTCATTGTCAACTGAGTACCTGGTTCTCCAATTGACTGAGCAGCAATTACACCAACTGGGACCCCAACTTCTACAATCTTTCGAGTAGAAAAGTCCCAACCATAACAATCTGTACATATACCATACTTTAATCTACAAGTAATAGGAGATCTAACAACTATCTCATTAACATCATTATCTGCTATTTGTTTTGCTTTTTCCTCTGTTATTACCTCTCTGCTATTAAGTATTACTTTTTTAGTCTTTTTGGATACAACGTTTTCGGCAACCACCCTTCCTAAAATTCTGCTAACAAATGGGGTCATTATCTCAGCTTCATCTTTTCTTATAAGAATTCCCTCTTTACCTCCGCAATCCTCTTCTCTAACAATTACATCATGGGATGCATCAACTAGTCTTCTTGTTAAATAACCAGCGTTTGCGGTTTTTAAGGCCGAGTCTGTGAGACCTTTTCTAGATCCGCGAGCAGATGCAACATATTCAAAGATAGACAATCCTTCTCTAAAGTTTGATTTAATTGGAAGCTCGACTATTTTTCCCAATGGATCAAGAATAAGTCCCTTCATCGCAGAGAGTTGCTTTAATTGCTCTTTACCAGCTCTTGCTCCTTCGGAGTCAATAATAACTTTAATAACATTTGTATCTTTTAAGTTATCCCATGTAAGATCAGCTATTTTGTCTGCTATCTTAAGCCAAACATCGTTTGATAATCGCTTTTTTTCATCGATTGTGATAAGTCCTTTTTGATAATCTGCTTCAATTTCTGCCACCTTTTTTTCAGCGCCCCTAATAAACCGTTCTCTTTCTTTAATCATCTCGTTGTCAAAGACAGAAACTGATATTCCAGAGATTGTAGCCCCATAAAATCCAAGTGACTTAATAGAATCAATTAAGGCTTGAGTCTCGTCAGGCTTGGAAACTGCAATTGCTTGCGTTATTATTCTTTTAATTCCCGTTGCATTAATAGAGTAATTAACAAAATCAAAAGATTCTGGCAGATGCTCATTGAAGAAAATTCTACCAATTGTTGTTTCTATAATTTTATTGTTAATTCTAACTTGAATAGGCTCTCTAAGTGTTACAATCTTTAGGCTATGTGCCAAAATTGCATCTTGTATATCTTTAAATACCAAAGGTTCTTCTTTTCGTTGGGATTCATCTGTGGTTGTTAGGTAATAGATTCCAACCGCCATCTCTTTATTAGGAAGTGTTATAACGCTTCCATCCGCTGGCTTGAGTAAATTATGTTTTGGCATCATAAGATTTAATGCTTCTTCCTGAGCCCTTTTTGAAAGAGGAATATGAACCGCCATTTGGTCCCCATCAAAATCTGCATTATAACCAGCACATACACATGGGTGAAGCGCTATTGCTAAGCCTTCTATAAGAATTGGATAAAATGCCTGAATACTAAGCTTATGCAGTGTTGGAGCACGGTTTAGTAAAACTGGATGATTCTTTGTAATTTCTTCTAAAATATCAAAAACTTCTGGTGGTCCTTTGTCTATAAATCTTTTCGCAGATTTTATATTTGTAGCGAAACCTCGTAAAATAATTTCTCTAAGAACAAAAGGCTTGAACATCTCAAGTGCCATTTCTTTTGGAAGACCACATTGTGAAAGATTAAGTTGTGGACCAACCACAATGACAGAACGGCCAGAATAATCAACTCTTTTTCCCAAGAGGTTTTGTCTAAATCTCCCTTGCTTACCCCTGAGCATATCGGAGAGCGATCTAAGAGGAGAGGCTACAACTTGATTAGTTCTTTGAGATATATCTATAAGAGAATCAACTCCCTCTTGAAGCATTCTTCTTTCGTTTTTAAGAATTATTCCTGGTGCACCAAGAGACATTAAATGTTTTAATCTATTGTTTCTGTTAATTACTCTTCTATATAAATCATTTAGATCTGAAGTTGCAAAACGTCCTCCAGATAATTGAACCATAGGACGAAGGTCAGGCGGAATTACTGGCAAAACCGAAAGAAGCATAAAAGAAGGTTGTACTCTTGCCCTTCGCATTGCTTCAATTAATCTTAGTCTTTTTATAAGCTTTAGATACTTTTGTCCCTTAGCTTTTTCGATTTGTTTCCGAAGCTTGATAATAAGAGAGGGTAGATCTATTTTTTCAAGCAAATCCAATATACCTTCCCCCCCAGTTTTATATGTGAAAAATATTGGAATATCGTATTCTAAAATCTTAAAGTATTCGTCTTCGGAAAAGACTGCTCCCACTTTTAGACTTTTAAGAAGATTTAAAAATACATCGAAAACTTCATCTTGTTTTTTGCTTTCTTCTTCAAAGCGCAAAGTTACAGCAGCAATTTTTTGTCTTCTTTCAAGCTCTAGTTCTTGTTCAATAAGCTCTTTCTGTTCGGGCTCAACTTTACTTGCCTGCATTTCTTTTTTCTTAATCTTTATTTCCTCATTTACTCTTTTCTCCCCTAAAGCCTTCTCTTCTTTTTGTCGTTTTCTTCTTTTTTCTACGTTCTGGTTAAATACTTTTATGGCCTCTTCTTTTTTGTCTTCATCAATATCGATTATTAAATAAGACGCATAATATATAACAGATTCAAGATTTTTTTGAGGCATGTCTAAAATAAGAGATATTGGCGAAGATGAACTTTTAAAGAACCAAACGTGTGCTACGGGAGAAGCCAATGTTATATGCCCCATTCTTTCACGTCTAACGCGAGATAAAGTAACTTCTACTCCACATTTATCGCACACTATTCCTCTATATCTGACTCTTTTATATTTTCCACAATAACATTCCCAATCTTTTGTTGGTCCAAAAATCCTCTCGTCAAAAAGTCCGTCTTTTTCCGGCCTAAGAGTTCTATAATTAATAGTTTCTGGTTTGGTAACTTCGCCATAAGACCAAGATAAAATCTCCTCCCGGCTTGCTAAAGAAATTTTTAGAGCTTTAAAGTCTAATATTGTTATATCTTTCATTTTTTTATCGATATTATTCATACTATTTAGTTAATGCTTTCTCAAGCTCTTTTGCCTCCTCTTCTTTTTTGTCTTCCAATTTCTCTCCCTCCCCTGTCTTTGTTGTAGAAAGAGCAGTTAACTGTTCTTGTGCAACTGTTGCTCCAATGGGGCTAATATTTAACGAAAGCGAAGCTAGTTCTTTCATTAATACTTTAAAAGATTCTGGAACTCTTGGTGTTGGAATGTCTAATCCCTTAACAATTGCCTCAAATGCCTTGGCGCGTCCAACAACATCGTCTGACTTTATGGTTAACATTTCTTGCAAGGTATACCTTGCCCTGTGGGCGTCCAGTGCCCAAACCTCCATCTCCCCCAACCGCTGACCTCCCATTTGTGCTTTTCCACCAAGTGGTTGTTGAGTAACTAAAGAGTATGGACCAGTTGATCTGGCATGAGTTTTGTCCTCGACCATGTGGATAAGCTTCATCATGTATTCAACTCCAACAACAACCGGATTTTCGTATGCCTCCCCGGTTCGACCATCATAGAGAACTGATTTACCATCTTCTGGAAGGTGTGCCTCCTTAAGACTTGCCACAATTTTATCTTCCCCTACCTCTTCAAATACTGGCACTCCTACCTTAATGTTTAATCGTTTACAGGCAAGCCCAAGATGAGCCTCCAAAAGTTGACCCAAATTCATACGAGCCAAAACACTAATTGGAGAAATGACAATATCAATTGGAGTTCCATCTGCAAGGTATGGCATGTCACTTTCTGGCAAAATTTTAGAAATAACCCCTTTATTTCCATGACGTCCTGCAAGCTTATCACCAACAACAACGTGTCTAAACTGTGCAACCTCAACAATAATTTTTTTAACAGCTCCAGGCTCCAACTCCTCCCCCTTTTTTCTGTCTAAAACCTGAACACTAATAACTGTGCCTCGTTCTCCATGAGGCATTCTTAAGGAAGTGTCGCGAACTTCGCGTGCCTGTTCACCAAAAATAGCGCGAAGAAGTCTTTCTTCTGCTGTTAATTCTGTCTCTCCTTTTGGAGCTATTTTGCCAACTATTACATCTCCTGGTCCTACATTACTTCCAACAACTACAATTCCTTCTTCATCAAGATTAGCTAAATCTTCTTCCGACACATTTGGGATATCCCTTGTTGTTTCTTCGACACCCAGTTTTGTTTCAACTACCGATGCCTCGTGTTTTTCTATATGGATCGAGGAAAAAATGTCTTCTTTAACTAATCTATCCGATATAACAATAGCATCTTCGTAGCCTAAACCATCCAAAGATGCGTATGCTATAAGTAAGTTTTGACCAAGCGCTAGTTCTCCATTTTCTGAAGATGGACCATCTATTAAAAGATCACCCTTTTTCACTTTTTGTCCTGTAATAACCAAAGTTTTTTGAGTATAAGAAGTTGCCTGGGAAGTTCTTTTGAATGAATCTATATGATAGGTTGCTTCTTGATCTTTGTGTTTTCCTTTAAGAACCACTTTATTTGCATCCGCATATATTACTTTGCCGTCTGCTGGAGCTCTTATAATCCTTCCCATAACTTCGGCGATTGTTTTCTCCATATTTGTTCCAACTATTGGACTTTTAGGAGTAACCAGAGGAACAGCCTGACACTGCATATGAGTTCCCATTAAAGCACGGTTTGCTTCATCATGACTTACATAAGGAATTAAAGAGGCAGCTGTACCAACAACTTGTCTTGGCACAATATCAACAAAATCTACTTTTTCTTTTTCAACCTCCATAAATGCTCCTTGGTGTCTAACTGGAACTCGATCTTGCAAGATATTATCTCTGGCTAAAACTCCAGCGTGAGTTATGCAATAATCTTTTTCATCGTCTGCATCTAGGTACACAATCTCTTGCGTTGCTCTTACCTTAGTTTGTCTCCCATCTTTAGCCTTTTCTACTCTTCTATATGGTGTTTCCAAAAATCCATAATCATTGATTTTTGAGAAAAGTGTCATATAGGTTACCAAACCAATATTTGGTCCTTCTGGACTTCGAATTGGACAGACCTTGCCGTATTGAGAGCTATTAATATCACGAATAGAAAACGCAGCCCTCTCTCGAGAAATTCCACCTATACCCATAACAGTTAACCTATTTAAGTTATCAACTTCGGACAAAGGATTAGTTTGGTCTAAGATAGTCGAAAGTTGCGAGGTTCTAAAGAACTCATTAATAGATGCCATAATAGGACGAGCATTTATAAGGCTTGCAATAGAAGGCTTAACATCCGGCTGAATAAGGCTCATTCTCTCTTTTATGCCTCTCTCAAGTCGCAATACCCCAACTCTAAATGCAGTTGCTGCAACAAGCTCACCAACTCGTCTAACCCTTCTATTGTTAAGACTATCTATATCATCAACTCCCCCTCTACCTTGAGCAAGAAGCATCAAAAAACTTATCGTCCCAATTATGTCCTCAAAAGTCAGAATACGTGCATCCGATGCAACAAAACCTGGAGTATTTTTTAGTTTCTTATTTACCTTATATCTACCAACTATTCCTAAATCATATCGTCTTACGTTAAAGAACATGCCATCAAAATTCTCTTTTATTTTGTCAAAAACTATTGGTTCCCCAGGATGCATTTTTCTAAATATGTCAATAACTGCATCTCTTAGGCTTCCAGTCTCGTCCTTTTGGAGTGTAGTCTCAATAAATGAGGTTTTTCCACTGCCTTCAACATCTCTGAACTTTTCTTTTATTGTATCGTTACCAGAAACTCCAATAGCTCGTAAAAAAGTTGTTACTAAAAATTTTCTACGTCTATCTATTTTTACAGTTATTGTCTCGTGTCTTGTTGTTGAAAACTCAAGCCATGAACCATGGACTGGTCTTATTTCGGCGTTATAAAGTTTTTTACCGGTAACATTATCTTGTATTGCTGTAAAAAACACTCCTGGAGAGCGAACTAGCTGATTAACAACTGCACGTTCTACGCCATTTACAATAAAAGTTCCTCTATCTGTCATTTGGGGTATATCACCAAGAAAAACCTCCTGCATTATAGATTCATTAGTTTTTTTGTTTGTTAAAGTCGCGAAAACATATAAAGAAGAATCGTACATAAGTCCTTTTGATGAGGCAACCTTTGGGGAATTTGCTGGTTTTCCTATACGATAATCCTTAAACTCTAGTCTCCAATTTTTTTCAGTGAAGTCGTCTATTGGGGAAACTTCTTTTAAGACTTCGCCTATGCCTTTCTCGAGGAACCATTTATAGGATCGTTTCTGAACATCAAGCAAATCTAGCTTTGGTAAAAAAGGATATTCTTTTCCCCAGTTTTGTCTAATATTATCTTTATTGTTAATACTGTCAGCTTTACGCATTTAGCAAGTTTTAGAAGATCCTCTATATTAACAAAAAAAATACACAAGGCACTACCCTTTTATGTATAATTTTGTATAGAGTGTTGTTCTTATAACATACCTGTCTATCTCTGTCAATAACCTATAGTAAAGAATTTTAATTGAGGCGACACTCTCTGGATGTCTAGCTATTTTTTTAGACTTGCGTTTTGGAAAAGAGTGCTATACATTAATGCATCTTCTGCTTTTTTAGAACTATCAAATGTTTTAAAAGACTGTTCCATTTTGTCTAGTAACTTTATAAGGTATTGATCTATATCTGAAGTGGCAATTTCTTTTTTTCGAGCCATGGCTTCTTGCATAAATCGATTTGCCATTTTAAAAGAACCACGCTGCAATCCAAGCGCAACTCTTTTTAAATCAAGTCCTAAAGCTGCCAAAATCATCTTATTGTTCATAAAACTTCTTTAAAAAAATACTCTGTTAAATCTTTATACAGCTTTCTAATTTCTGGGTCAAGGATTTCATTGCTTGGATTTTTTTGAGAAGGTCTAATGTTAATAAACGAATTATAATCAATTATTTTTGTCTCCAAATCAATTCCGCCACCCCAAACATCAGCTTGCATTGATCCTTGCTTCAAAAGAGTACGTTCTCCTTCAAAATGCCTATCCATTCCAGCTACACATATCCTCTTTTTTATATCAATAACAGTTTTTATATAAACATCAAACACTTCTTTTAACTTCTCTATTTCTTCTTTTAAATAGGACTCTTTTTTTGTAATAATCATTTGCTAGAGCTTTCAGAACCATTTTACCATACAATTTAGCAATTACGCTGTATGGTATAATTTAAAGTATGGCTGGGTCATAAATACCCATTTGTCATAAAAGAGCGGACATCTGCGGAGCTTGCTCCGCAGTTGGATAGCCACAGG
>JBBTXS010000009.1:0-158253 GCA_038062115.1 Patescibacteria group bacterium
TAATTTTAGAGGAAGCTGATGATTTGGTTTGCTCAACTGGTTTCGCAGTCCTTAAAGCAATAAAAATTAACCCATTCTATCTTTTTGTCTTTACAAAAACACCCTACTTTATAGACCAATTAGTGCGTCAGACCTCGGCAACTATGTATCCTGCTGTTAATGAGAATGATGTTTTGAATGTGTGGATATTTGTTCCTTCCGAAAAAGACCAGCAAAAAGTAGAGCAAATCGTCAAAGAGGCATTTCAGCTCAAAAAAGAAGCCGAAGCCGCTTATCAAGAATCACAGCAATTACTCAATGATACACTCGGTTTAAGCAAGATTAAAAAAACACTACAAACTGCTTTTTGGCGATGGAGTGATGAGATAAACATTATTGCTCGTATAGATCCAAATTATTATCAAAATTATTTCCAAGAATTAAAAGCCAGCAGGAAAAAACTAAAAACAGTTAAGTTGGAAGCATTGGCTTCGTTGATTGACTATGGAACAGTTCCGACCAGTCCAGACGCTCCACCAGAATTTGGAACGCCATATTTGACGGGCAAAAATATACAGCCGAATAATTTGGTTTTGGATAAACTTGACTATCTTTATACCGATACAACAGAAGCGATAAAAGACAAAGCCATAAGAGCTGGTGATGTGGTAATTACCCAAATGGGGACTGTTGGCAACGCCACCGTTATGGGCGAAGAACAAAAAGGATGGTTTTTCGGCTCGTTCCTAATTCGTATAAGACCCAACAGGAACATATCGTCAGAATGGTTAGCTTTGGTTATAAATTCTGATTTTGGGAAACAACAAATTCAGCAAGCTATGACAACGGCAAGCGTAAGGACGAACACGGATTTGCCGACTGTAAAAGGATTGGAAATTCCCATTATTGATAAAAAGAAAGAAACACAAATAGCCAATCTTTATATTCAATCAAGGGATAAAAAGGCATTGAGTAGACAAAAACTCCAAGAAGCCAAAGATCTTGTTGAAAACTTGATTAAAGCCCCAAAAGCTAGATAATATGGAAGCTGTAATTTTAGCCAAGGCGTTCAGAGGAAAATTGAATTAGCCATATGAACAAGCAAAAAGAAATAATGGAAAGTGTGGATACTCTGGAGAAGTAAAAATATGCCAATCTTTCAAAGCAACAATAATACAGTTAAACAATTAGAGCTTGAGGACTTCAAAGATGAAAAAGGTTTACAAACTTTCTTTGAAAAAAACCTTGAAACTCTTTTAAAAGTACATTTTGTTGCTACTGAATTATGGACAGGCGGTAACGAAGAAGGCGGTTATATTGACAGCGCAGGACTGGATCAGAACAATTCTCCTGTTGTGATAGAATACAAATGGAAGCAGAACGAAAATGTAGTTAATCAAGGATTATATTACATAGATAGAATACTTGAACATAAAGGAGATTTTGAACTCAAAGTACAAGAAGCATTAAAAAAACCCATTAAGGTAGAATGGAAACAACCTCGCTTAATTATCATTGCGCCCTCCTTTAATAAATATGACCAATATGCTGTTAAAAGAATGGGCGGAAACATTGAATTAGTAAGATACATACGATATAAAGGGGATTTTCTTCATTTAGAAACAGTTTTTGAAGGCTCAAAAATCGCTATTAAACCGGGTTCTTCGCTGAATAAATCAACGGAATTGCAAAATCCGTTTGAAGGAAGGTTAGATTGGCTAGCAAAAAAATCAAAGAAAAATCTTGATTTGTACAACACCCTACGAGAGCAAGTACTTGATTTAGATGAAAAAATAACTGAAAAATACTTTAAGAATGGGTTAAGTTTCAGAATTGGAGTAAGTTCATTTGCAGCGATTTCACCCTGGACAAACTATATTAGAATCTACATTCTTCACAGAGGAGATAAGTTGAACGATCCTAAAAAAATTGCTAGAGATATAGCTAAAATAGGCAAACTGTTTGCATCTTCTCACGACTTTGTTGTTAAGGAAGAAAGCGAAATTCAATACGCAATGGAGTTGATAAAGCAAGCATATCAGGCAGCTTTATAGATCTTACAGCAGGGAAGCAAACAAATTGGCATATAATGTCTTTTAAGGGCAGGATTTAATATAAATTTAGGAAGTAAGCTAGTGGCTAGAGAGATTGCTTATGGATGGGGTGTACGGGTGAGAAACCAAAGTCCTGCCCTAAACAATTTCAATAAATGATAACTTATAGTTATTGATTTAGCCTCAGGGGGTATTTTACGATTTTGTCTTAGCCTCAAAAATGCGTCCTAAATTTAACATTGTGCGACATGAAAGGAGAAAATACACTATTTCTTTTTGCTGGATTTTTTAATCCTTTTTGTCTTAACTGCGGATTTATTTTTTTTCTTCTTCGTCTTCTTATCAATTATAATTTTTTCTTCCCCATAAGACATTCTGTATATATTGTTTTGTTTGTCAAATTGCCAATCGGAAGGCATATTATGTTCTTTGAATTTCTTATCGTTGCGTAATGCTGGGACAATCCTATTTTTAAACATCTCTCTAAAATATGCAATTATTGGGTTGTTAGATTGTGGTCGCAAATCCCCATATAGTTCTCCACCATAAAGACTTAGAAACACTTTGAGCATTGAAGGATAGTGTCCTTTAAAATTCTCTCCTACTCTTTCTTTAACCTTTTCTAAAAACTTATCTTGCAATGCTTTAATCATTTGATTTTGTGGGTCATGGAATACTAACCAATATGGCTCTATTGCTTCCATTCGTGCATATCCTTCATGTTTCAACCAAGATATTCCTTCGTAAAGCTTAAAAAGTGCTTCTACTAATCCTTCGGCAAAAGTATATTTTTGCACTTCTAAATCCTGTTGTGAAAAAGTAGGGCGGTAAGCTTCCTGCCATCTTGTGTCTGAAACTGGGGTCAATCTATATTCAAAATCTATAAAAAATCTCATAAGTTGGGACATCTTTGAAGCGTGTTTATTCTTCCAGATTTCTTCTCCTTGCTTTGCAATGTCCATACACATTGAGTTGTAGCATTGGGCTAATCTTTCAGTTGCACTTCCCAGTTTTATGCCCGGATTACCAAGATAAGCTCCTGCATTAGTAGTAAAATATTTTCTTAATGCCATATCCAAACCAGTTATAGTATTTGATAATGTTATATCTGATATACCAGCACTCCAACCTAAAGCACCAAATACATCATAGTTGTCTACAATTTCCATTGATTTAAAAATAGCGTTAGAAAGAGGTTGTGCAACACCGCTGTAACCTCCCAGCTTAAACTCTCTTGTTAATACCGAGTTTTTATCTCTCATCAGCTGGGCAAATAGATTATCAAAAAATATGCTGTGTTCCGTGTTCCAAAAAGAATATTTTTTAGCATACTGAAGCATCCGTATTATGAACTTAACATTTTGTCTTGAAATATAATCAATAAAATTGGCACCTGACAGGTCAATATTTATGAACTGTAAGCATCTAATGGCAAGTTGGTTTTTAAAATTCCTTCTCTCATCAATTTCAGAAGAAAGTGGTCTTGGGACTTTTGACGCAAGGGATACGAGTTTTTCTAAATAACTTCCAATTATCTTACATAACGCTGCCAAGTCTTCTCCTCTCATGTTATCAAGTAGTTCCCAGCTCATAGCATCAAGTAATTTAGTATTGAAAAATGGTTTAAACCATTGTGGGTTTTTTAGAAATGCAAGATAAAGAAGAATAAGAAGGCTGAAAAGCAATAAGGCAGCGACTTCATACACGGAAGGTTGGTTAAGGACGTTGCCTGCATTGGTTAAGAAAGATTGAGGTATTGAAATATGCAGTTGAAGAAAGTTATATAGCATAGGTAAAGTACAATATAGAGATGCTTGGCAAATATAAGAAACGAAATGACCAAGCGAACTACCTACAAAAGAAATTACTGGAAACAGAGATGAAGGCGGTGCGTTGGCAATAATAACAAGAATGATTGGTAGTCCTACGAGAACTACTGTTACTGTCCGAAGCCAACCCAGATAGAATAAATATCTTCTCAAACGGGTTGTTTCCATGAACTGTGTTATTGCAAAGATAATTACTGCAATCGTTAAGGCATCATGCCAAGTTAGGAGTTGTGGTTGTAAATTTGCAACTGCCATATTAAGATTGGGCAGATTTTTGCTGTTGACTTTATTTGGGGTTAATTATACTATATCCGCGAAGGCTTAAAAAGGTAAACTTTTTAGTTTGGTGCTTTTTAAGATTGTAGCTTCAGAAGTAGGGGATGACTTATAAATCCCCGCATTTTTATTTATTTCCTAAAATTAGTACAGTTACATTTCCTGATTTACCATAAAAATTTCCTTTAAGGGTATAAGTTCCTGCTTCAGCATAGTTGCTCTTAAACATAACATCAGCGTGTTCTTTACTTTTCTCCCAGTCAGTTATTATCTGTTTCTCATTTGTGTAGCCAACGGCGAGATTTTCGCCAAGAAATTGATAAAAATATCCTAGCTTGTTGGCTACAGTTGAATATGTCAGCCCGCTCCGCGTTGCTTCATGTGTATATTCTTGAGTATCAAATATAGTTTTTGCTCTGAGATAAGCGACATAGTTAAGCATTTTATTTTCTTTCAATGGTTTCAAGTTTTTCTCTTGTCTTTTCTCATTAAGAAGATTGAGAAGTCGCGTTGAATTTATACTCGTTTCTTCCGGAGGAGGATTATAGGTAGGAGGATTGAAATGGTAATAGTATCCCTGAACATTATCTCCAAACATACTGCCTGCACCAAAGGCAATTAGAGAAGATCCCAAAATAAATCCAAGAACAAGGAGAACCCATGTTTTTTTCATTCCTTAACTATAGCAGAGATCGCCAAGATCTTTTAGTTGTTTAGGAGCAACTGTTTACTGTATGTAGCACTTTTATTAGCTTAGTACTATACTACACTACAGGAAGAAATAATATGGAGCTGAGAAATCAAAAAATCCTAATTGTTTCATTAGTAGTCATAGCTATTTCAATCGCTTACTATGTGCTAATTTATCTGCCAAAACAGCAAGATATAACCTTGCGGAAACAGGTTTATGAGTTGTGTGTAAAAGAGGTAGCTGAAGCCCGAAAAACTTTAGGACAATATTTTAACCAGCAATTCCTAGCTCAAGAAATAGACCAAAAGAAGTATCTAGAAACATTAGCACTTGTTGCTTCAAGGAATGATGAAGTAATAGCAAATTGCGTTGAAAAAAGGCTTCAGGAGTATAAGAGGTAAAAACCACCTTGCAACTAGCCAAAAAATTAGTGAAACTATTCGCCCGGAAACAAGGTGGCAATACTAATCTTAATATATTTTTCCTAGATTAACAAATGAGGCTAAGGTGGCGTAATGTAAATCCTTATGGACAAGGATTCTGCGCTCCTATTAACATAAACTTGGCTGGAAAATTTGCCCTGCCACTTGAGCGAGAAATAGTAACAAAACCATCTTCCGTTGGTTGTGTGTTGTTTATAGTTTTGAGGCTATTATTCATATTATTTCAAAGCAGTTTATACTTAATCTTAACAGAGAATGGTTTTTTTTGGAACTCTATCGTTTCAATAATTCTTAACAGAATCATTTTCACTTTTCTCTTATCCTCAGGTGTGGGCATCTCCAGAAACTTCTTAATAGCGTCTTCGTAAGCCTTGTCCCACGTAACTCTATCAGTACCAACTCCTACTGTATCTTCCAGTTGTATAATTTCCTGTTTCAGCCCTTCAATTATCGGTAAATACTTTTCTTTATTCTTCACATACTCTCCTAGTGTGTCTGCTCCTTGTAAGTACGCCTCTTTAGCTCTTTGATATTCTATATTCACTTTTTGTAGCATGACTTTTCTTTGCAACAATAACTTTCCTGCATCAGTCTTCTTTGATTGTCGCAACCTTTCATTAAATGCCTTTCTGGTAGTTTCGTTAAACAGCTTTGAGATATCAGTTAGCACTATTTGGTCTACCACCGCTTGCTTAATACCATTATGATAGCAAGTTCCTCTATGCAGGAATGTCCCGCAGGCATAGCCTTTAAATGAGTAAGGTGTGCCATTCTTGAAAATCCTATTACTTTTAACCTGAAACATAGAGTAATGACAACGCATACATTTCAATAGCCCAATCAAAAGACCATCTGAGCTTACAGCCCTTCCTCCAAGAGTCCTACGTTTTTCCATTGCCTGCTGTATCTTACTGAAGTAGTCCTTAGTCCATAGACCTTTATAGCAAGCCTTTTCAATCATCCATTTTTCCTTAGGTTGAATTATTCTTTTTCCGTTTTTGACAGGCTTCCATCCGAATCTCACAGAACCTGCATAGGCTGGATTTTTCAGTATGACCAAAACTGCAGACCTTCCCCACTTTTTTCCCTGAGGGGAGGGGATATCGTCTTGGTTTAATTTCTGAGATATTTTCCAAATCCCGACACCCTGCAAGTATTCTTGAGCAATCCGATTAACAATAGCTGTTTTTTTCCTGTTCCAGATATAAATAGTCTGCAGTATTTCATTCCCTCTTTCATCATTTCCTTGAACTTTATACTTTTTAACCAACCCATACGCCAAGCTTCCTGCAGGTTTGCCTTCTTTTATCCTTTTTGGCATCCCGATTTTATAGTTGCGTCTAATTTGAGACAGTTCAAGTTGGGATTGCAAGTCACTAATAGTCTCATTTATCACTGTGGAATCGTCATCAAGGGGGTCGTAACAACTGGGACACTTAATTGGTATGGGTTGAGCTAAGGAATAGATTTGCACTCCCGACTTTCTTAATTCGTTTCTGATTTGAGTTGCGGTAGTCACATTTCTACCTAATCTGCTGCTGTATGCGGTGAAAACAACGTCAAACTTTTTGTTTTTTGCATCTAGAATTAACCTCTGAATATCTTCTCTCTCAATAGTCCTTCCAGAAATTCCTTCATCACGATATTCTTCCCCCACGAAAGCAGTTCTTATCTCATTACCGCATTTTGGACAATAACCTTTATGGTTTATTATGGCTTCTTTTGTCTTTTTCTTTTGTTCACCAAGGCTGGCTTTCTCGTCAAAGATAATCCTTGAACCAAGTTTTGTTTGCTTTCCCATTTGACCTTTAGTTGAGACTCGGCTATAAGTAACTGCGTTCAAGATAGCTGGGTCTTTTTCAGAAAGGTATCCTTGCGTTATTTGCACTTTTTTCATAAGTTTGTTATCCTACACAATAGGCACAGTAAAACCCTACTGGTTTTACGCCTACCAGAGGTTGTCCCTTTGCAAAGCGACCTCTGGTTTTTATTGTTAACTTTAGCGTAAAGAGTTTTTTTTCTGTTGTCAAGTGTTTAGGCTGTCAAATCAAGCTGAACTCAATACGCCAACATTGTTTGTCAAGAAAAACATTTCCTCTCCGAGCATGGTAGAAAGTCTACTCTTTTGTTTTCTGTTAAAAGAAACCATGTTAGTAAGTATTCGCATCTTGTTATTTCCTATATGTTGTGCATTTTTATTATCTTTAATGACTTTTAATAAGGTTTTCGTGTGTTTATATTGTTTACAGGTAGCATTGATATACATAGACTAACTTCTCCTCTTTCTGCGTAATTTAATCGTGTATGTAAAATAAGCGGATGGATTTAGAATAGACTTTTCACCAGAGTTGTGGCGTTTCATCATGCGAGTAATAGTGCGGTTTATTGCTCGTGGATTGTAATGCTGGGCGATATACAACCAATGTCCAGATTTACTTTTATGGGAACTAAAGAGTGTTTCCAAAAGCGAAGATATTTTTTTAGGGGGAGTTCGGTAAGTGCATGTCCTCAGTTCTGCGATTGCTTCTCGTTTACTTTCAATTAACTCAAAGTTAGCGTTTCGTTTACCGCTATCATTAGACATTCCACTAACACTAACATTCTCATTCGTTCTTCCATATTTCTTTTGTTCTTCAGCTTCTGTTTTCGCAAGCGATTCACAAACTAAAAGCTGCTCGTAAATATCAAAGTTGAGATTATCCAAATTATAACCTGCATGATAAATTTCAGTAATTCTACGAATTATTTCTTTTCCAGTTAAGCCATTAGGATAGAGTTTAGTTAGTTGATTTTCAAATTGTTTTTCTTCCATATCCTTTCTCTCTTTCTTTCTCAGTTGGTATTAAGACGAATCCTTTACCGATACAGGCATGACAAGTAATTTGTTTGAAAGACACTGTACCCCATCCGTTACAAACAGGACACTTCTGTGCAATGTATTCTGGTCTTAGTTGTGTTGAAATAATTTTTTCGTCTGTCATATCTTTCTTTCCAACAAAAAAGGCAGTTGCCGAAAAAGCAAACTGCCAAAAAAAAAGGATACACCGAAAAGGCATTTGCTTTTAGCAAATATCCATCTTCATCTGTATCTCTATCTTATTTTTTTCGTTTGTTACGTCAGTTTATAATGGAATCTTTCTTCCATTATTACCATAAGGTATTTTTGAAAAAATGTCAAGCGTTAAATTGATATCAAGCCCTAAGTGCAAAATTATGCATTCATTGTCAGTAGGGAAAATAAATGCAGTTTCCTAGTCATTATAAGTAAGAGAGTAGAGGATATATGAGTTATTGTACATATTTGGTTAGCGATTGCCTCCGTCCTACAACCAACAGCCTAAACAACAACAGTCAGGGGTAGGGGTACTTGTGATACTTTTCTTATTAAGCCACATCATTGCAACAAGACAAATAAGCATTACGGAAAGTTCTACAACAAAGTAAGCAAGAAGGATGGCTGTAATGGGCGTATAGGCTTCAGGGCTTGTTTGGCAAACTATGCCATATTGTCCAGCCCAACACATAAATAGCGTTGGAGCAAGTCCTGCAACCAGCAAGGCAGCGGTAAATATCGCAAGAATTGTGAGAACAATTTTCTGTTTTTTATTTAGATTGCTAAACTTCATAGAATGATTTTAATCGCTTCTGTAGGCTTCTGTAATGCTTCTAGGCTTTGGTATAAATCATAAATGGTTATTTATTATACTCTTGAAGCCTCTTTTCAACACAATTGTTTACCCATGTGTCACGTATGACGCCCCATTTCGTAATCCCATCTTCCTTTCCATACTGCCCCATTAACACATCAGCTTGGTTATTAAGCAGTTCACTTGAATCGGTTTCTTTCAAACATACTTCATACACCTGTTTCCGCAGAGATATTTCCTGCTGTTTTGGTAGATACAATAACAAATAGTATGCGATTGATAAAGCGATTATAATAAACGAACCTACGACAAGCTGATTATTTTTCATTTCTTCTCACTCCACTTCCCCAATATTTCACTGATGATGCCAATAATCCCACCAAGAGTTAACCCAGTTTTCCCACCTAGAAAAATATCATCAATAAACAAACCTACTATGACTCCGATAATAAGACCCCAAGTTGCCCCTCCCCAAATAGTTGAACGAGAGCTAAATGTGATTACAAGTGCGAGTATGACAACGATAAAAAGAACGTTCATGATAAGAATCATATTTTTACTACTTTTCTTTCCTCTTTAATGCAAAGAGTCCTACGCCAATGGCCCCCAAAACAAGTCCATGTCGAAGAAGAATGGTCTCCAGAGGTTCTCCATCGCAGATAATTCCTCCTCTCCAGCGTCCACAATCGTCAATTTCCGAGATAAGGACAATAAGAAACACAACAAAAACTGCCCAAAGAATATAGTAAGCGGATTTATGTAAGTTCATGTTACTTTTAGTCTTAATCTCATGCGTAAATCTGGAATATATTTCCTGTTGTAAGTCTGACATATATTCCATAATTCTGTCAAGATGACTAATCTTAAAAGGCTAGGTGAGAAAGTTAAGCACTTAAGAAAGGAGAAGGGTTTGACACAGGAAAAGCTCGCAGAGTTGGCGAACATTGACCCAAAGACGATAATAGAAATTGAAAATGCGAGACGAAGGAATCCCACCCTCAAAACATTAAATAAAATTGCAAAAGCACTTAATACCACTCTCACTAGTCTCCTTTCATAATAATCTCTAAACACAGTACTTAAACAGGGTGTGAGAGCCTTTCCTCACTCTTTCCAGTACTCTATTTTCTTTGATACTCATATCTTTTTTTAGCCTTGTTTGAAGCTAGAACTGTATTGCTGATACCTGCTTCTGTGATAAGTCTGTGGACTTTCTGTGATAGTTCTTGACTTATTTCGGTTCATATCTAAGGTTTATCTTCTTTTTATCCAATTTTCGTAGTTCCCAAACCTTCTTCTTCCACTTATCAGACTCGACTGAAACGGGATTGCTTAGCAATGCTCCTTGATAGTAAAACTCTAGGTCAACCAATCGTTCATAAGACACACCTTGTTCTTTTGTTTCTTTCCTAAGTCGTGTGCGACCTTTTTCCGCATGACTATCCAATTCGTGTTTTTCTAGCTCAAGTTTCTGTCCCAACTTTCGTTTATGTTCCACAATTTCCAGCCAGTAATCTACTTCTCTGGATTTCTTTGCCCTACACAAATACATAACCGCAAGGCCAGGATGTAGTACTTCCACTTTATCCTTTTGGTTAATCCTCTCGCTTGATTGAGCTAACGCATTAACAAGAACAGCAGCGAAAGGGTCTGCGATTCCAACATCCTCTAAGGCAATTACAGATAGTCTCCGCCAGAGATATTTGATATAGCCTCCCTCGAACATTTCATACGCCCAAAACGCAGCTCTTTCTTCCTGATTTCTTCGTATCGCCTTTTGTAGGGCACTTACCACTTCATCTAACCTGTACCCATTCTTTGTCTTGAGCTCGAATCCTCTACTTTTTCTCAACTTATCATCCCCAGTTTCTTTAGGAACTTTTATTAGAACTTGTTGCGTGTTTTTCATAAATTATATTTAACATCTTCTCAAGTGCAATTTTTGCACTTAGAATAGACATTTGACTACATGTTGTCAGATTTACCCTGATATCTTTCCTCCATTTCCAAGCTAAGCATAATCCCCATTACCTTTGTCATATTCTTTACGAACTGTCCCCTGAATTGTCCTGTTCTTAACTCATCAAATCCAAAATCCTTACAGGTTAGTGACATTGTTGCTTCAATTATTTTAATCAGAAATTTATCGTGAGATTTATCTTCCATGAATTGCTCCTTTCATTGAAAACGGATAGCGAGGTGGCAGTCTCAATAGCAAAAGTAATTCTTGTCTCTTTTTTTCAAATGCTTGTAATTCTTTTTCTAATTCATTTGCGAGTTCCATTAGGGGCTTACAAGGGGAACGTTTGCGGAGTCTTTGATTATTCATTTGTATTGTCATATCAATCTAATCTCTATGTTTAGGCATATTCGTAGCGTAAGTGATTTTTTTTCTGTTGTCAAATTTCGTGTTTCTGTTTAGATTGATTTAGTAGTCCAAAGCGTAAAATATTTTGATGGTGCCAAAAAGAAGGTTATATTCTTATAAAATTTGTACTATAATGCTTCTCAACGAGCATAAATCTATGATAATAGCATTTAGTTTTAACTCCAATACGAAGCCAGTTTTGCAAATAGACGATAATACTCACAACCAAGTTTCTATAAGACTTATTCCTTTTGGAGACGAACACTTAACGATACACCTACAACAAAATGGCACGCTGTTGCTTACTCACTCCAGTCAGAACAAAGAGCCATCAGTATGGGACGAGGATAATATCAAAATTGCTTCTGCCTTGAGCTACGCTAATCCTGACAGGCATGGTCAGTATATTCATCATTCATCTCTTCCTAAGTTAGACAATGCTTCAGGTTATCATTTGGTAGGAAGAATGATTGATTTGGACTCGTTTACTCCCAGGGTTCGGTATTTTAATAACATTGACCAGACTTTTCCTGTTAGGTCTTCAAAGTTTAAGCTCACTATTTATCTCTCAACAAAAGATAATCCTCGTAAATCTTTCCATACAACAACTACATCTCTCGGCGACCTATGCTACGAATTTGAGGCAAAATAAAGCTATGGGGAGAATGAATTATAGAGACATATTGATTTCTGAATTGCAGACGGAGGTTTTTGCTAATTCTTATATGCAGGGTTTTGCAACATACGCTCCTAAAATTATAGACACACTTACTCAAATCATCTACTTTTGTGGAAAGAAGAAAGATATTAAAACTCTTGAAGGAGAGCATTATTCCTATTGTTTTAATCAATACTTACAGATACCTTATTCTTTTAGAGCTTGCCTCATTCTTTATGAGCGAGGGCATTACTTAGAAGCTTGTTTTATAGTAAGATACCTGTTTGAGACTCTGGTAAAAATGAAATACTTGGGAAAACATAAGGATTTTATTCAAAGAGTTTGGGCAGGAAAGACTATTAAAATCCCTACAAAAAAAGGCAAAGAGAGAAGGCTTCTTATAAGAGATATGTTTGAAGAAGTCTCCCCAGGATTTTATGAGAGAAATTATGGACGTTTTTTATCAGGTGTTCAGCACAGCGGAATAGCAGCTTTGCTTTTCAGAACAGAGGGAAAAACTAATAAAGATAGAACTGTAAGGATGGGCTCTACTTGGGATGAGAGAACAGCAACATATGTTATCAATAACTTTACTGCAATTGGCTACTGTTATTTAAACAATTTTCCAAGATTCTTTCCTGAGGGATTTGCAGAAGCTGAGAAAGATTTTATATTTCAATATGATGAGATAATAAAATGGCTAAAGGGTGCTATAAGAAGTCATAAAAGGGCAAATGCTAAATCTGAAATCTGGTATGAAGAAATGCGTGGCTTGATGTAAATACCCCATTTACAACACATTATAATTATTCAAGTAAACCAAAGGGAATAATTAAAAGTTCTAAGCGTCTACCAAAGGGGTGTGCTTGAAGTTCAAATTTTAGGATTGCATTTCCATGCTTGTTATGCGTAGAGAAACTGGAGAGATTGGGTGGATTTCTGATATACTACTGTTGAAAATAGAGACAGTATTTATCCGTGAGATGAAATAAAAATAACGATATGGCAATATACAAACAATCTGGCAACAAACTAATTTTAATTAAAGAAAAGAAAATTGATTTAGAAAAAACAATACAAAATCTTGTTGAGCAAAATGTAGATGAGCTTTTTGGGTTAAGCTTTGTTTCTTCGGAATTCCCTCTAAGCAATTTAAGAGTTGATACATTAGCATTTGACGAAGAATTAAAATCTTTCGTAATTATTGAATACAAGAAAGACAAAAGCATTAGCGTTATAGACCAAGGATATGCGTATCTAGCACTTCTTCTTAATAATAAAGCTGATTTTGTGCTTGAATATAACGAGAGGTGCAAAAAGAATTTGAGAAAAGACGACATTGACTGGTCTCAATCAAAGGTTTTATTTATTGCATCTTCATTTACAAAGTATCAACAAGAAGCTATTGGTTTTCAAGACCTACCCATAGAGCTATGGGAAGCAAAGAAGTTTGATAACGATTTAGTTTCCTTTAACCAGATAAGGGCTTCTGAAAAAAGTGCTAGTATAAAAACTATTGCGAAAAACCAAGATGTTGAAAGAGTATCAAGAGAAATAAAGCAATACTCTTTAGAAGACCACATAAAACCAACATGGACTAAGGCAAAAGAGCTATTTAATGAGTTTTCCCAGCGTGTTTTAGAGCTTGATGCTCGTTTTGAGATACACCCTGTAAAATACTACATTGGTTTTAACATAGAAAACAAAGTAGTGTTCAATGTTAAAGTTAGGTCATCTAAATTGCTTCTTGAGCTTTACAGGGTAAAACCAGAAGACCTTAAAGACCCAGAAAAAAGAACAAGATACAGAAATAAAAGCTTTGAATACTATGGCAAACATGTTACTCAATTTGATATTGAGAATGAAGATAGTATTGACTATGGAATATCGTTAGTCAAACAAGTGTATAAGAAATTTCTAGAATAGGAGAATGGAGAACTTTTGGAAAAACATAGCAGTTCCATGAAAAAGAAAAAAATTCTCCAATAAAGATAAAAAGACTAAATAGTCTCTAATTTTCCTCATTGATAACTCTAGTATGTAGACCCAAAGTTAGCAATTAGCTATGCTTAGCTCATGTCTTCTGTATCAAGGTCATTTGGGAATAAGGTCAGACAAGAAAGATTAAAAAGAAACTTATCACAAGAAGAATTTGCAGAATTAGTTGGTCTTCACAGAACCTACATTGGAATGGTTGAAAGGGGAGAAAAGAACATTACCCTCAAAAATATAGAGAAAATCGCCAAAGCCCTTGAAATTTCACTTAATGAGTTAATGAATTTAGAGCAATAATATGGGAACACTTGCATTAAGGGGTAGAAAAAATTGGCAAACTATAAGCGGAGGTAAAGCTCTCGACCAAGAGAAATTATTTGAAGAAGCATTTGCACAAGAATTTAAAAATTCAGATGAATTTATATTGCGGAAAAATCCGAAAGAGTTTACTCATATTTATGAAAAGGTAAAACTTAGCAAAGAGGTAAAAAACGCAATTTATAATCCAGGTAGAAAATGGCATCATGGAATAAAAATAGACTTTGCGATAGAGAACAAAAAAACTAAAAAAACAATTTACATAGAGGTAAAAAGACAGGATGGTTGGGTGGAAGGAAAACCCCCAAGTGCTGGAAGGGGAAATGCACACGAAAGGTCATCTAAATTTTTCGCACCAGGATTAATAAAGCTATTAAGAAACTATGGTAGGCTTGGTGATGAAATCTTACCATTTTGGGTTGTTTTTGCTGGAGATATTGCCCGTGACCCTAAGCGTGTAAGAGAAATGACTTTTTGGTATGACGGTTTTCCAGATAATTTCTTTATGTGGAGATATCCCGACCCAAAGCCTTTAATTGACCATTTTAATACTAAATTGAAGCCTCTTCTAATGTAGCTTCGTATTCTTTTCTTTCTTTTTCTAAAACATCTAATCCCCATACAGACCAACCTTCAGTTTTTCTTCTTGCGAAAAGTTCTATCTTTTCTTGACTTGGAAACATTTTCTCTATTCCTTGGATTATTTCTATTGGTTTTTCACTATGTCCGTTTCTTGGAATTCTTATTAGTTGTTTTACATTTCGTGCACCTCTTGGTCTTGGTATTTTGCCACGTTTGAATACTAAACATAATTCACAATATGAAAGAGTGTATTGTCCAGGGTTGTGATTCATTTTGTCCCAAACAAATGCCACTGTTTTATATTCAAATCCCCATGCTTTACCCAACTCTATGGCCTGGTCTAAATGAGGATTTGTTGTCCACATAAATAAAAGGCAATCATCCTTTGCTATTTCGTTAATGGGCAATTTCATCAATTCACTTGTTTTTAATGTTGGGTACTTAAAATTAGCTGTACTAATGAATATTTTTCTTGATAGGTCAATCTTTTCTTTACTTACGCTACTTTTATCGTATTGTAATTTTCCACCATAGTGCCAAGGTGGGTCAGCATAAATTACATCAAATTTTTTATTTGGTAATTTAGGATAAAGACTTTGCAATGGATTTTGCTTTGCTCGTCTTTTAACGTCTTCGTTATAAATTGAATACCCAGTTTGTTTATCCATTAAAGCAGCCTGATATATGTTTAATTGAATTTTTTAGAATTTTTATATTGCATTTTTTATTAGCCTAACTTCTGCTACCTGTTTTAATAATATATCAAATATTTCGCCACCAAGCAATCTACTATTGCCTAAGGCCTTAAAAGCCGTATTGATTTCCGTTGTAATCTTTGTTAAATTATTCTTGAAGACTTGAAAAGGGAAAACTTTATTACCTTCCTAAGATTAGTACTGTTATATTTCCTGATTTACCATAAAAATCTCCTTTCAAAGTATAAATTCCTGCTTCAGCATAGTCATTCCTAAACATAATATCAGCATGTCTTTTACTTTTCTCCCAGTCAGTTATTATTTGTTCTTCATTTGTATATCCAATGGCAAGATTCTCGCCAATAAACCTATAAAAGTAACCCAGCTTATCTGCGACAATTGAGTATGTCAGCCCGCTTCGTGTTGCTTCATGAGTATATTCTTGAGTATCAAATATAGTTTTTGCTCTGAGATAAGCAACATAGTCAAGCATTGTATTTTCTTTAATTGGTTTCAAGTCTTTTTGTTTCCTCTTTTCATTAAGAAGGCTGAGAAGTTGCGTTGAGTTTATGCTAGTTTCTTCATGGGGAGGATTATAAACAGGAGGGTTGAAATGATAATAGTATCCTTGAATATTATCCCCAAACATCATGCCAGCACCAAAAGCAATTAGAGAAAATCCCAGAATAAATCCAATAACAAGGAAAACCCATGTCTTTTTCATTTCTTATCGTATTTATGAAGCCACCTTATGGTTTGCTTGTAATTAATGAGATTATTCGCCCGCCACAAGGTGGCAATTCAATACTAATATATTTTTATTAGATTAACAAATGAGGCTATAAGACTATGAATTATGATTAACCGTTGTCCATAGGTTGTCTTAATGCTTCTAAAACATGATGAGGAAACTCTGGAAATTCGTCCAAAAATAATAATCCCCTGTGGGCTAGAGAAATTTCTCCTGGTTTTGGAATAGTTCCTCCGCCAATAAGTCCAATATGAGAAGTTGTGTGGTGAGGAGAGCGAAACGGTCTTTTGACAATAAGAGACTCTTTATTTAAAAGACCAGAGATACTATAAATTTTTGTTACCTCAATTGCTTCTTCTAAGGTAAGACGGGGAAGGATGGACGGAAGGGTTCGAGCAAGAAGTGTTTTTCCAGCACCAGGTGGCCCTTTTAAAATAATATTATGAGAGCCAGCGGCTGCTATTTCCATGGCTCGTTTTGCTCTTTCCTGACCTTTGACATCTTGCATATCAAAGTCAAAAGTTTCATCCCGAAAAACATGATTAAAGTTTATATAGGTTTGTTTCTCTATTATTTTTATTCCCTGTAAATGTTGATAAAGCGTAAGGAGATTAGGGGTTGGATAAACTTCAATATCTTTTAAAATTCCTGCTTCTTTTGCATTAACAAAAGGCAAAAAAACTCTTTTTAGTTTTTTATTTTTTGCAAGAAGTGCTTGTGGTAAAACACCGTTTGTATGTCTTAGCCGCCCATCTAGAGATAATTCTCCCATAAAGAGAGAGTCTGTTATATCTGTTTTTAGCTGTTCGGATGCAATAATAATTCCAAGAGCAATTGGTAAGTCATACGCTGGGCCTTCTTTTGGTAAATCTGCTGGAGCAAGATTAACCGTTATTCTTTTTGATGGAAAATCACATCCAGTATTTTTTATTGCACTTCTTACCCTATCTTTTGCCTCCTCGACTGCTTTATCGGGAAGCCCTACTATTGTAAAGGATGGAAGGGAACCTGATGAAATATCCACTTCTACCTCAACCGGCACCGCATCCAATCCAACAACGGCAGAAGAATTTACTTTCGCAAGCATAGAGTTATAATTTTTTCCTTAAATCGTTTTCTTTTATCAAATTTAGTTTTTTGTTCCTGAAATCAATAAGAGCTATAAATGGTGAAAATAATTGAACTCCTGCAATTGCTTGAGTGACTTGAGGATTTTGTATCATCGAGGCTTCTACTTCTTTTTCTATGCCATTAAATTTAACTTTAACTGAAAATAAGTAATCAATACCTATTCGTCCATCTGCATACTGTGCCCTACCTATACTAGCTAATTTAGCTCCTATTTCAATTAAATCAAAAATTGGTAAGGATAAACTGCCAGAATGTCCCGTATCAAAAAGTGCGGTGAGCTGCTTTTCCTTTCTCTTTGTACCTTTTACACTTAATACCACCTTAGGTTTACCATCTTCTGCGTCAAAGTACCCAATCATAGCTAAAGGAAGGAGGAGTAAATTCTTGGGAATAACTTGCGATTTTTTCTATTTCCCCAATCCTTCTTGTTACAAAAATTTTGTCTGGAAAGTTCTTTTTCGCCTCTGCAACTGCTTCCTCTTTAGTATCACCAAGAAAATATTTTCTTGATTGTGCCTCAATTGCAACATATTTACCATTATTTCCTGGCTCTAAAATACTTTTTAGTTCTTGCTGGTAAATTTCTTCTCCCTTTTTTAATAAATCTTGTACATTGATAGTTGATGGTATTGGATTAATAATCATATTTATGTTCATTATAGAAGATAAAGTCTTTGTAAGCAAGATATCAATGCACGGTGTTCAGGACATACTATACAGTTTGGGAAAGAATTTGATATTGTAGGAGTGTAAGTCTATTGCTTTTTCAGATTGTCTTCTCAACCCATCTTAGAACCGTGCCCAAAACGTCCATTTTTCATTTTTAATCTTTCTCATTTAATGCCATTGAAAATGGGCAGGTATCCATTAAACTAGACACATATTCTCACTAACAAGTAAGATAAACGGAGGCAGGAAGTGAGGAGGTGAAAAGTTTATGGGTACATTTAAATTCATACCAAAAGAAATTAAAGAACAAATCCTGAAAAGAATAAAAGAAGAGGGAATTACTGTAACAACAGCTGCTGATGCAGGGATTTCTCCCAAAACGATCTATAACTGGATGAGAAGTAAAACTTTATCCGATGGAAGTATCTTAGAGATAAGCAGGTTAAAAAGGGAAAATAGAGAGTTAGCAGAGATAATTGGTCGTTTAACTCATAGCCTAACCAGATCAAAAAAAAATTAAGGAGGTTCGTATGATTGTTACAGAGAAGAAAAGAGAGAGTAAAACACAACTGGCAAAACGCTTAGGAGTTTCAAGATCTTCTCTTTACTATAAAGCAAAAAGAGATACCCTTGATGAGGAAATGAAAAAGCAGATATTAATCATTCTGGGTTTACATTCGAGCTACGGACATAAAAGAATTGCTTTGGAATTTCGACTTAATAATAAAAGAATACGCCGTGTTATGAAAAAATACGGGATAAAGCCATATAGAAGGAGAGCGAGTATCCCAAGGAAAAAAGATGATGAGAATAAAGAGGGAACAAAATGGAAAAATGAAATTATGGGCTTTTGCCCAATTAAACCTAATATTGTCTGGGCATCTGATTTTACTTATATTAAATTTCAAGGAAGCTTTCTCTACCTAGCAACAATAATTGATGTTTATACTAGAGAAGTTATAGGCTGGAATATATCAGCTGTGCATGATACGAAACTAGTGTTAGGAGCAGTACAGCACGCAATTGAAAATATAGGGAAAGTACCTGTATATCTTCATTCTGATCAGGGATCGGAATATGATGCGAAACAATACGAAGATTATATTTTAAGTAAAGAGATTATGATTTCAATGAGCAATAAAAACTCGCCATGGGAGAATCCTTTTCAAGAATCATTTTACTCCCAGTTCAAAGTTGATCTGGGGTATGTTAATAGATTTAAAACAGGGGAAGAACTGATTGAGGAAATCTATCAAACAATTTATTATTACAATAATTTAAGAATTCATACCAGCTTAAAAATGGCGCCTGTTATATTCAAGCAAAACTTTGAAGATCGTTTACAGAAAGTGAGAATAACTGTCTAAAAAATTGGGTACTTGACAAGGCCAAAACCAAAGAGACATTTGTGGAGGAAACATAAACTACCCAAGTGTTTATTTTACAGAGAGACTTGATCTAATACTCAATGCCCCACGCATTATTCAACATGCAACTAAAACATACAGAGAAGTCCCGCCGAAGTAGTTGTTACTACAAGACAAACATAATATAATAACTCTATGGATACGTCTAATATAAACCCTCAGCAATCAGAAGGTCTTCAAAAGCCTGATCTTTCAAAAGAGCTAGCCTACGTTACCAAGGAAATGTACAAGAAAAATCTCGAACTCGCGCAAAAAAATAAAACATTGTCTCTTCTTAGACAAATAGACTTTAAGAGCTCAAGACATTTACAGCTTCTTTAGCGCACTCAACGTCTTGCTGCGTATCCGTTGACCCCCCAACGCCTACTCCACCAACCAATTTCTCGCCCATTTTTACTGGTAGACCCCCAGCCATTGGTGTCAACTCACCACCAAAAAGAGTGTTAACTCCAAAATATGGTTTCCCCTCCCCTGCATATGGACCTAGTCCTTCGCTTGGCATGCCTAGATTAGCAGCAGTAAATGCCTTGCAATAAGCAAAAATATTTCCTCTCAATAAGCTTATTTATTTATATAGCTTCGTAAAGCCAAGCATTACAAGGCGTCCCCTTGCAAAGTTAAGTCCTTTCTTCGACAGCGTCTCCGTACAGTAATAGACCTAATTTTTTAGTCTTTCTGCCATGGCAAGCGTGCATTTGGCTTAGAGAAAAGCCATGCGTCCGAAAGAGCCATAAATACTACCCCAAACATGAAGCTCCATGAAAAGGAATCCAAACTAGCAATTGCTCTAAAACTTTCACCTGATAGATTCATAAAGAAAAAGCCTATCAAGAAATTTACAAATCCCCATATAACATTAAGACTAGCAGAAGAAACTCTTTTAAATGGAGTCATATGGGTTTGTCCAGTGATTCCTTTCACAAAATGGGGAACACCGTTTGCCAAAAATAATCCTGCAAGGAAAGCGTACAGCAATTCCATAATTTTACACCTCCTTTCATTATTTAGCATATTAAACGTGAGAAAAATTGTCAAGAATTGAAAAAACAGAATTATCTGTTAAGGACAATGAGGGCAGTCGCGCCAAGAGAGACAAACATTGCTGCCGTAAATACTGCTGATGCTCGAATTTTGGAGTTCTTATAATGTTGGAATGTGTTAGTAATTTGATGACTTGCAATAAGAAGAGTGGAAGCAAGAAATAATGAAGCGGGTATATTTCTGTCAATAGTAATGAAAGAGTCAATAAGAGCTGAAGATGCACTGGCAGTCATAATAAGTGGTCCGGCAACGCGTAGCATATGGAGCTTAGCTTCATCATGTCTTTTTCCAAGTTGATATGCATTTATTGTTATAGATGCAGCCATAGCTAAAGCCGCAGCAAGACCTACTCGCGCATAGTTGTTGCTTAAAACATCAGATATTACCCCGTCTTTTGATTTAATTTCTTGTTCCTGTTTAGGTTTAGGGCTTGCTACAAAAATGTCTTGTGTTAAAGTTTCTTGCATGTTAGTTGGGGGGAGTGTATCAACTGAACTTACGATTGCATTTTCATATTTTGCTTGAGGAACATTTCCTGAACCGTAAGATGCTGCAATTAGAGCAAGAGAAAAACCTCCTGCCAAAACGGCTGAGCGTATAGCTTTTGGAATAATTCTCTTTCCTACACTATCCTTACGTGGAGTTGATTGCAAAACTTCTTTAGACATGATAGCATCATTGTATAATATTTTTATAGGGTTTTCAATATTTTGGTCTGAATCATTGAGCCAAATCAAAACGTTGTCCTATATAATACTATGATTTCTGAAAGGCCAGTAGCCGTTCAAGATAAATCGTTGAGACCTTTTGAATACAAAGGTCAGCATTTGCCTTTTGAGGGAATTCCTATCGAATGGGAAAAGGGTAAGTGGGAATTCTACCATCCAGATATTGGTCCCGTTATTAAACCAACCTATCCTCTCTTGAACCCTTCATATTGGAATGAGATAGTCGATAGATTTAAGGAAGGAAAGACTGCTGCAGTGTTTATGATGGGTAATTATGGAGTAGTTAAAAATCTTGAAGCGCCTGAATGGGAAAATTCTAAAAATGTAGGCTCGGCTGATGCTCTTTTTGATAAAGTAAAAAAAAGGCCAAGGCAACAAAATTTTGTTGCCCTAGCTCACCCTGAAGACATGATTGATGTTATTGACATCGACAGGGTTGATGTACGCCTTAGAAGTCAATTCCGATCGCCTCATAAAAGAGAGCAATTGTACGTCGGACCTCTTCACATTATTGTACCTGTGAAGGATAGAGGATTTGTAAATAGGGCACTTATTCGAGAAGAGGACAAAACAATAGCAGTTTTTTGGGCTCCCCATTTCGCTTTTGAAGGGCTTGTTGCTTCGGCTCGCAAAAGAATAAAACATGGGATATTAGGCGGAGGGTCACTTAATATTCATGGTAAAGATCCTTGTTACAATAAACAAGAATTATACGAAGAAATGGCGAGACAGAAAGATTGGTTGGAGGAAATAGATTTTATTGTTTTTGATGATATTGTAGAGGCAGCAAATGTTGGTAGATCGCATACAATGGTGCGTTTTTCAGGGCGACAGCCAGAATTAGTTCGAGTTGGATCTTTGAGTAAAGAAAGAATTGAAGAAAGGACAGGTTATCCCATAGCAACTTCTTCAAACGTTAAGTATGCTTCAAGCACCACTGGGTATTCTGACGAGACTAATGCGATAGCTGATCGTAAGGTTAAAGAAGTATTGCTACAAGTAGAAAGATTCGCAGGTTTTCTTAAGTCGTCTCTAAATTCTTCGGCCCGCAGATAAAGCCTTCAATAGCGCTTGCTGCTACAACTGCTGGACTTGCTAGATAAGTTTTTCCCTTCCCTGTTCTTCCTGGAAAATTTCTGTTAGTTGCAAAAATACCTGTTTCGTTTTCTTCTGTTGATCCAGGTCCGGCATTCATGCATGCGCCGCAACCAATAGGAAGAAGCTTTGCTCCTGCGTCAATTAAGTCTTTTATATATCCTTGTTTTTCTGCTTCATCCAAATTAGCAATAGAACTTGCCTGAATAAAAAGTTTTACTCCTTTTGCTATCTTTTTGCCTCTTAAAATCTCTGCTGCCTGTCTTAAGTCTTCTGGTGTTCCGTGAGTACAAGATCCTAAATAAGCTTTTTGTATTCGAATATTTTGACTTGCTATCTCTGATAAAGGTTTGCCGTTTTGTGTATCCCCAGGTGTTGCAACTGTTGGTTCTATGGTTGATAAATCAATGTCAAATAAATATGCATATTTAGCATTTTTATCGCTTGAGATCATAAGTCTTTTAATTTCCTCTTCCGTCATCCCACGCTTTTTCTGAAGATACGCAACAACTTGCTCATTCGGCTCAACTATTCCGCTAAAGCCAAGAAGTTCAACAGACATGTTTGTTAATTTTATCTGTTCATCAAACGGAATTTCCGAAAGAGCTTCTCCGCCAAACTCAAATACCCTTCCGCTTCCAAGACGTTTTTCTTTTAATTCAGGTCTTGCTCCAAATTGAAGCATAAAGTCTTTTATCGTAACGCCTTTTTGTAGACTTCCGTGAAGGTTTACCCGAATAGATTGCGGAACTATCAAGGCCATTTTGTCGTATGCAATTGCTCCTGCAAGGTCAAGTGCTCCTTTTCCAACTGCCAATGAATTTAAAACACCAAGGGTGCAGGTGTGAGAATCGTTTCCAAGAATAAGTTGCCCGGGGAGAGCATGATCTTCAAGCATTTTTGTGTGACATATTGCAGGCGCGCCCTTGACACTATCGGACTCAAAAACCTTAATTCCTAGAGGTTGTGCAAATAAAGTCTGTTCTTTGCGCTGCGTTTGAGAAGATTCATCTGTCAATAACGCAGTATGGTCATTATGAAGAGATATTTTTTCAGGACGCCGTACTCTAATATTTTCTCCAAATGCGGTTCTTAGTGCTTGTCTTGTCGGTGGAGATTGTAATTCATAACCGTAATATTGATCGGGTTCTATAATACATTCATCTCCTGGTTTGATAGCTACACTCCCAATACTTCCGTCTTGATTCAAAATTTTTCGTGCAATTATTTTTTCAGCTATTGTCATGGGTCTTGTAGAAGTAATGTTTTGCGGGAAAGAGATTTTTTCTTCTTCAAGCGCTTTAAAATAAGGAAGCAGTCCTCCTTCTCTCATAATGTTTTGGGAAATTTCTGGCATGTCTTCTAAGATTTCATTGATGGATATAAATCCTTCTTTTAGCAGTTTTTGCGTGGAATTACTGTTGGGTTTGAGAAGATAAATGCCGCAGTTTACGCAATTTTCGCCAAATATTCTTTCACCATTCGCAATAACAATATTTATTCCTGCCTCTTGTAATGCAAGTGGCGCATGAATTCTTGACGATCCTCTTGCAAAAGAGGATCCTGCGACAACTACCTGAAAATTTCCTTTTGCTACATCTGCCGGTTGAATTATCCCTCCCCGAAGTCCTGTTAGCACAAAATTCCCCAGATGTCCCTCCTCCTTGCCGGTATAAGAGAGACATGCTTTGTTGGGGATAATTTCATCGGTCGAAATGCCTTCAAGAAGCTCTCCTTGCGGAATATCTGACAAATTTTCTCCCTTTAACTGTTTTCGAATTAGAGATGGATCTTTTGTCAAATAAATAATCCTTCCTGTAAGTTTAAGTTTTTCTGCTCTATCGAATATTTCCGATGGGTGAATTTGCTCAGTCACGTACTGATTATACCATCTATGAAAATGCTTCTTCCACAAATTCCAAAAATGTATCTACTCAGACTTCTAACATAAATTGTCATTCTGAGGCAACATCGTTGCCGTGAGAATCCCAATGGGATTTCTCTCAGGCTTCAGGCTTCGCCTGATCGAAATGACAAAATTGTGTCAGAACTCTGAGTAGTTACTCAAAAATTACCCACTTTACATTTTTTCTAATAACCATTACTATAAAAATAGAATGAGCAAAGAAATTCCTGGAATCTATAATTGGACAAGACACGATGGTCCCAGTATGCCTGTAAGATCTCCAAGGCCCCGCGTTGAAATTGACGATGAGACGTGGCGAGATGGCATACAAGGAACCCATGTAGTTCATCACCCAAATACGAATCAAAAAGCTTTTTATATTGAGACAGCGGCAACCCTTGGATTTATTGACCATCTTGATATTGGATTTCCTGCGAGTGGACCCATGCATAGGGATGAAATAGTTACTCTTATTGATTTTTCTCAAAAGAAAAAATTGAATGTTACTTTTAGCACGGCAGGAAGAGGGGCAGCGATTGACGATATAAAATCAATTATAGAGATTGCTCAAAGAACCGGAGAGAAGGTGGAGGCAGACCTTTTCATAGACGTAAGTTATCTTCGCGCTGACGTTGAAGGATGGAGTAGGGATGAAAAATTGAGACAGACGATGAACAATATAGCTCTTGCAAAAAAAGAAGGGTTGTCAGTAATGTTTGTTCCAGAAAGAGCAAGCGTTACGTCGCCGAAAGAATTGTTTGATGCCTGTGTTATGGCAGCGGATGAAGGAGTCGATAGAATTGCACTTGCGGACACAACTGGCGCGCTTACACCATATGGGACATCACAACTTTTAAGAACTATGTTTGAAAATCTGGGGAAAAGATATCCTGAAATTAAATTTGATTTTCATGAACATGAGGATCTAAACATGGGAATTGCTAATTGCGTTGTCGCCGCAATGGAAGGAATAGATAGACTACATGCTACTGCTAGGGGAATAGGTGAGCGAGCAGGAAACGTGTCATTGGAAAAGTTACTTGTGGTGTTAAATCTTCAAGGGTTTCGAGCTATGGACACTTCACACATTCAAACATTTGCACGAATGGCTGCTGATATTCTTTCTATTCCAATTGTTTCACATGAACCAATTGTTGGTGAGAAGTCGACTGAGACCGCATCTGGCGTTCATGCTAGCACATACGAAAAAGTTAGAAAAGGAGACTTGCCTCCCATTTACTTTGCTTATGATCCGAAGGACGTTGGTCTTACGGCACGGGTAAGAATTGGACCTGTAAGTGGACTTGCTAATGTGTATGCATATTGTGAAGAATTGGGCATTAGAGATGTGACCGAAGAAAAAGCACGAGAGGTACTTGATCTGGCAAAGAAAAATTGGAGTTTATTATCTGCAGATGAAGTAAGAAATGTTATTGGAAGAAAAGGCTTAAGCGTAAAGTAATATCATCTTTCCCTCGTAACTCCCTACATGCTATACTGGTATTAATGCCCGATATTAAAGTTATTATTTTACCTTTGCTTCTTATTGCTGTTGCAGTTTTGCTAACAGCCTTGTACTTGTCTCGGAGAAAAGTCTTGCTTGTTACAGCAAGCAATACCAGGTTTAAAGGCGTTTTTGAGGCAATATGGGAAATTGAAAAAGCAGTTCTTGAAACAACATATTTTGATGAAGCAACAAAAAGAGTTGTAAATATCATTTTAACCCAGCTTGGATATATAAATTACGGATATGAGGTAATAGTTTTGTCGTTATTAGATATCAAAAAGTGGGAATTGAGAAGGATAGCAATATCACAGACACAGGCTGCTGAGCGATTCTTGAAAGCAACACCTATTCCATTTGAGAATATAGTTATACCTCTCACTGCGACGAAAAACTTATCTGTTAAGGCAATTGTTGAAAGAAAAGTGTACGTAACTGAAAATGTTTCAGATGTTTTATATCCAGCTCTTAGTAAAGAATGGGTGGAGAGTTTTCAGAAACAGCTTGGGATTAAAGCGTCCATTGTCTTTCCAATTTTGGCAAAAGATAGAGTTTTAGGTTCCTTAATCTTTAGCTTGAGCAAAGAAAAAGAAAAGATCAAGGAACAAGAATGGTCAGTGCTCCATAGTTTTGTAGGCGCAGTGGGAATAGCTCTTGATAATGCCCTTTTGTTCAGATCCTTGAATGTTGCAACAAAACAATTGCAAAGCGCCAACGAGAGGCTTCAGCAAGTGGATAGGTTAAAAGACGAATTCGTGTCTTTGGCGTCGCATGAGTTAAGAACGCCAATGACTATTATTAAATCTTACCTTTGGATGATTTTGGAAAAAGAAAGAGCTCAACTCACCGATAAGCAAAAACTATATTTAGATAGAGCTTATACTTCAACCGAACGGCTTATTAACTTGGTTAACGACATGTTAAATGTTTCTAGAATTGAATCTGGGAGATTAACTCTTGATATTAAGCCAATAGATATTGTTGAGTTGGCAAATACTGTGTATGCGGAAATATTGCCAAAAGCTCAAGAGTTAGGAATAAATTTAGTTGTTGATAAACCGACAGAAAGCCTTCCAAAAGTTATGGCAGATAAAGAACGAATAGAGCAAGTATTAATAAATCTTATTGGAAATTCATTAAAGTTTACTCCAAAGGGTGGCAAAATTACAATTGCGTTGTCTTATAAGGATAATATGGTTACTGTTGCAATTAGCGATACTGGAAAAGGAATAAGTAAAGAGGACATGCCTAAGCTTTTCCAAAAATTTGGCATGATAGGAAACGATTATCTTCGAAAACAAAGTACTCAAGGGACAGGACTTGGTCTATACTTGAGCAAATCAATCATTGAGCTACATGGTGGCAAGATTTGGGTGGAGTCGGAGGGGGAGGGAGAAGGAGCGAAATTTAGCTTTACCCTAAGGACAGTGGAAGATAATACAATGGACAAAAGTAAACAGACCAAAAGAGCATAGAAATAATGGCAAAAATATGGTATTATATTTTCGTATGAAGAAAATAGCTATTCCAACAAAAATATTCAAAGACCCGCAATATCGCGGGAAACACCTGGTGCTTGTTGGCAATAAAGTTCTTACGGCAGGATCGTGGACAAAAGCATCTAAGGTATTTGATAATTGGCTTAAAAAATCCAAGGTGCCTCCCACATTGACATACATTCCCAGAGAAGATGCTTTGATTCTTTAGTCCTTGTGCAAAACGAGGTACAATTTTCTTTTGAGAAAGCACCATCTTCAATCTTTGGTTATGTTTTTCGCCCAATTGCCTTGGTTTACTTTTACTCAAAGAAAACCAATGTTTGGATTCCAGTATGGGGAATTGTTGATACCGGAGCAGATTACACCCTTTTGCCAAGAGGTTATGCAGAAAAGTTGGGAATAGACCTTATAAGAGATTGTGACGAGTATACGACATTTGGTATTGGCGGAGAGGAAAAATCTAAAATTTTTAAACATGCAATACTGCGAATCGGAAACTGAAAACAATTTTTCGGCAGATATAAATTAAAGAATGCATAGAAAATCTGGGCAGAATCAGATGGTATTGGCAAAGGAGCAAGGTTTAGTTTTACCCTAAAAGAGGCTTAATTAACATTATTCACCTTACCTTCCTTAACATTTTTACATAGTTATAACGGAGTGGTAACTGTTTAAACCTTAATCGCTTATACAGTTGTTGCGCTTTCATGTTTGGGGCTGTTGCTATTACATACATTGCATTACAATCATTATCCTTTGCATGCTTTTCTAACCATGCGATAAAGGAGCTACCAATACCCTTGTTACGATACTCAGGCTTAACATATAATTCGTCTATCTCTCCATACAAACCACACAGTTCAACGCTAAATGCTTTAATAAATACCGCATATCCAATAATTTCTTGGCCGTATACGGCAACAAACAGTTCAACCCATTTTCTATCAGGCGCAAAACGAAAGAGCTGTTTTATCTTTTCTTTATTAAGCCTGAGTTCTTCTTTATCTTCCTTGTTTAATCCCCGCATTAGATGAACAACTTCTTCTTTTTCTTCAGGCAAAAATTCTCTAAAATAGATACTGTTCATAGAACAATTTGCATATTTGATACGAGTTTCGCAGTTCTAGTAGAATACCTACATGTCATTCCCGCGAAAGCGGGAATCTATACCAATAATTTATTTATATGGATTCCGTGTCAAGCACGGAATGACAAATGTGCGAAACTCGTGTTTGAATTGTAACACAAATAAAAGAGGTGGAGGAAATAAATAGCAAAAGGTTTTATGCTTTTGCAAACTTTTCTAAGTAGATTTTTACTTCTTGGATAAGGTTGCCGGGTGTAATTTGGCTTTTAATTAGATATCCTTCCCCTAGTTTTAGAGCCATTTTGATTTCTTCATCTTTATCAAGATTTGTGAGAAATACGGTGCATTTGTTGGGGTTAATTGGTGGATCACTTTTAATGCGCTTCATTATCTCAAGACCGTCAATTTTGGGCATTATAATGTCTAACAGTATAAGGTCGTATCCCCCATCTTTTATTCTTTTTAGGCCTTCTTCTCCGTCAACAGCAGAATCAACAATATATCCCTCAGCTTTTAAAACATCTGCGTAGAGTTCTCTTAAAAATTGATCATCCTCAACAATCAATATTTTAGCCATACCTATATATAGAATCGTAGCAATTGAAGATATAAATGTCAATAACTTTCTCGAGATAGCGTACCAATTCTCGGTTGCTTTTTTGTTAAAACCTGTTTGAAAAGTAGTTGTTTTTCCTTCTCTGTCATTGCGAACCAGTCCGCAGACTGGTGTAGCAATCTCCAAATGCATGAGATTGCTTCGTCTCCGTCATCTGACGGATCCTCGCAATGACAAATACTTCACCTTCTATCTTCTGTTAACAGAGGATACTTAAACGATTGTCTCAATATGTCAATCTGAATACAAGGATTTAGCAACCGGAAAACAATACGCTATCTTTCTCAATGTCCTTGAATACCACATGCAGGTGTAGTATTATTGAGTAAGATGACAACAGTTGATCTTTCTTCTTACAAAAAATTATATCTTCAAACCGCTAAACAGTATAGCGATATTATATCAAAGAGTTACATTAAAATATTGCGAAACTCTTTGGACAAAGACGCATTGAAAAATATGTATATTAGCGCTCATTCCCTAAAAAGCCAAAGCCAAGCGATGGGATATGTAAAAATGACGGCTCTAAGTGGTATAATTGAGAAAACTATAAAAAATATTTTGGCCAATAATACTCAAATTCCCAACGACTTAATGGTTGTTATTAAAGATGCAATAGAAAATGTTAAGCTTTCGTTGCGAAATATTCAAACAGAAAACAAAGAGAAAGATACAGATGTTATTAGTAAAAAGTTAGAAGAATATATTAGAAGGCTATGAAAGTATTGTTGATTGACGATGATAGATTTTTCCAAAAGTTCTATTCAGCTAAATTAAGAGAGCAAAACATAGAAGTTGATGTGGCATCAGATGGAGAAGAAGGCTTGCTAAAAATGCAGAGCATAAATCCAAATGTAGTTTTGCTTGATTTAATCATGCCAAAAAAAGATGGGTTTTCGGTGCTCGAAGCTCGGCAAATGGATGAAAATCTTAAAAAAATTCCAGTGATTGTTTTTTCTACATTAGGCCAAGAGAAAGATTTAGAAAAAGCAAAAAACTTGGGCGCAACAGATTATATTAATAAAAGTTTTTTTAATTTTGATGAAATGATGGTTAAAATTAGTAAGCATCATAACATTTATTAAAACTGCCCTATGCTTATTACAGATGAACAATTAAAATCGCTAATTTTGCATACTGGCATTACCGATAAGGCGGGTTTCGAAAAAATTGAAAAATATGCCAAAAATGCAGATATAAGTGTTAGCGATGCTTTGGTTGAGAAGGATATTATATCGGATGAGAATTTAGGTTTACTGATTTCAGATTTTCTAAAATTCCCCTTTGTAGTTTTGGCAAAAAAAAGTATCCCTAGTGAAGTCTTCCATATAATTCCAGAGAAAATAGCAAGAAAACAAAAAGTAATACCATTTGAGCTCGACGCAAATGGAGTTAAGCTCGCCATGGCTGATCCTTCTAGTAAAGAAGTGCAAGAAATGATCTCCAAAAAAATAGAAATGCCTGTTATTCCGTTTCTTGCAACAGAACAAGACATTTATAACACTCTTCGAATATATAGAAAAAATCTGCAGGCATCCTTTGACGCTATGCTTAAAAAAGAACTTGGGCCAACAGATATCTTGGCTGGCAGGAATATACCCATAGCAAAGCTTGTTGATCTACTTATTAATTATGCCTATCAAGATAGGGCATCGGATATTCACATAGAGCCAGAGGAAAAATACTCACTGGTTAGGCTTAGAATTGATGGAATTTTGCAAGATGTTCTATTTTTGCCAAAAACCCTTCACGATCAGATAATAACAAGAATTAAGATTTTATCAAGACTACGTACTGATGAACATCTTGCTCCACAAGATGGAAAAATGAGAATGGTTTTCGATAAAGAAGCAATAGACATAAGAGTTTCGATACTACCAATAACAGATGGTGAGAAAGCAGCACTTAGGTTACTAACGTCAAGGTTTGGAAAATTCTCACTCACTGATTTAGGAATGAATGAAAACGATTTAAAAAAAATTACCAAAGCGTACAGCAAATCGTATGGTATGATTTTGTCTACTGGTCCTACAGGATCGGGAAAAACAACAAGTATTTATGCAGTTCTTAAAATATTAAACACGCGCGAGAAAAATATTACCACAGTTGAAGATCCAGTAGAATATAAAATTAAAGGCGTTAATCAGATTAATGTCAACCCAAAGACAAATCTTACTTTTGCAAGTGGACTAAGGTCCATTCTTAGACAAGACCCAAACATAATTTTTGTTGGAGAAATTAGAGATATCGATACAGCAAGTATTGCGGTTAATGCCTCACTAACTGGTCACTTGGTTCTTTCCACCCTTCATACAAATGATGCAGCAACAGCTCTTCCGCGCCTCATAGACATGAATGTTGAACCTTTCCTAGTTGCCTCCACTATAAATGTAATTATTGCCCAAAGATTAGTTAGAAAAATTTGCGAGATCTGTAAAGCTACACGTCCAATAACCGAGGAAGAACTGATGAAAAACTTGCCTAAAGATGTAGTCAAAAAACACTTTGGCAATAAGCAAAACATTACAATATACCAAGGAGATGGTTGCAAAATCTGTTATTCTACGGGGTATGCAGGCAGAATAGGCGTATTTGAAGTTTTAGAAGTAACCCGAACGATTCGAGAATTAATTGTAAGAAGAAGTGATTCCGATGTAATTGCAGCCAAAGCGATAGAAGAAGGAATGACAACAATGCTTGATGATGGATTAGATAAAGTAATAAAAGGTATAACTACGATAGAAGAGGTGCTTAGGGTTACTAGAATAGAACCTATGTAAACTTTATAAAATGAAAACAGAAAATATTTCTCTTTCAAATAAAGATAAGTTAGGTCTTTTAAGCAATCTTTCTACAATGCTGTCTGCTGGAATGCCGCTTCTTGAAACAGTAGAGGCTTTGCTTGAAGATTCTAAAGGGAGTCAAAAAAAACTATTAGAAACCTTGAGAGGCGATTTAACTCAAGGAAAACACATCTACTTTACATTTTATAAATTCCCAAACATTTTTTCCAAAGTTACCACAAATCTTATTAAAGCATCAGAGGAGACGGGAACGTTGGATGTTACGTTAAAAGATATAAAAAACAATATGAAAAAAGATATGGAATTTACCGACAAAATAAAGTCAGCTATGATCTACCCAATGTTTGTTGTCATTGTATTTTTTATAGTACTTCTTATGATTCTTATAGTAGTGGTGCCTAAAATTGCCTCTGTTTTTTCAAGACTCAACGTTACTTTACCGCTCCCAACCAAAATATTGATTTTTATGTCAAATACAATAGTACACAATACAATTCCAGTTATCATATTAACTGCGATTTTTATAATTGGAGTCTATTTTTTGTATAATAAGCAAAAGAAATGGATTCTTGGTATTTTTCTTAAACTTCCATTATTGTCAAACTTATCCCGCGATATTGATTTGACTATATTTTCAAGAAGCTTGTATTTACTTTTAAGCGCTGGTATTCCTATATCAACTGCTTTGGAACTTGCAGAGGATGTTGTATTTAATAAAGATATTGCTATGGCTATTAGACACACCAAAGACCTAGTAATGGGAGGCAAAAAGATTGCAGAAGGTTTTAAAGATAGAAAGACAGTTTTTCCAACAATAATGATAAGAATTACAGAAGCTGGAGAGAGAAGTGGTTCTTTAGATAAATCATTGGAGGAGGTCTCGGAATTTCTGGACTACCAGGTTTCGGGAAGATTAAAAACAGTAACTGCTTTGCTTGAACCGATATTATTAGTAGTTATGGGGGGAATGGTTGGGGGAATGATGCTAGCAATAATTGCGCCAATTTATGGACTTATTGGCCAGGTAGGAAGTGCTAGATAAATGATAAAAATACATTCTTTAAAACCTTTTGTGTCATTCCCGCGAAAGCGGGAATCTAGTCCTCGATCTAGTCGAGGATCGATCAAGTCGAGAATGACAAGCGGGTTTTCTTTGGTAGAGTTGATCCTTGTAATGAGCATAATGGCGACCTTAATTGGTTTGATAACCATTAATTTAGCAGGCATACAACAGAGAGCTTCTTTAACTTCTATTGTCCAAAATCTTATCTCGGATATTAGACAACAGCAAATAAAAGCAATGATTGGAGATACCGAAGGAAGACCAACTGCTTCCGCATACGGTATTCATATTGACTCTAACCAGTATGTGCTCTTCAATGGTACATCATATGATGCTTTGGATCCATCTAACTTTAAAGTCAGTTTGCCAAGTAATATGCAATTTATATCTCCAGGCTCAAATATTATTTTTTCTAGAGTTAGTGGTGATATTTCTGCTGCCGCCTCAATCCAATTACAGGACACTACGAATAGCAATACAAAGACAATTCAGATTAATAAGTATGGCGTAATAACATCGGTAAACTAGCATGAAAAATTTTCAAAGAGGACAATCTCTTGTAGAGTTATTATTGGCTATTGGTTTAAGTGCAATTTTATTGCCTGCACTACTTACTGGTTTCTTAGCGTCAAGAGAAGGAAAAGCGCAACATTCCCAAAGAACAGAAGCAGTTTCACTTTTAAAAACAACAGTTGCGGCTGTAAGAAGTGTACGTGAAAAAGCCTGGGACTCCTTTGCTACAAATGGAACTTTTCATCCCGAAGTTGCTGGGTCTTCATGGACACTTGTTGTTGGAAGCGATACGATAAATGGCTTTACAAGACAAGTTGATATTAGCGATGTAAAAAGAGATGTAAATGGAGCTATTGCGTTAGCGGGCACTACAGACACATCAACTAAAAAAGTTGTAATTACAGTATCTTGGGGAGCACCCTACCCATCTTCTATAAACTCCACCTTGTACATGACTCGCTATTTAGGCAATAATGCATTCCTTCAAACAACAGTAGCAGATTTTAACTTGGGCACAAGGTCAGCAACAGTAGTAACTAACAATAGCGGCGGAGAAATAACATTGGGACCAGTAGGTCTTCGTGCTGACTGGTGTACTCCTAGTCTTACAATTGCTGCTTTGGATTTACCCAAAAGTGGAGTTGCAAATGCATTAACCGCAATTGAGGGCAGAGCATTTGCTGGCACTGGAGACAATGCGTCAGGAATCTCTTTTGCAAAAGTTTCCATTAGTAATGCAAATCCTCCTGTTTCAGCAATTTCTGCAACATTTGACGGATACAAAACTAATGGAGTTTTTGGCGAAACAAATTATGCATATCTTGCAACAGATAATAATTTTAAAGAAATTGTTATTATTGATCTTAATAATATTGTTGCGGGTAAATACCAAGAAGCAGGTTTCTTTAATGCACCAGGCAATGGTGATGGCAATAGCCTATTTGTTTCTGGAAATACTGGGTATATGATCCATGAGAACGGTGGCAATAAGTTGTATTCGTTCGATCTTTCTAGCAAATCTGGTTCTCGACCTATTTTAGACCCCGATGGAGTAACACTTGCTGGCGATGGAAACAAAGTATACATTGTTGGTTCTTATGCATACGTTGCAACTTCTTCAACCACAAATCAACTGCAGATTTTTAATATTAGCAATCCAAACAATTTAACATTAGAAGGACAAACTGGTTCTCTTAACGATCAGGGGGCAAAAGACGTGTTTGTGAACTCATCTCAAACTCGCGCATATGTTGTAACCTCTGCGTCCTCTACTCAAAAGGAGTTTTTCATTATTGATGTCTCAAATAAAACTAGTCCAGTCCTAGTTAGCGGTGGAAGTTACGAAACAAGTGAAATGAGCCCAAAAGGAGTGACTGTTGTTACCAACAATAAAGCAGTTATTGTTGGGACTGGTGGGGAAGAATACCAAGTTATAAATATTCAAACTGAATCAAGTCCAACTAGGTGTGGAGGATTAAACGTAGATACTGGAATAAACGGAGTTTCTTCCGTAGTAGAAGCAGATAGCGATGCGTATTCCTATATTATTACTGGTGATGTAACTGCTGAATTTAAAATTGTTGAGGGAGGGCCGGGTGGACTTTTTGGGAACTTGGGAGACTTTACTTCCAGTGCGATTGATGCTGGATACCCATCATCATTTAATAGATTTGACGTATCTGTGATAAGACCAGCCCAAACAGATATTAAATTTCAGGTTGCGACTTCTGATCCAGTAGGCGGAAGCTGTAATGGCGCAGCCTATACATTTGTTGGTCCACCAGATGCTACTCCTAGTACTTATTTTGAAACTTTGGTAAATGCTGCTTTGACAAATTATAGTTATACAATACCTCTTTCTTTAAGCCCTAAGCGTTGCTTTAAGTATAAAGCATATTTATCGACCCAAGACATTGCTTCGGCGCCGACTTTATACGATGTTACTTTGAATTATGCCCCATAGAATAATATATGAAAAATAATAAAGGTTTTACAATTGTCGAGCTGATTTTATACATGGGTATTTTGTCTGTTCTTCTTTCTATATTGGTTTCCATTTTTGTTACTGCTTTGGATGTCCAGTTGGAATCCGAAGCAGCCTCCAGTGTAGAGAGAGACGGAACCTATATTTTGGCAAAGCTTTCTTATGATATTCATCGCGCAAGCAGTATAAGTATACCTGCATCTTTAGGTTCGCAAACAAATAATTTTAAAATAGTGGTTGGGGGCGTAGACTATACTTATGGTTTAGATGGAAGTGAAAATCTTACGCTCAATAATAATTTGGGAACAAATAATCTCAATAGTTATGACTCTAAGGTTTCGGGATTATTGGCAAAGCGATTGGGCAATGCTGGAGGAGTTGAAGATACGTTAAAAATCAATTTTACTATCACAAGTCGCACAAAAAGGACAGGGACTGCGGGATATGAAGCAAAAGATTTTGAGACAAATCTTTCATTAAGGAAACAATAATGCAAAATCACAAATCACAAAAGGGGCAGGCTTTAATTACTCTTATATTTTTTGTTCTTATTGCAATTACTATAACATCTGGAGCAATAATAATGATTGCTGTAAATTCTACGTCTATTGGTAAGTTACAAGAAGGAAGCATTTCTTACGATGTTGCAGAAGCAGGAATTGAAAACGGTCTTTTGAGATTACTTAGAAACCCAAACTACACTGGAGAAACATTACCAATAGATACGGCAACAGTGGTTATTACTGTTAGCGGTAGCAATCCCAAAACAATAGTAGCAGTTGGAACAAACGGCAATTTTAAACGAACAGTTCAGGCGCAAATGACTTATAGCGGTGGCTATTACACACTTTCGGGTTGGAGGGAAATTTAATATGTCTTTAAAAGAACACCCAATTATTATTTTTTTAGATAGAAACGGCTTCATTATATACCAAGATACGCTGTCTAATGTTTGGCAATTTCCTTTCTCGCAAGAGCAAGTTCAAAATTTGGATGTAATTAATAAAGAACAGCTTATAAATTTAATTGGATCGTTTATTCAAACGAATAAGGTAATTCCAAGTAGCCTTATTATTGTTTTGTCGGATTCGGTTATCTTTCAAAAGGACTTAATTTCTCTCGAAAAAAATCCAGAATCTAAACAAGAAAGCGGTGAGTCTCAGGTTGATTTCGGTAATAAAGAACAGCAAGAAAAGGAAATTAAAAATTTTTTGGATAATGTGCCTTTTGAAGAAATTCTTGCAAAAGTAATTAATAATACAAGAATAGTTGCAGCAAATAAAGATTTGCTTGAAGCAATAGTATATCCATTTAAAAAAATGGGGTGTATTGTTGATGCAATTGTTCCGGGCTTTGTCTACCAGCAATATATCGACTTTTCCGGAGGATTAAGCCAAGATGTCGCAAGAATAGTTTTGCAACAAACAGATTTACTAAAACTTAGCAACATGTTGACTGATCAACAAGCAATGGAAACTCAACAAGATTCTAACGATCAACCTCAAAGCGTGCCAGAAGAAAAACCCAGCAATCTTAGACCATATATATTAATAGGTATATTTGTTATTCTGCTTATTTTTTTAGTACTAATGTATCTGAATTCAGACAACACGTCCCAAACGCCCCCACATAGCGTTCCAAGTCCAACTGCTGCCTCACGTGAGCCAACAGGAAGCAAAGAAGTACCTATGTCTCCTTCGATAATTGACTTAGAAACTATAAAAATAACAATTGTTAGCAATAAAGAAACAGAAATTCTTGCTAACGCTTTAAAAAACCTCTTAACCCAATCAGGATTTCTAAATGTTGCTACAATTGATTCAACAAATCCAATTCCCGCAAAGTCGTCTTTGTTATTTGCAAAATCTATTCCAGATGAGACCCGCCAAAAAGTAATTGAAGAAATTAAAAAAATATTTCCTGATATTTTAGTCCAAGAAAGTCAAGAGACCGATTTAACAATTGCTATAATTATAGGTAAATCTTAATGGTATTAAGACTATTTTTTCTATTTAGCCTCAAGTTTCCCTATTGACAAAAAGATTTCTATATGTCTTAATTAATTTATATTTAAGATTTTACAATGAAATCATCAAGAATTTTTATTAAAAATAGCAAAAAAGGTTTTACATTAATAGAACTTTTAGTTGTCATAGGAATACTTGCAGTCCTCCTTGCCATTACTCTTATAGCAATTAACCCAGCACGACAATTCTCCCAAGCAAACAATACAAAAAGAAGAAGCGATGTTAATGCAGTACTTAATGCTATTAATCAGTATATGGCAGATAATAAAGGTACGCCTCCAGCAGGAATTACTGCTACTGCAACAGAAATTAGTAATACAGGAGCAAATCTTTGCGGATCACTTATTACTAAATATCTTGCCGCTCTTCCTCGTGATCCTAAAGTACTCAATGGAACTCAAGTCAGCCCTCCTTGCCCTGCAACTTATAATATAGGATATAACGTTTCACAAGGTGCAGCCGACAACAGGATTAAAGTTGAAACAATCGGAGCCAACGAAGAACTGGGTGAGCACATCGAGGTTAGCCGCTAGTGCTAAAATAATTTTGGTATATTTTGATATTATTTTGATATATTGACAAAGACAAAAATGTATGTTTACACTTAAGGTATATTGAATTTATTTAATATGAAAACAATTATAAATCCTAGTAGTTCCCGAAAAGGTTTTACACTAATTGAGTTATTAGTGGTCATAGGTGTTTTGGCAGTCCTCCTTGCCATTACTCTTATAGCAATTAACCCAGCACGACAATTCTCCCAAGCAAACAATACAAAAAGAAGAAGCGATGTTAATGCAGTACTTAATGCTATTAATCAGTATATGGCAGATAATAAAGGTACGCCTCCAGCAGGAATTACTGCTACTGCAACAGAAATTAGTAATACAGGAGCAAATCTTTGCGGATCACTTATTACTAAATATCTTGCCGCTCTTCCTCGTGATCCTAAAGTACTCAATGGAACTCAAGTCAGCCCTCCTTGCCCTGCAACTTATAATATAGGATATAACGTTTCACAAGGTGCAGCCGACAACAGGATTAAAGTTGAAACAATCGGAGCCAACGAAGAACTGGGTGAGCACATCGAGGTTAGCCGCTAAAATATTCTTCTATCCCCGAGCTTGCAATTTTATAGTCAAATTAATACACTAAGATTAAGATTATGATAAGTTTGTATTTAAGACTTCCTTTAATTTTTCTTAATTTTTGGTTTTTAGAGGCTCCACGTGGGCTTATTGGTTTCTTTGGTTCCCTAAATAAAACGTTTCTTCAATTGTTTTCGCTACCTCTTCTAGTAATGACCTATTTTAAACCCTGGAAAAGCGAGTATAGGGAAGGTTTAGTTGGATTCTCGATTGGCATGGGAATATTTATCAAAACTATTGTTATAATTGCTGACATTGTTCTATTGTTATTTCTCTTGTCGTTTGAATTAGCTTTTATAGTGGCATTTGTTTTCTGGCCAATAGGAACAATATTGTTATTAACGATTTGAATTCTTGAAATTGGAGGTTAGAAGTTCTTGATCTTGATTTTTTGATTCCTTGATGTCTTGAATTCAAGATGTCAAATGTTCAATGTCAAAGGCGTCAAAACCATCTAACTTCAAGAAATCTATGACTGAGTACGCTAAAATTTATTATTTCTATCAAATATTAACAATCAAAGCGTTAAGGGTTTTATTGCTGGTTCTATTAGCATGGTTAGTAATCATTACGCGTTCCCAGATTCCAATATTTATTCTTTCTCTTTTTTTAATGTTGGAGGTTTTCTTCCATTTTAAAATTGCAAGACTTACCCCACCCCTTTCTGTTCTACAGAATGATGGTAAAAATATTTATGACTCTTTTACTTTGGAAGCCCTAAGTATTTTTGTATCATCGGCAAATATCAATCATTTAATCAAAACCCTTATTCGTAAAAAAGAAATCCAGTTTATTTTGCAGAAAGGAGATTTTACAGAAAAAGAAATTTCTCTACTTGATAATGTATCTACCGAAGAACTCGCAAGCCAAGCTCTCAGCCTTGCAAAGAACGCAAAAGGCAAGGCAGTTACAACTGCGGATTTGTTTGCGGCATATATTTTGTTTACCGAAGATCAAACCAAACTTTTGTTTAACAAAAATCTTAAAAAAGAAGAATTTATGCAAATTCTATATTGGGCACGCGCTACTTTTACTAGCGAGGAAAATAAAAAACCTTATAGAGTGAGTTTTTGGGGTGAAGGGATTGGCGAGCAATGGGTTTTTGGTTGGACGATTGAGACAAAAAAATACATGTTGGATCTAACGCCCAAAGTATTACAAGAAAAACCAATGCTTATTGGAAGAGAGAACGAATACAGACAAACCCTTGATGCCATCTATAAAAATAAAAGTGTTATTTTGGTTGGAGAACCTGGCAGTGGAAAAGCCTCGCTTGCTGAAACCTTAGCTTTCGAAAGTTTCGTAGGGCAAATAGAAGGCAACCTTTCGCATCAAAGATTTTATCAGCTTTTGGTAGACCGTCTTTTGGCAGGATCTTCTGATCAGGGACAATTAGAAAAACGGCTAGATAGTGTTATTGCAGAGATTGCTCACTCTGGTAATTTAATTATTTTTATTCCAGACATTGAAAATATTTTAGGCGCCTCTACTTTTAATCTTAATTTATCTGGTGTACTTATTCCGTATTTGGAACGCGGTATTATCCGAATAATTGGGACGTCTACTCCTGGTGCCTACAAAAGATTTATAGAGCCAATGCGTAGTCTTGTTGATGTTTTTGGAGTAGTAAAATTTGAAGACCCAGACAAAGATACCGCACTTCAAATGCTTTTTGATAAAGCGCCTGATATTGAAAAAAGAAGTAATGTCGCTCTAACTTATAAAGCTATTGTTGCAGCTTTTAATTATGCGGATAAATATCTACAGGGTAGAGTAATGCCAGGCGCTGGAGTAACGCTTCTTGAAGACACTGTTAGCATGGTGAAAATTCAGCGGAAAAATATTGTTGAAGAGCAAGACGTAATTGAAAAAGTGGAGAGTAAAACAAAAATTGCCATTGGCGTGCCCCAAGCAAAAGAGAAAGAATTGTTACTCCATCTTGAAGATGAGATCCATAAACGAATTATTGACCAAGAAGAAGCAGCCTTAGCAATCTCTGAGGGCTTGCGACGAATAAGGGCAGGGCTGCAGTCATCTATAAAACCCATTTCATTTTTATTTTTAGGGCCAACAGGGGTTGGTAAAACAGAAACTGCTAAAGCTCTTGCCTATTTATATTTTGGCGGTGAAGACAGAATGATTAAAGTTGATATGAGTGAGTACTCAACAAATGAAGGGGTAAAGCGTCTTTTGGGTGGCTTGCCAGACGAAGAAGGACTTACAGATAAAGTTTATGAACACCCTTTCTCATTGATACTTCTTGATGAATTCGAAAAAGCTGTGCCTTTGATTCACGATTTATTTTTGCAGGTTTTAGATGATGGAAGGCTGACTGATAATAAAGGAAGAACTGTTTCTTTTGTTAATACAATTATTATTGCCACCTCTAATGCTGCGTCAGAATTTATTAGAGAAGAGATTAGGAAAGGAAAAGTAATAGATAAAAAATTTCAAGCGGATTTACTTGAGTTTTTACAGACAAACAACATCTTTAAACCCGAACTTTTAAACAGATTTGATGAGATTGTTGTCTTTAAGCCTCTTGGTAGGAACGAAATAGTTAAGATTGTACAATTAATGCTTAAGGAACTTTCTAATAAGCTTCTAGAAAAAGATATAACTGTTAGTTTTGATGATAAATTAATTGCAAAGATTGTAAAAGAAGGAGTTAATGAGGAATTTGGCGCCCGCCCTCTTCGCCGGTTTATTCAAGATAACATAGAAGATTTAATAGCAAAGAAAATGTTACAAGATGAGATAAAACGAGGAAACAAAATCTTATTTTCCACAGACAATGCTAATACCATCACAATAACTGTTTCTTAATTTCCTCTTGCTATTTAAAATATTAGGGCTTATCATAAATATATGAGCGAAAAGATGACTGGACACTTGCTCCTTTTTGTTGGGCTTGCCATAATGGTTATTTGTGTTGTAAATATGTTTCTGGTTTTTACTAACAAAGTAAAACCATTCTCTGTTTTTAATATCTCATCAAATAGTTCCAACGGTTCTTTAAATATTAGTGATATTATTTCGGAGCTTAAAAAAAATAGTCCTAATGCTCTTAATCCGGCTACGCTACCAAAACTAGACATTCTTTCCCCAGAAGTTTTAAATCAAACATTAAACTTGTCTAGCCACTTTTTTCTTATGAGTTTTATATTGGGTTTTGGTTATAAGCTGGCAACATTAGGAACTCAACTTATTCGCACAATTAATGTAAAGCTTAAGTCTCATTTGCTTGAGGTAATAAATAACGGCGCTCAGGCTAAGCCTGAACAATCAGAACCCCAATCAACACCTCCCGAACCCGTACAACCGGGAGAACCAGTGCAACCCATACAGACTATACAGATTTAAGATCCTGAACCAAGTTCAGGATGACAAAAAGAGTAAGTTTTTAGCGTTGAAAGTTAGAAGCTTATTTGGTATACTAGCTCTACAATGCCAGCAGTACAAAGAAGCGAGTTTTTGTTAGCATTAAATCAAGTTGCCAACGAACGAGGTGTGGATATCTCTATAGTGTTAGACACAGTTAAGAATGCCATTCTTGCTGCTTATAAAAAAGATCATCCAGGAATAGATATAAAAGATTATACTACAACTCTTGATAAAAATACTGGAGAAGCAAGAATACACTACAAGAGTAAAGATGTTACGCCTCCAGGTTTTGGAAGAATTGCAGCGCAAACTGCAAGACAAGTAATTCTACAAAAAATAAGAGAGAAAGAAAAAGAAGCAATAATTGCAGATTATAAATTAAGAATAGGAACTGTAACAAATGGTATGGTTTTACGTTTCGCAGGCCCTAATGTAGTTGTTGACATTGGTAAGGCAGAGGCAATTATGCCGCCGCTTGAGCAAATTCAAAATGAAAAATACCGCTTAAACCAAAGGCTTGCTGTTTATATTGCTGAAATTAGAGAAGGACCAAAAGGGCAGGACATAATAGTTTCAAGAGCAAGTAAAGAGTTATTAATTGGACTATTTAAAAGAGAAGTTCCAGAGGTTGCAAAGGGAAGCGTTAGTATAAAAGGTATTGCTAGAGAGGCAGGTGTCCGAAGCAAGATCGCGGTTTACTCGAATATGCAAGGTATTGATCCTGTTGGAAGCTGTGTTGGACAGAAAGGTGTAAGGGTACAGGCTGTAATTCAGGAATTTGGCGGACTTGAAAAAATTGATATTATTCAATGGAATGAAAACCCAAAAGATTATATTGTGCAGGCCCTTTCTCCTGCTAAGAATGTTCGGGTTGAGGTTTTGGAAGAGAAAAAAGTAGCGCATGTATTTGTACCCGAACAGGAGCTATCCTTAGCAATTGGAAAAGATGGACAGAACGTTAGACTTGCATCAAAATTAACAGGGTATAGGATCGAGATAGAAGGAGAGGAAGAGAAAAAAGAGGCTTCTGAGGTAGAAAAAATTGAAGCAAAAGAAGAGAAAACATTAAGTGAGAAACAGCCATCAGATCAGACAAGTAAACCTGTATCAAAAAGACAAGCTAAGAAAAAGAAAGAAGAAAAAACTAAATAAATTTTTAATTTACAATTTTCAATTTGAAATGAAATCTAAATTTTTAAAATTTAAATTTTTAAACATTGAAAATTCAATAAAAATTGAAAATTTAGAATTGAAAATTATTAATGTATGGTTAAGACAAATACAGACACAAAGCATTCTATACAAACATCCCATTTTTATCCTCCAGTGGTCGCAGTTTTAGGTCATGTTGATCATGGTAAAACCACTTTATTAGATGCTATTCGAAAAACCAACATTGCTGCTCACGAATTTGGCGGTATTACACAAAGGATTGGAGCATCAAGCGTAAAACATATAACCGAGGGCCAAGAGAGAAAAATTACTTTTATAGATACACCAGGCCACGTTGCTTTTATGCGTATGCGGGGACGAGGTGTACAGGCGGCAGACTTGGGCCTTTTGGTGGTATCAACTACCGATGGAGTAATGCCTCAAACAAGAGAAAGTATAAAACTTCTTAAAGACTCTAAAATTCCTTTTATTGCTGTTATAACAAAATCAGATCTACCAGACAAAAATCCAGAAAAGGTTAAGCAACAATTGTTAAAAGAAGAGGTAATGCTTGAGGGTTATGGCGGAGACGTTCCTGTAATTGAGGTTTCTGCGAAAGCCGCGTCTGACGCGGCGAAAGCAGACACGAATATAAAAGAGTTATTAGAGCTTATCTTGCTTGTTTTTGAACTAAAAAGAGATAATTATTCTATTTCGGAAAATAATGAGTTTAAAGCAATTGTTATCGAATCAAGACTTGATCAAAAATCGGGACCAAGAGCAACAATTGTTATTAAAAGTGGGTCGGTCTTAGTCGGGGATGATGTAAAGACAGAGTGGTCAAAAGCACGAATCAGAACTATTATAAACGATCAGGGAGAGCACCTAAATAAAGCATCTGCTGGGGAGGCTGTTGAGATTTTGGGATTTGAAACTGTTCCTTCTGTTGGAAATATTGTAACGAAACGTCATTCTGGTAATCAGGCAAAGCCTGAACATCCAGAATCTCCTGATACGAAAGGCGATTCTGGAGTCCTCTCCGCCAGTTGGCGGGTCGTCCCCAGAATGACGGGTGCTGAAGGTTTATCGCTAGTTCTTTGTGCCGATACATTAGGTTCTCTTGAGGCAATTGTCAATGCATTGCCAAAAGACATCTCGATAGTTTTGCAAAGAACTGGTGAAGTTTCGCCTGCAGATATTTTGTTTGCTAAATCAGTTGGGGCAATTGTTATAGGATTTAATATAAAAGTAAGAAACGAGATTGTAAAGCTCGCCACCCTTGAGAAAGTACTTTTTAAGAATTACACAATAATTTACGAGCTTATAGATGAGATAAATGACGTGTTGAAAGGAAAACAGCTAAAAGTAGAGGAAGAAATTTTTGGTAAGGCAAAAGTTTTGGCATCTTTTCCCTATGAAAAAACAAAAGTGCTTGGGATAACAGTACTGGAAGGAAGGGTTGCTAGAGGAGATAAGGCGAGATTGACTCGAAGAGATGAGGTTATTGGAGAAAGCGTTGTTTCATCGGTTAGGGTTGGTAAAAATGCTATCTCAAAAGTCGAAAAAGGACATGAGGCAGGCATAATTCTTTCGCCTTTCCTTGACTTTGTAATAGAAGATATGTTAATATTCCATCATTAAAGACGCATCTTTTAGTGTGTAATTTTGCTATATGGATAGTCTTACGCTACAAAAAATAAAAGACCTCTTAGACAAAAACAATAAAATTGGAATTGCAGTTAGAAAAAACCCAGGAATCGATGAGATGGGAGCAGCGCTTGCGCTTTACTTAAGCTTGCTTAAGCTGGAAAGGTCAGTTTATATTTCTTGCCCAACAGCACCAATAGTTGAGGTATCTTCTTTAGTTGGCATTGATAAAGTAAAAACTAGTTTTGATTCTGGGAATTCAGGAGACCTTACTGTTTCGTTTCCTTATAAAGATGGGGAAATAGAAAAAATTTCTTATACTTTAGAGGATGGATTTTTAAATATTCTAGTAAAAGCAGGAAAGGCCGGACTGTCTTTTAATGAAAAAGGGATAAGATATAAAAGAGGAGGGGTAGTAGCAGGAGTGGTTTTTACAATCGGAACCCCAAGACTTTCTGATTTCGGACAATTATCTGACGTACAAGCATTAAAAGATACAAAGATTATTAATATAGATAATAATGCCGAAAATCAAGGATACGGTGATATTGTTCTGGCTTCGGCCAACCTCTCATCCGTCTCTGAACAAGTGGCATCTCTCATATTTTCGTTAGACCTTAAAATGGATGTTGATATAGCACAAAATCTTTTATCGGGGCTAGGAAGTGCTACAGATAACTTTCAAAATCCAAATACAACTCCATTGGCATTTGAAATGGCAGCAAGCCTTATGAAAAAAGGAGCTGTTAGGATAAGAAGTAGACCTAATTCCTTCTTCTCGCCCCTAACACAAAAACAACCTACGGAAAACAAAGAAGATGAGGGTAACCCTCCATCTGATTGGCTCGCACCAAAAATCTATAAAGGTTCGACCACTTTATAAATTGTGTTATAATACAAACATGCCACTTACTCCAAAACAAAAACAAAATGTAATAAAACAATTCCAAACTTCAAAAGGTGATACTGGAAGTCCAGAGGTTCAGGTTGCACTTCTTACAACAAGAGTTAACCGACTTACAGAACATCTAAATCAGCATGACCATGATATACATAGCAGACGCGGACTTTTGTCTATGATTGCAAAAAGAAGAAGGATTATCAATTTACTTTCAAAAATAGATAAAAAACGCTCCGTATCAATTGAAAAAAAGATAGGACTTAAAGCTGCATGAATTTATGACAGAAAAGACCTCGGCTATTCTAGATTTAGATGGAAGAAAGTTAACCATCGAAATAGGACGACTTGCGCAACAATCAACTTCTTCGATTCTTGCTCGAATGGGCGATACTATGGTTTTGGTAACAGTTGTTGAGGGAGATATACGAACAGATGTTGATTATTTTCCTTTAACTGTTGAGTATATAGAAAGACTTTATGCAGGAGGACGAATAAAGGGCAGTCGCTGGGTTAAAAGAGAGGGTCGACCAAGCGATGACGCAATACTTAGTGCTCGTCTAATAGATAGATCAATTAGACCACTTTTCCCAAAAGAATACAAAAATGAAGTACAAATAATAGTAACAGTGTTATCTGTGGATGGAGAAAATGCTCCTGATGTGCTCTCTATTATTGCAGCTTCCACTGCCCTTGCTATATCTAAAATTCCCTGGCTTGGCCCAATTGCAGGAGTTAGAATAGGATATATAAAAGAAAAAGTCCCAACGACCGTCTCAGGGTTAGAATTTTTAATAAACCCAGGAATGACTGAACTTGCGCTTTCGGAATTAGATTTAGTTGTCTCTGGGCTAAAAGACAAGACCATAATGATAGAAGCAGGAACAATGCAGGTGCCAGATGAGATAGTTTTAGAAGCCATAAGAAGAGCACAGATAGAAAACTCAAAGATTATTAATTTTATAGAAGATTTTGTTAAAAAAGTTGGGCAAAAAAAAGAAGCAATTACCAAAGACACCACTCTTGCAGAACTTATGCAAAAAATTGAAAAATCATATAAGGATGAAGTTATGAAATTGGTGAGCGAGCGCGTAAATAAAGAATCGTCTGGGGGCGCAGAAGATCTTATCGATGCAATTTATGATAATGAGCAAATTTCTAATCAAGAAAAAGCTTTAGATAAAAAACTTATTGCAAAAGCAATTGAACTTGTTTTATATAAGATCATAAGAGAAAATATTTTAAATAAAGGCATTAGGCCAGATGGGAGACAGACTGATGAAATAAGAACAATTTCTGCCCAAGTTTCTGTTTTGCCAAGAACTCATGGTTCGGCTATTTTTCAAAGAGGAGACACCCAGGCTTTAACTGTTGTTACTCTTGGTTCACCAAGGCTAGAACAACGAATAGAATCCCCTGAAGGGGAAGAATCAAAAAGATATATCCATCATTACTCAATGCCTCCATACTCTCTTGGGGAAACTGGAAGAATAGGTGTTCCATCACGACGTGAAATAGGCCATGGAGCGTTGGCAGAAAAAGCAATAGAAGCAGTTATACCTAAACAAGAGCATTTTCCTTATACTATTAGAGTTGTTTCTGAGATCTTATCTTCCAATGGTTCAACCTCAATGGCTTCTGTTTGCGGATCAACCCTTGCCTTAATGGATGCTGGAGTCCCAATAGAAAAAATGGTTGCTGGAATTGCTATGGGAATGGTAACAAGTCGGGAAAAGTATGTGCTTCTGACAGACATAGTAGGTCTTGAAGATTTTTCTGGAGACATGGATTTTAAAGTGGCTGGAACAGATGTTGGCATTACGGCAATTCAGCTTGATGTAAAAATTTTGGGCTTAACAATAAACCAGATTAAAGATGTTTTGGAAAAAGCTAAAAAAGCAAGATTATTTATTTTGGAAAAAATGCAAAGTGTTATATCTTTTCCTCGTAAAGGGGTATCTGGATATGCGCCAAAGATTGAGCAGATCAATATAACGGTCGAAAAAATTGGGGATTTGATAGGTCCTGGAGGGCGGGTAATTAAAAATATTATTGCTCAAACTGGAGCAACAGTTGATGTTGAGGATGATGGTTTGGTAACAGTTTCTGGAACATCAAAGGAAGCAGTAGACGCAGCCATGGACTGGGTTAAAGGAATAACACGCGAGATTAAAGTTGGCGAAATTTTTACAGGGGAGATAAAAAGGATCCTTCCCTTTGGTGCCTTTATAGAAATATTGCCCGGAAAAGAGGGCATGGTACATGTTTCTCAGATGGCAACAAAATTTGTTAGAAATCCAAGCGAAGTAGTTTCCATTGGCCAAAAAGTTAAGACTCGCGTTATTGAAATAGATGATCAAGGAAGAATAAATCTTTCAATGTTATTAGAAACAGATGCTAGTATTCAAGAGCGACACCATGACTTTGAGAAAAGAATGGAAACCACAAAACCAAACGAACACCCGCTGTCTAGACAATTTAGAAGAGAACGCACACGAAGACAATCTCCCCGCTTTCGCAAAACCCATTATTGAGAACCTCTATCCCTTCAATTCTGATAGTGGCACTTTTTGTACTTCTTTCCTGAACCGCACCAACATTTATCATTTCTTCCCAGCTTCTTTTTTCCTGATCTCTGATTGATAGTTGAACTAACCCCTCTTGCTTCAAGAGATGGAAAAATTGATGTTGCACCAGCAGCTTGAGTAACCATATGCTGATGTTGAGACATTGGAGTTGGCTGTACCTGAATTCTATAAATTCTATGCACTATTTCATCATCAATCCCATTAATTAATTGCTCAAACATTTTGAATGCTTCATTTTTATATTCAACCAACGGTTCTCTTTGTCCATAACCTCTAAGCCCAATACCTTGACGAAGATTTTCTACAGCATCTAAATGATCAATCCACAGATTATCTATCGTTGATAACATCACAAGTCTTTCAACTTGACGCATAACATCCTTGTCCATTTCTTTTTCTCGTTTTTCGTAAATGTCTTTCGACACTTTAGACAAAAAATCTATCTTCTTCTCACCCAAAACAAAACTTCTAAGTTGCTGAGTAAGTTGTTTTTTGGATTCTTCGTCAAAAGGTATGATTGTTGTAAAATTATCAATTATTTTTTCATCAACCGATTTTCCATCCTCAAATGCTTGTCCAATTTGCATTTGTACTAAAGTTGCAATAGCAGCATTAATCTTATTTATTATGTCTTTCTTAAGTATTGCTGTATCTTTGTCTTCCAAAATCTTTCTTCGTCTTGTATAAATTATTTCCCGCTGTTTATTTAATACATCATCGTATTCAACTAAGTGTTTTCGTATGTCAAAATTAAATCCTTCCACTTTACCCTGAGCTTGTTCAATTGCTCTTGAAACAATTCCATGTTGAAGTGGAATATCTTCGGGCATGCTAAGTCTTGTCATAAGATTCGCAATTGTTCCGCCTCCAAAAATGCGCATTATTTCATCATCAAGGCCTATAAAAAATCTGGATGCCCCTGGATCTCCCTGCCTGCCGCTTCTTCCCCTTAACTGATTATCTATTCTTCGCGATTCATGTCGTTCGGTTCCTATTACATAAAGTCCGCCAAAAGAAACTACCTCTTTATGTTTTTTCTCCCATTCTTTCCACTCACTGGTACCTATTTTATCTTTACCATCGCTGTGTTTTGGCGTATCGCCTCCCAAAAGAATATCTACTCCCCGACCTGCCATATTTGTGGCAACAGTTACTGCATACTTTTCTCCAGCTTTGGCAATTATTCTTGCTTCTTGCTCATGATTTTTAGCATTTAATATCTCGTGCTTTATTCCTCGTCTCCTTAAAAGTTGCGAAATTAACTCGTTTTTTTCTATAGAGGTTGTTCCAACCAAAATTGGCTGTCCTTCTTTATGGGCTTTTTCAATCTCGTTGGCAATTGCCGATAGCTTTGCGCGACCAGTTTTATAAACAGCATCTTGGTGATCTATTCGAATCATTGATCTATTGGTTGGAATTACTACAACATCAAGCTTGTAGATTTTATGGAATTCTTCTGCCTCCGTTACCGCTGTCCCAGTCATTCCCGAAAGCTTTTCGTACATTCTAAAGTAATTTTGCAAGGAAACAGTTGCTAATGTTTTTGACTCTCTTTGGATTACAACGCCTTCTTTTGCCTCTATAGCCTGATGCAAACCCTCAGATAATCTTCTGCCAAGCATTAACCTTCCAGTAAATTCGTCAACCAAAATAACTTGACCTTCTTTAACAATATAATCTTTTTCTTTTTTAAATAATGTACGGGCTTTTAAGGCCGCCTCTAAATGGTAAACTGTGTCAAAGTCTTTTTCGTAGATATTATTTATTCCATAGAGCTTTTCGATCTTTGCAATTCCATGATCGGTTAAGTGAGCAGTTCGAAGCTTCTCGTCTATTTTATAGTCTATTTCTGAATTTAATTTTCCAACAAGCTTTGCGTATTCATAATATTTTTGAGTTGGCGCCTCGTCTGGAGCCGAAATTATATGAGGGGTTCTTGCCTCATCAATAAGAACCGAATCTACCTCGTCAACTACGGCAAAATAATAACCTCGTTGCACTGTTTCCTCTATGTTTTGTGCCATGTTATCCCGAAGATAATCAAAACCAAATTCAGAGTTTATTCCATAAACAATATCAGCTTTATAGGCTTCTTTTCTATTTATTGGCTTTAAATGAGATAATCTAAAATCCGAATGGTTTTTATCCAAATACTCTAAATCGAATAAAAATGATTGTTCGTTAATAATTGAGGAAACTTTTAATCCCAAAAGATTAAGCGCTGGCCCCATCCAACCAGCATCGCGGCGAGCCAAATAATCATTTACTGTTACTAAGTGAACACTTTTACCAGTTAAGCTATGCAGGTATAATGCCGGAATTGCAGAAAGAGTTTTACCTTCTCCAGTTTTTTGCTCTGCAATTTTTCCTTGCCCTAAAATTATTCCTGCCATAAGCTGTACATCGTAATGTCTTTGATTTATGGTTCTTCGTGCAGCCTCCCTTGCCAATGCAAAAACTTCTGGCAATATAATATCTAAAGACTCGCCAGATTCTATTCTTCCTCTAAATTCTTGTGTTTTTTTGGGAAAGTCTTTATCTTTTAATTTTTTTACAGTTTCCTCAAGAGCGTTTATCGCAAAAACAATGGGGGTAAGTTTTTTAATTTCTTTTTCGTTGGAATCAAAAAATTTATTTAAAAACGAGAACATAGTCAATTTAATTTTAACACAATCTGGGTTCAAAAAAAACCCCCCACCATACGGTGGGGGATTACCAACTGATCAATTGGTAATGCTCCAAATAGCTTACCAATTTATCTCTTCTTCTTTCTTTTCTTTGCCATTTAAATATCACCTCCCTTTTTTAAGAAGATAATAATATCGTGAATAATTTTTTAGAGTTTGTCAAGTAAAATACCTTGCTTCAAAAATGGGGATTTAGGCTGCAAAATAAGCAAAAATAATGAAGCGTACATTAGTGTTTTTTTGGCGTTATTTTTTCTAAATTATGCATATATTTTTGTAAAATTTTTGGAATTATAACGCAACCATCTTCTTGCTGGTAATTTTCTAAAATTGCAACAATAGTTCTACCAATTGCAAAAGCAGTACCATTTAGAATATGAGCATATTTTTTCTCATTTCCATCTTGATATTTAATATTTAATCTCCGGGCTTGAAAATCTGTGGTAGTAGAAATAGAATGAGTTTCTCTATATTTATTCTGAGAAGGCATCCATGTTTCGACATCAATTGTTTCTGCCGATGGAAACGCTAAATCTTCACTTGCTAATTGCACTAATTGGTAAGGCAGATCTAGATCTTGCATTAAACCTTCTGCCAAAGACAACATTTTTCGTCTTTCTTTTTCATCCTCATCAGACCTTACGAATTCAACCATTTCCAATTTATCAAACTGGTGAACTCGCAATATTCCTCTCGTGTCTTTTCCATAAGTTCCTGCTTCCCTTCTAAATGCTGATGAAAATCCAATGTACTTTTTGGGAAGATCATTTGCGTTAAAAACTTCGTCCTTGTGCATTGGAACTATTGAATGCTCAGCGGTTCCAATTAAATAAAGAGGGTTTTCTTTTTCTTTCCCCTCATCAACTTCTTCATAATCTGTTACGAGATAATAATTGTTATGATTTCCTTTTGTCCAATACCCAAGTCCCTCAGTTATTTTATGCTTAATAAGCATTGGAGGAAGAATGGGGATAAAACCTTCTTTAAGAAGCTTCTCCATTACGAATTGTACTAAGGCAAATTCCAAAAGCGCTCCTTCGTTTTTTAGATAAGCAAAACGACTACCCGAAACCTTTACTGCTCTTTGAACATCAATAATATCTAGCTTTTCACCGAGTTCTAGATGATCTTTTGGTGTAAAATCCCAGCCGGAGGCTGGTCGTCCTTTGGACGAAACTTTTTTTATTATTTCAAATTTTGATTGGTCTCCAACAGGAACAGTGCTAAGCGGTAAATTTGGAATCTTAAGAAGTTCGTTGCGTAACTCTTCTTCAATTACCTTTAGTGCGTGTTCTTCTTTTTCTAACTTATCTTTTATTCTTTTTCCTTCTTCTATATTTTTTTTGTCAACCCTGTCTGACGTGGCTGCAGCCGCGTTTGACGCGGCGCGAGATACTTTATTTTTCTCTTCTCTCAGTTTCTGAACCGATAATGAAAGCTCTCTATATTTTGAGTCAATTTTTAAAACATGGTTGATGTCAATATCAATACCTTTATTTTTCGCAGCTTCTTGAACAACTTGCGGATTTTCTCTAATAAATTTTATATCCAACATAAGCTCAAATTAAAGACTACCTTACCCCAAAGCCGTCATTCTGGCTTGTCCAGAATCTCTTTGAACCATGGAGATTTTGGATGCGCTCGTTCCTCGCTTACCAGAATGACAATTTCGTAACATCAATTAAAAATCCAAAAAACCTTTTTATCATTTTAACTTTGTCGTTTTTCATTTTTATATTTTATTTTTTAATTTTAACTCTCTTCTTATAATCGGCTTAAGTTTGTTAACGGCGATATACCTATGATTATACTTCCTCATCTCACCTTTGGTCAACTCGCCTTCGTGATAGTATTTCTGAATTTCTGGTAAATAAAAAAACGACCGATATGGGTAACCATGCAAAAGTTTCATATGTGGTTTTTTGGCTATAATCCCTTCCACTTTTCCCTTCTTACTCCAAACTTTTCCATTTGGAAGCGCCAAAGAAGCAACAAGTCTAAATGTTGCCTCTCTGTTATTATCTGGTAATTCTTTTGAAACTTTCATCATATGATTTATTAAATCCTCGTCTGTTGCTTCATATCCAAGCCATCTTCTACTTTTGATCCCAGGTTCATTGTCAATTGCTTTAATCTCGATTCCGCCATCATCTGATATTGCTGGCAACCCACTTTTTTTAGCATAAAACAAAGCCTTTATTCTTGAATTTTCCTCATACGTTTTTCCCGTTTCCTCAACGTCCTCAGTGATTCCAATATCATTTAGCGATAATAACTTAAATGGCAAATCAGTAAGAAATTCAGATATCTCTTTTAATTTTCCTTTGTTGGTAGTGGCGATCAAAAGTTTTTTCATTTTAACAATCGTACATTTACATAAAATATTATTACCACAAAAGTAAAGTGTCAATTATTTTTCTTTATATTGCGCTGTCCTACTATGATACGGCGCAGTATTATAGTGATATATCTTTTTTAACGGAGCTTCTCTTTCTATGAACTTTTATCCTTTTACCGATTGCATCGGTAATGATTTCGGGCAGGAAATAGCTTGGGTATCTCTTTTGAAGATCAGACGATATTTTCATTCTATCTTTTTCAATGTCCGATTCAATCTTCTCAAGATAGCTAATTGCAATTTTTAAACCTTCCCCTCTTGTCTCTAGTATATTGTTTATTCTAGCTATAGTTGAGTCAGTAACCTTTACATAGTTTCTTATAGCCTGATAATTATATCCCTCAATAAGCATCTTAGCAATTTGTATTCGCTTCGCCAACATCTTCATCTCGGTATGCGTCAAAAGATCCTTAAGAAAATCTTTTACTTGATCTTTATTCTCTAAAAGAGTAATAATATTCCAAAAATTGTTAAGAAAAAAACCAAGATGTTTTACATCAATCTTTATTCTAGAAACTTTAGTCATATATTTACTCTAATACAGCGCAGTAATATAGTCAAATAACATTTCCAGTAAACTACTCTCTTTGACCAAGATATTAAACTATATCGCGACCTTCGTGGATCCTTACTCATAAAATTACAGTTCTGTATCAAAAAGAAGTTTGTAGCTACTTATAAACCTAGTTCCTGAGAAATTCCTTGCATTGAGGTAAGTGTTATTTCTACAAATTGTGTTAATGGAATTCCTAATTTTTTCTCACATAATTTTATAGTCTCTCTATTTGCTCCTCTAGCAAATGATGGGGTATTAAATCGCTTCATCACAAATTTAGTATCAATCGATCCTAACTTTCTATCTTTATGAATCAATGCTGCGGCGACAATAATGCCAGTTAGTTGATCGCAACAGCTAATTGCCCAATCCATATCTGTAACCGGCTCAACACGAGTATTACTATAATTATGCGCTTTAATTGCATGAGCAATTGGCTCGGGTATAATATTTGGATCTTTTTCAAAAATCAGCAAGCCGTGTCTGTCTAATTTTTTTTCTTTCTGTGCAAGTTCATAATCAATATCATGTAGTAACCCTGTTATGACCCACTGCTTTTCGCTTGTCTCACTAAAATCATTTGCATGAAGATGTTTATAGATACCCTTCATAGTCGCCTCACAAGCCAAACAATGTTTAATAAGATTTTTCGATGATATGTATTTTGTTAACAAGCTATAAGCTTCTTTGCGTGTCATTTTTACTTGCTTAGAAATACTATCCAATCCTTTTTCCCTATCTTTCTTGAGAGCTTTTTTTAGCAGCGATGATTGTTGCTTCATATTTAATTCTGTTCTAAGTGTTGGGAAAAGAATCACTTCTTTTATTGCCCATGTATTTGTAAAAAACATTGTAAGTCTGTCTATTCCGATTCCAATGCCACCCAATGGAGGCACGCCGTATTCCATTGCCGTTAGAAAGTCTTCGTCTATCTGTTGTGCCGTCTCTTTATCTGTTCGGGCTATTTTTGTATCTCTTGTAAACCTATCCCTTTGAATTTGTGGGTCTGTGAGCTCCGACCACCCGTCGCATATTTCTTTCCCGCCAATATATCCTTCGAATCTTTCTACCCACCCTTTTTTACTCCGATGTGATTTTGAAAGAGGGCTTACATCCTCGGGATAATCAATAATCCATGTGGGCTCATGCAAAAGCTTGGGAATTTTATGTTCAAAAATCGCAAATATAAGTTGTCCTTTTGTTTCTCCACCAGCAAGCTGTATATCAGGGCATTTCTCTTTTGCATATCTTATTAAGCTTTCTTCCGTTTCTTTACCAATATCCAATCCTAACTTTTCTTTTAGGATTACAGACATTTCTATTCTTGGCCACTTGTTGCCAATGTCTGTCTTCTTGTTCTTTACGTCTAGAACTGTGTGCCCGTAAATCTTTTTTGCCAAATGTTTAAAAAGTCCTTCTGCAACATCCATAACTCTTTGATAGTCTGCATAAGCCTCATACCACTCTATCATTGTGAACTCTGGAAAGTGTGCATGATCTATTCCTTCATTACGAAAGTCTTTACATATTTCATAAACTTTTTCATATCCACCAACAATAAGCCTCTTAAGATACAATTCGTCTGCAATTCTAAGATATACATCTTGATCTAAGGCATTAACATGAGTCTTAAAAGGTTTTGCATTTGCACCACCATATAGAGGTTGAAGAGTCGGAGTCTCTACTTCCCAAAAACCAATTTTATCAAGATACTCACGAATACCGCTAACTAGTTTTGTACGGATATTAAATCTTTTTCTAATCTCTAGATTAAGAAGCAAGTCAAGATATCTCTTCCGATAACGAGCCTCTGTATCTTTTAATCCAAACCATTCGCTTGGCAACGGCAATATAGACTTAGTTAGTAAAACAAACGAGGTTGGAGCAATTGAGATTTCTCCAGCAATAGTCTTTACAACTTTTCCTTCTACTCCAATAAAATCTCCAATGTCCAATAAATTAATAACTTTATATTGCTCATCTCCTAACAATTTTTTCTGAAAGAAAATTTGTATTTTTCCAGTCTCGTCTTTTAAGTCTGCAAACGCAATATTTCCATGAGTTCGTAAAGAGAATATTCGACCGGAAGTCTTAACAATTTTTCCTTCACTTTTTAAAGCTTCTACAATAGTTTGTTTTTTTTGATATGAGGCAGGATATGGATCAATACCCAATGCTTTTAGTTTTTTAAGCTTTTCAATCCGTGCACTTCTTAAATCTAATTCTTCCATAATAAATACAACTCTAATATACCATCAATTGCATTAATTTGCCACTTTAATCCTAGTATGAGGATATTCTATTTGCGGCCTACTTATTTTTTTGGGGACACGGGGCAAATGCGCAACTTGGTGGTTGACGCGACACATACGACCCATCAGGACACAACTTCGCCTCCTGCGTACAAACCACTTGATCTTTCTGGTCCCCGCCTGTCGGCGAGGCAGGGGTGAATTTGAAGGTGGAGAGCATGCCATTAAATATCTCTATTTCTTTCACTGTAGGTAGAGAGCTATCAACATTTAAGCCATCTTTTAGAGCTCGCATAATACTAAAAGTATATTCGCCATTAACAACCTCAATTATTTCCCAAGATTCTAATGTTATTTTTTGGGCTGGTAATTCTCCAATAGTCACGTCTTCACAAGGACAACGATTAGTCTTTCCAATAGCAACTTGTATTTCTACGGGTGCTTTTAGGGGTTGTGGGAGAGATGGATCATCAGCGGAAGACGTATCATTGACCTGACGAGATAATTTGCCTATAGAAGAAGTGTAAAAGATTAAATGGAGAGGGTTACCAGCACTAACCTCTCGATAATCCCAATTTGTTGGATATTTAATTTGGAACTTAGGTACGGATGAATTGGCCCTTATGAAGGCATACGTTTTCCAATCTGCAGTTTCCCCGACACCATTCGGTGCAGGGCTGGCACTTGGAGAGGGTTGGGAAGGCGTTGTTGGGGAAATTGAAGAGGGAGTAGTTGGGGGTGGGGATATTGGTTTTCTTGAAGGTAAGCTACGTACATATATGGTGGAAAAAATAAGAAGAAATACCAGAATAATTCCTGCTATGATCCAATAATTCGACTTTGCCAGATACCAGCCGGCACCTGGCTTTGCCAGGCGCCATCTGGTGCCTGGCTTTGGGCTTGCTGGGTTTACTGGTGGTTGCTGAACTTGGTTGTTAACAGCTTGCTCTTCCATCTTCAAGATGAGTATAGCACATTTTTAACTGGTTCATCTCGATAATTCACCTCTGAGGAGTCCATTCGGCCACCTCCGAGGTGTTGCGAAGGGATGCACCAGACGGTGCGTCCCGAAGCGACTCTTCGGATGGTGTATGTAAGTTTACTCCACAACTTCCATCTCAAGCTCGGGATTAAAACCAAAGGTTTTATAAAATTTTTCTTTTACTTTCTGAATAATAGAATAAACGTCATTAAACTTTGCATCACCCACATTTACAATATAATTCGCGTGTTTTTTGGAGACTTCTGCTCCTCTAATTCTATAACCCGAAAACCCAAGCCGATTTATTACGTACCCAGTTGATGTCTTGTTATACCACTTATTTACAACCAAATCTTTTATATCTGGCCACTTATCAATAATTTTTTCAACTTCTTCTTTTTTTGTAATATTTTTAAAAACAGACCCGCACGATGGAGAATCCATTGGGTGATTTTTATTTCTGTATTCTATATAAGATAAGTATGTCTCCTTAGCTTGGCCTAAAGTACGCTTATTGGCATTATTCAACTTAAAAGAAGAGTTACCAATAATCCAGTTTTTATGTTCTTTAATTAAACTGTCTCTATAATCAAACTGTAACTGCGAACCCTTGAGTGCTTTTTGAACAAATTCCCCATTAGCTCCAATTTCAAAAACCTCTATCTTATCAACGCTTTTACCAATTTCTCCCCCAAACGCTCCAACATTGCCTCGTACTGCTCCTCCAATTGTACTTGGTAATCCTCCTGCCCATTCCAGTCCAATTAGATTTTTTGAAAAACAAAATTGAATTAAATCATCCAAAAGCACCGAAGAAAATGCTTCGATCAACCCCGAATCTTTTTGAGTTATTTCGTTTTTAGAAGAAGTTGAGAACCATAAAACCGCTCCATCAAAAAAATTATCACTCATCAAAAGATTTGACCCAAGACCAACTGGCAATACTTTCTTGATCTGATTTTTTTTAACAAAATCTAAAGCTTCTAATAAATCAGTTTTGTTCTCTATCTTTAATAAATACTGAGCATTCCCACCTATTCTATAATAGAGGATTTTTGAAAGGGAAAAGTTTTTATAGAGTTTCATGTCTTTTGTCATTGCGAGCGACTGAAAGGAGCGTGGCAATCTCTTGTTAATTGTGATTGCTTCGTCGTTCCTCCTCGCAATGACATGGTTAGTAATTTCATTATTATTTGATGACCTTCAGTTCCTTTGCGACTTCCTCAAAAGCTTTAAGTCCAAAATCCAAATCTTCCCTGGAATGAGAAGCAGATGGAATTACCCTAATTCTAGATTTTCCTTTTGGAACCATTGGAAATTTGATTGGAGTTGCAAAAACCCCATTTTCAAAAAGCTTTGCAGAAAAAGAAACTGCCAAATTTTCATCTCCAAGCATTACAGGCGTTATAGGAGTAATGCTTTCTCCAATATCAAATCCTAACTTTTTAAAAGCTTTCTTTATATACGTTGTGTTGTCCCAAAGTTTTTTAACTAACTCGTCTGATGATTCTAAAATTTTTACACCCTCTATTAAAGCAGCTGTATCTGGAATGGTTAGGGCGCTTGAGAATAAAAACTGTCTTGCTTTTTGCTTGTAAAAATCAATCAACGCCTTTTTTCCAGTTATAAAGCCTCCTATTACGCTAAATGCCTTAGACAAGGTTCCGACTTCTATGTCAACTTGCCCATGAAGACCGAAATGATCAACTACTCCTCGGCCTCCCTTTCCCATAACTCCTTCTCCGTGAGCATCATCAACCATTGTTAACGCACCATATTTTTTTGCAAGTTTTACAATATCAGGAAGCGGAGCCAGATCTCCATCCATAGAAAACACACCATCGGTGACAATAAGAATGAGAGGAGAACTGTCATTGCGAGGAGTCGCAGGCGACGCGGCAATCTCTGAACTAGATTGCTTCCCCCTCGACAGGCTCGGGGTCGTAATGACAACACGACGTAACCTATCTGCTTCTTTCAGTTTTTCTTCCAAACTCTTAGAATCTGTGTGTTTATAAATGAATTTGTTTTTAACTTGAGAAAGTCTTACTGCATCAATAATCGAAGCGTGATTTAATTCGTCTGATATTATAATATCCTCTTTATCTAGAATTGTCTGAATTGCGGCCATATTTGCCAAATATCCGCCAGAAACAACAATTGCAGCATCAGCATTTTTAAAACGAGCCAATGCTTTTTCTAACTCAACATGGAGAATATGAGTCCCAGCAAGAGTTCTATATCCTGTGCCAATTCCGTATTTTTCAACCGCTTTTTTGGCTGCCTCTTTCAATCTGTCATTAACAGCCAATCCCAAATAATGGCTGGAGCAAAAATTAAGCTTTTTTTTACCGCTAATGGTAAGATACGAGCCTTGCCCAGATTCAATAATCTTAGGAGTCGCTCCCAACTTAACAATGTCTTCTAGTTTTTTATAAAAGTTGTTAACGTTATTCATCTTACGCAAACTCGTCATTCTGGCAAGTGATCAGGCGAAGCTTGATCCCCAGAATGACGGCGCATACTATATCTTTTTATTATGGTGTAAGAACAATCTTTCCACATTCGCCACTTTTCATAATCTTCATCGCTTCTTCAAATTCAGAAAGCTTAAATCGATGAGTTATGATTTTTCGCAAATCTACCTTGCCTGAAACCAAAAGCTTTGTCGTATCCTTCCATGTATCCCAAATCATTCTACCAAATACTGATTCTATTAATAATTCCTTGTTAATCATATATTTTCCCCAATCGATACTGATATTTTCTTTGGGAATTCCAAAAGCAATAATTTTTCCAGCAATTCTTACAGCGTCCAATCCAATTTGAATGCCCAAACGATTCCCGCTCATCTCCAAAACTGCGTCAAAAGTACCGTATTCTTTCTCATCAACCTTGTCTGTTACTCGATCAAATCCAATTTTTTTAGCGAGTTTTCTCCTATATTCTCTTCTGTTTACTCCAACTACCTCTTTTGCTCCATACGCTTTTGCTACCATCCCAGCACAAAGTCCAGTTGGGCCAAGACCCATTACCAAAACCTTTTTGCCTTTTACCTTTGCTTTTGTTACTACATTGACAGCATTACCAAGCGGCTCCTGAACGCTCATCGCCTCAACAGGAATCTTGGGATTGTTTTTCCAAGTGGTCCGAAGAGGAATAGTGGCATACTCTGCAAACGCGCCATCTCGGCCTATTCCAAAAAGCTTCATGTTTTCGCAAATATGATAATTTTTAATTTTACATTGATAACAATTCTGGCAAAAAATATGCGTTTCAGAGGAAACAAGATCGCCAACTTTAATATCAGTTTTTTTCTTGGTATTTATTTCAACAACTTTTCCTACCATTTCATGCCCCATGATTTGAGGAGGCTTGATATGGTCTTCTGCCCATGGAATCCAATCGTATATTCCAATATCAGTGCCACAAATAGATGCATGAACTACTTTAACTAAAACTTCATCTTTCTTGGGCTTTAGAACTGGAACTCTTTTGACAACAATACCCGGAGCAGGATTTTCTTTAACTACAGCAATCATTGTTTTGTTTTTCATAAAAGTTTGCAGTTCTAATTATAGTAAAAATGGTTACAAAGTCAATTAAATATAAATTTTGATAAAATTAATAAAATGTGTTAAAATTTTAACATGGTTACTGTTGCCGAAGGCGTTAAAAGGATTATAGAGCGGTCAAGATATTTGCAAGAAGCTCTAGAAAAAGAGCTTATTAATATCTCTTCACTTGCTCGTTATATAAAACCAGAGCTTGAGGAAATGCTTATTAAAAAAACAAGCAAATCCGCAATCATTATGGCTGTGCGACGTGTAACAAAAAAGCTCAAGCCGCGTATTGCCTATAAAAATATATTCAAAACACCACCTGACATGATAATCCAGTCAAATTTAGTAGAAGTCACTATAAATAAGTCTAAAATCCCGATTAATACCTATTCAGATCTTTTGAAATTAGCTAGATCCCGAACAGAAGGCTTTTTTACCATAACAGAAGGCGTTTTTGAAACAACCATAATTGTAAGCAGAGATTTATACAAAGATATTAAAACTTTGCTTAAAAAGGAAACAATTGTTGCGGAGTTTTATGATCTTTGTTCCATTACAGTCAGGCTTCCAAAAGAAGCAATATTTATCCCAGGTGTATTTTATTTTTTCTTAAAATCTCTTGCTTGGGAAGGTATTAATATAATAGAAGTAGTCTCAGCATATCGTGAATTCACTCTTATCTTAGAGCGGAAAGGCACAAATAAGGTTTTTTCCATACTGCAAGCATTATTTCCACAGAGCATATAAATTTAATGCAGCAAATATATTACCTAGTGAACGCTAACAATAGTATAGGTAATTTCCCCAGCAGGCGCCTCTACCTTAACTTTCTCGCCAACTTTTTTGCCAATTAGCGCCTTACCAAGTGGAGATTCGTGAGATATTTTCCTTTCTTTTGGATCTGCTTCCCATTCTCCAACTACTGTAAAAATTGCTTTTTTACCTTTTGCATGTAACGTTACTGTTGATCCCAGTTTTACTGCATGACTTGGAGCTTTACTATCTTTTATAACAACTGCCTCTTTTAGAAGTTCTTCAAGCTCATCGATTCTGCCGTCTATAAAAGACAGCTCTTCCCGTGCTGCCACATATTCAGCATTCTCTGCTAAATCTCCCATATTCCTTGCCTGCGTAACCCGAGAAAGAATATCCGGCCGCTTTATGTTAGTAAGCTCATCGTATTCTTTTTTTAGCTCGGCCATTCCTTCTTTTGTTAAATAAATTTTTTTGTTATTATCCATAGGTGCCATCAAAAATCCCTCCAGTAACTGCAGTTGAGGGATAATAGATAAAAGCAATAAAAAATATATAGTAAAATGCTGCTTTTGTCAATAACCTCTAGTGCAAACGGCGAGGAAATCGCCTAAAAGGGATTATATAGCCGTCTCCGAAAGATGAATAATCGCAAAAAAAATTTTTCTCAAAGGTTTAGATTGCTCGTTGTTTAGCCAAAAGAATTTTATTTTTGGATTATCTTTACACAAATATTCAAACAATTGTAAATCATCATCAACATATATCAAGAAGAGCTACTTTGTATTTTTCTTTAAGAAGTTTTTTGCCAGATGATAACCCAAAAACCCAGCGCCTATTTTACAATCTCGCCTATTTGAAAGGCAATATTTCCATTTGGATAATGAATTGTTTTCTTTATTAAAAAATCTTTAGCAAAATTGGATTTTGAAAGATAGTCAGGACTTAATGAAAATAATTGCCGTTTCGATGGATCGTAAATATGAGGATCTCGGAAAAAGTCTCCCATTTTACATTTTGATCGGCAAGTATTTTCTGGATCATAGAAAGAAAGAAATATATGTCCAGCATTAAATTCTCCACTCATGTATAGCTCGTCATAATTATCCTTTACCGAACGAAAGTATTTCATTATATCCCTTGGCCCATACTGCCAACCCCAAAAATCAGACGAATATAAAGGATATTGAATAAAATAAAATTTTGTAAAGAAAACTAAATTTAATAGAATTACAATTATGATTATAGAAACAGGAATATAGCTATGAATAAACTTTTTTGCATGCAATATTGTTGTCGCAATACCTAAGCTAATAAGTATTACATACAAAGGCGCACCAATAACAGAACGACTGGTAAAGGGAGCCTCTGCAGTAACTGCTCCTGCTATCGGATAGATAAGAAGCCAATACATAAGTAGCTGTGTGGTTTTATTGTTTTTCATTGTGAGAAAAGTATGTATCAATCCAATTAGTATGAATGGGAGTGTTGTTATCAATAAAGGCGTTAAACCCCCTACAAAATGTCGTGTAATAAAAGTGGGCTCGCCTGAAATGAAATAAGAAGGAGACAACTGGACAATAAAGTTTTGAATAATGCGCAAGACACTTTGTGGAAAAAAAAGTTACATAAATAGTAAACTCAAATCCTGTTCTGTTATAGTGAATTAGCCACGGCATTGTGGCTGTTATAAAAGCAGTCAGCAGTCCAAAAGAGCGACTTTTCTTAGAACTAATTTCCTTTCCTATCAAATACATTGCAATTATTGTTATTAGACCATAAAGCACTGAAGGTAATCTTGTACTTAGTTCGTTTAACCCAAGTAAACCAATAAAGGGGATTGTTGAATATATGGCTAATGGAGGACGATAATCTTCAAAAGATTGAAAGAATATGGGATAAGAAACGCCATACTCATTTGTTCCTTTTGTAAGTATTGTATAAGCGTTATAACCAATAGATGCTTCATCTGCAAAAAATCCAGTAGGAGTTTCAGAAAGTTTGTAAATTCTTATGAAAAAACCAAGAAAAACAATAAGTATTAATAATACATAATGTAGTTTAACGTTATTTATCATTCTCAAAAATCATCACCTTCGGGTGGTCGTAGATGGTAAACCCACCATAAAGATTTTATAGGGGTTGGGGTTGAAAAACAATAACAACCGCCTTCGGTGTAATACACTACAAAAAAATTTGACAAATAGAGCATCCTTTGGTACATTATAGATGCTCGAAAACGTCCGTATGGTCGCTGCCCCGCTAAAGCGGGGATAGGGCCAGCCAGCCGCTTAACAATGCTGGGTTGCCAGGTCTAGACAACCTGGTTTTTTTATACCTCAATAACAATACTTGTCTTCTTAAAGCGTTTTATAAACTGCAAGGCATACTTTTCGTTCTCATAAGCTTCCCGCAAAAAACCAGCCATCGCATCAGATAATCTCAGAAAAATGTTCTGTTCGTCTTTCATGCCTCTAATTTTTCTATATCTTATCTTGAGCTTCTTCAATTCTCCTCTTACTACGTCTCTTTCTTTATCATTTAGACCGTCAATAATAACGGTAACGGTGTAATTTGTAGTTTCCTTTGCAAGAACGGCTTTCGCAATTGTAAAAGAGGTTAATTTGGAATATTCCTTTGAAGCCTGGTATGTTGCATAAAAAATACTCTTTCTAAGCTCTTTGACTTGAACTAGCTCATCAAGGTACTTTTGTTTAACCTTTTTGGTTGTCTTTTTCCACTTTGACTGCCTTTTACCAGTTATCTCTTCAATCCCTTCAAGTTTTTTCTCAAGTACTTCTAGTTCACTAATATCTTTAAGGACAACTGCAACCAAAAATAGCTCTCCTTTCGTATCCTGTCCTGTCTCATCGACATAGCAATAAAGTTTAGTAAGCATCACTGTCATTGTAGCAAATATTAGTAATTTTCAGGATAAGCCATTTTCTCAAATATCATCACCTTCGGATGATCGTAGACGTAAGCTCGCTATAAAGATTTTATAGGGATTGGGGTTGGAAGACAATAGAGAGCGTTGAGGACTTGTGCAGTGGCGAATAACCATTAAAGTTTGGTATAATAAAAAGGGTAATACATTATGACGCAGGCAAATTTAGGTCGAATTAAACGGAAAGTTTTGCCAATTCTTAAAGAGGCAGGTGTTACACGATTCTCTCTCTTTGGTTCCTATGTGCGTGGAGAGCAAAAAAAAGATAGTGATATAGACATACTTATTGATTTTCCGAGGGGAAAGGGACTTTTTGAGTTTGCTGGATTGCAATTTCAATTGGAAGATGCGCTGAAAAAAAAGGTTGATTTAGTGGAATATGAATCCTTAAATCCTCTTTTGAAAGAACGTATTTTGGCAGAGCAGGTGCAAATTTTATGAATATTTTATGAATAAAGACACAGTTGTTTTTCTTATTTTGGTATAAACTTCAAAACTGTTTGGGATACAGTAATAGTAAGTATTCCTGAGTTTAAGAAGCAAATTGAAAAACTCCTCGAAGAATAAAAGTTATAAAAGCGAAATTTTCTCAAAAATCATCACCTTCTACTAAAGATTTTATATGGATTGGGGTGGGAAGGCAATGGCCAAGATGTGATTATAGCTTACAAGGATTTTTAGAGATAACAAGGACTTGACAAGGAGACATTGTTTTCCTTATAATTCATTGTATATGGCACAGATGGCGACTATTACTTCGAAAATGCAGCTTACTTTACCCGTATCAATTGCTCGGAAAATTGGCATAAAAAGCGGCCAGAAAGTAACAGTTTCTGAAAAAGACGGTGATATTATTATTACCCCAGCCGAGCGGCTCGTTAAAGAGCTCGCTGGTTCGCTAAAATACCTTAAAAAGAAAGATAATAAAACACTCGATGAAATAATTAAAGAAGCAAAATACACTTATTTTAAATCACATAAAAGATGATGTTTGTAGACACGAATTATTTTCTTCGATACTTAATTGCAGACGATAAAAAGCAATACGAGATTGCAAATCAGTTATTCCTCGATGGCTCTAGAGGAAAAATAAAACTAATCAGTTCAACTATTGTATTTTTTGAAACCTACTGGGTATTAAAATCATATTACTCTACTCCAAAAGAAAGGCTGCTTATAACCCTAAAGAGAATATTGCAAATGCATTTTATCAATTTTGGCGAAAGGGACATATTGGAGGAAACTATTAGGTTATTTGGGAAGACTACTTTTGATCTTGAGGATTGTTATAACGTTTTCTACGCTAAAACTCATAAAATTAAGAACTTTAAAACGTTCGATGAGAAATTGATTAAACAGTGGAACAAAGAAACTAAAAATTAAAACAGAGTTTTCCCCAAATATCATCACCTTATAGTAGAAGATTCCTTATGTAAGCGTCCGAGTATTTGCGAACGTTTTTAAAGATTAAAACTGGCGGGTGGTCGTAGCTTTGGAAACTTTCGTCTGCAAAATCATCGCTAACATAGAAAGGATAATTTGTGAATTTCTTTACCAATTTAAAGCCTAATTTTTCTTTAAATAATAATTGGTAGAAGTTTGAAGTATATGGATACTGTTTAGGATTTTTTAAAATTGAATAATAAACTCTGCGGCTCGAAATTACAAAATAATCACTCTGCGACAAAGTTGTTGAAAGGCTTGAGATTTTTTCCAAAGAATCTGGTTCGTACACGGGCAACTGGATCATCTGGTACTGTTTGCCTAAATTTGTTGAAAGCATAAGCGGAAGACTATCGTCCCAATGCTCGCCAGCAATAGTAGCTTGAGTAGAGACATTTCGATAAATCCATGAAGATGCGGCTATTCTAGTGTGGGGTTTAATATAGATATTAAGATAAAGCATGCCGTTAACGACAATAAAAAATAAAAGGACTAATAAAGTGGGCTTTTTGAATCTAACTAAAGCTACAGAAGCCCAGAATGATAAAAAAGGAATTAGTAAAACATAGTATCTTGAAAATTTGGCGTACCAAGCTCCGGTCCACAAAAAGTAAAGAATTGGAAAAATTAGAATAAATAAATACATGTAGCTCTTTTTTTCTTTGAGTTTTTTAAAAATAAGCGCTAAGCCAACAAAAGATAAAGGCACAGAAATAAAACCAAAGGCGAATGGCAGAATTTTCATTAAAGGATAAAGATAGGGTTTTGTTTGTTCGTAAATTATGGTATAGACTGGTTTATTTCTCCCGTACACTACATTCTGTTCGTAATTCTGCCTTTCTTTAAAACGAGCAAAGTCTATAATTTGGTATGGGGCTAGAACAGCGCCGAAGATGGCAGACGTAAATACAAAAAGTAATATAAAGAAAATTAGTTTTTTTAACTTCTTTTCTTTAAAGAAAAGAAAAACAAAAGATATCATGGGGACAATAAGGAAAGTTAGTCCAACAATTTTCGTTGCGTAGGACATGCCTATTAAAAGACCCAAAGGAACAAAAAGTAAATAATTTTTATTTTTTACTGCTTTGATGCTTAAAAAAGTAATTAAAGTTATAAAAAAAATTAGCATGCTTTCTGTTGTGTTAAAGTGAGCATGTTGAATACTGCCAGTAGAAAAAGCAAAAATAAGGGCTGCTATTATGCCAATCTTTTTATTAAATAGTTCTTTAGATACAAAAAAGATTAGAGGAATAGTTAAAACACTAAATACAGACGACACCAAACGGCTTACAAATAAAAAACTTGGGTTTGGGAGAATAGCTGCATGTATTATCTTGTAAATAAATAGAGGAAACGAACCATAAGAGAATTCTTTTGAGTTTAGGGGTGAATCTTTAGACAATAAAAGGCTGAATTCTTTTGGTATGTAAATATTTGAGCTGTTGACATATATCCTTTCGTCTGGATGTAAATAATGCCCCTCATCCCAATTTAGACCATACAAACGCAAAATTGCGCCAAGTATAAGGATTACAAAAAGCAGTATTTTTTCTTTATTGAAAAAACTAAAACTTTTCATGAATCTTCTTTACACTCTAATGATATGTATTATTAGAGTGCTGTTATGATTATCCACCTTCAAGTAGTTGCCTATACTGTTCAGGCAATAATTGCCGATTTTTTTTGAATACTCTAATTACCGGGTGGTCGAAAACGCTCCATGTTTCTTCAGCTTGTTCATCGGGAAATTCAATGTTTTGCCCAAGCAGTGATAGCCTGGGATACGAATGGACTTCTTTAATCTGTTCAAAACCCATTCTTTCCTCAAAAAGCGCATTATAGAAATGCGCAGTTCTTGGATATAATCTTGGTAGTCTTTGATGGTTATAAAAGACTCGACGACTCTGTATAAGAAAATAATCTGCTCTTTCTAATCCGGCTGCAATTTCTGCTCGTGTATTTTGGTTTTCTTCAAAATTGTAGAAGTTGAATCCTAAACGCTTAAAGTTTCCTGCCAGAGGAATATCGATCATATTTCCTCCCTCCACCAAAAAAGTAGATCCCGGCAAAGCAACGGATTCGATCCATTTGGAAGCTGTTATACGGATATCATCATTGGTATAGATTGAGAAAAAAGACATTGTCCAAAGCACTGTACCAAACATAAGAACTCCGCCTAAAAAATAATAAACGGATCGCTGCGTTTTCTTTGCGAACGTTTGCAAAGAAATGGCTGCAAATATGGCAAAGAAAGGAAAAGTTGGAGCAATAAATCTGGTCCACTTGGCAAAAAGCAAAGCGTTTGTTAAGAATAAAGACAGAAACGCGAGTATAAGCATAATCAGCTCTATTTTTGGTTTTCTAACAAAATTGATAGCAAGAAATATAATTCCTACGGTTGAAAACAAGAAAAGAAATGGTCCCAAAGCATAGAGTAAGATCTTTTCTGCTTGAAAAAGAATTGGCATAGTATCTATAAACTGCCTTGTGTAAAAAACAGGAATTTTTCCAATAGCAAGTCCTCCTTCGTATTCGAAGTTGCCTCGGAAGTCGGAAAAATCAAGAAAAACATAAGGCGCGACAATGGCAAAAGTTGCAAGAACAACGATTATATTTACAAGAGTCAATCCTGTAAATTTTAGCAGTGTTTTAAGAGCCTGCTTTATAAATAAAATCGGTGTTTTAAAAGACAGGTTTTTGGGATACGATTTAATAATTATAGCTGCTATTAACGGTAGCAAAAATACAACAGAGCTTATTTTTACGCCCAAAGCAAAGCCTAAAGCAATAGAGGCAAGGATTAGATATAAAGCTTTATTATGCTTTAGAAATTTTAGTATCAAAAGCAAGGATCCAAATAAAAAGAAAGTTAATGTGGATTCGGGAGTGGCAAAGTGAGCCTGCTGAATAAGCCCGGGAGTTATGGCTACCAATAAAGCCGCAAAATAAGAAAAACGTCTTTCCATGAAAGACCGGCAGATTTTATAAACAATAATTATGGTTAATGTGGAAAATAACGCAGAATAAAACCGACCAATTAAAAACGAATTAAGAATTAAGAATTTAGAATTAAGAATGGAAGGAAATAATTTTAATAGTTCTTGGGTAAAGTAGATTAGGTAAATAGTTACTGTTCCATAAGAGAAAAAATGTGGATGCATTTGGGTTGGAAAAGATAGTTGATTTACAGAACCAGCAATATGATACTCATCGGGATGGGTGAATAGACTATTACCCCAATCTAGCTTGTAAAAACGAAGAAAAGCACCAACTATAAGTATACAACTTATTAAGAAAAATAATTTCTGTTGTTTGATAAACTGGATCATAGAGAAGAAATGCCTCCTCGGGTTTTGATAAAAAGAAGGCATCCTATTGCAACTATGGAGAGGCCAAATATGCCAGCAATTAGAATCGATGAATTACCAAGTGGCGCTTCGGGAGCAATAGTTGGTAATACTATAACTGGCGTTGGGGAAGGAATTGGAGTTGGGGTTGGCATAGAAGTTGGGGTTGGAGTTGGAGTTGGAGAGGGGGTAGGGCTCGCAGAAGGCGTTGCAATGCTTAGAACAATAGAGGAAAAACCTAAAAGAACAGCAGACTTAGAGGAAGTCGGCGCAGTTTTTTGCGTAAAATCATAATCGTTGGATAAAGTTATTACTGGAATTGTATTTATTTGTGCTCCTTGGAGCAAAACACTGGATTTAAGAACTCCATTTGTAATTATCATTTTAATAACATTGTTTTTGTCAAGAGTTACAGGGGAAGATAGATCTTGGGACAACAAAGAGTTTAATGCCAATAAGTAAGTGCCATCGGTTTTAGATAGAGATGAGATCTCTTGTGCTTTAGACACCTTAGCGTATACTAGAGCTTCTTTTGGACTTTCTCCAGTAGGAAGAACGATTTTACCTGTGATTGGAGTTTGTGTAATTTGTGTAATTTGAGGTTTTGGTGCAGTTGTTGTTTCGTAAGGCATATTGTTATTTAAAAACGTATTTTGTCCTGAAGTAATTGTGAAAAAATATTGAGTAGCTGGTTTAAGATAATGCAACGTAAAACTGTGGACTTTATGAGGTCTAATTCCTTCCCCTTGGTCTCTATCGTCTAATGCAGTTTGTCCTAAATTTTTATCTGTACCAAAATTCACTGAGCCTATATTTTCTACTTCTGTCGTATAAGACACAGTAAAACTGGTGTCTAAAATATTGGTAATTTTTACATTTTGTGGAGTTTGTGTGATATCGGCACGACTCACAAAAACAGTACTACTTTTAACAAGTATAGATGTCATTACAATGCTAGTTCCTATTAAGAGTATACTTAAAAGAGTTGGTATTCGTTTATCCCAAAATGTGTTTCTCATGGAGTAATACTTGCTCCACTCGTTGCTGAAGGCTCACTTACAGAAGGCGCAGGGATTAGGGTTGGGGTCGGAGTTGGACTTAAGGTTGGGGTTAGGGTTTCTGCTTTTTGAAGTTGGAAGACTGGCACTATTCTCTCTCTTTCTTTTAAATTAGAGATTGTTTTAGTATCAAAATTTGGACTTATTGGCAAAATGTTGGTATTTAAAGTACCAGATATAGTTGATGTAGCTGAGTTATGGTATATATTAAAACCAATCCAAGCTATAACAATTAATGTTACTGGGATTAAAAGAAAAAGAATGTCTTTTTGTTTCATAGTTTATAATAAGCTAAACCCCGAAGACTAAATCTTAAGGCTCCAGCTTTATCGGCAGTGCTGTCGATAGAAAATGTATCGATACTAATTATTCTCTGCATATTTACTATCTTAGAAAAAAATGCCGATATATCTTCAAAATTACCACTGCCGCTTAAGGAAAAAGAATATGAGTAATATTTTTTTTCTCCAATATTTTGCCTAAAAAGTTCAACTGCAAGATTTTGTAAATTAGCAATACGGACATTCGTATTTTTAGCAATAGCTTGAATTTGTGCCAAAAGAAGAGGAACTTCAGGTCTCTCTGGTATCGAATCTAGCACATATGGAATATCTTCTTGGATGTCCGCATGCTTTTGCTGGAGAACGGAAAGGTTTCTGATTTTTTCCTCAAGACTATGCTCGACAAATTCATTATCAGATAGTTCTTTTTTTAACCTTACAATAGTTGAAAGTGTTGGATTTATGGCAAACATACCAAATAATGATATGGTTATCAAAGTAAGTATTATATTTGTAAGTTTTTGCGTTTGTTCATTTTTAAAGTTGGGAAGCGCTCCAAAATATCTAGCTTTTGTAATATCCTTAATGTTTTTGTTTGTAATGAACATATATTTATCCAGCACCGACTCGGTGCTGGATTTATTGAAAATCAGCTGTAAAACTAACTGTTAAACCACGTGATGGCTTAATTTGTATGTTATCTAGATTTAACCTTCTTATCTTGGGATAAGTCTTTAAAGAGTTTATGAATAAATTTAGAGAAGATGTATTTTGTGCAATTGCGTTAATGCTTATTCGACTTTCATTCATAACTAAATCGCTAAGCGTCAATCCTTCTGGTGCAAAATTTTGTATCTCTTGGAAAATTTTTATTTTCTCAACCCCACTATTGGAGAAAGTTGAAGCTAAAGCTAAACGGTCTTGTAAATTACGATACTTATCTTCGCTGTTCTTATAAGACTTTACTATCAATTCTTGCTGTTTTATTTTTGAATGAAAGTCAATAAGTTGCCTATCTAAAGAGAACCTGTATAAAAAGGCCAATAAGGCAATTAATTCAGTTATTATGGCCAATAAGCGACCAACTGTGAGTGCCCAAGCTATAAACTTGTCTACAAAAGCTCCTTGTTTATTTTTGAGAAGATTTATAGAAAAAGTCTTTTTCTCCATATCAACAGAATTTACGCGTTTTCTGTCATCCTGAACTTGATTCAGGATCTTAGGAGATGCTGAAATGAATTCAGCATGACATATAGTGCGTAACTCCTACTAGATTTAGTCTAATACTGTCTTTAGAGAATGTCTAGGGGTATTTTGTTTGGCTAAGGGTTGGCAGAAACTTTAGTTTTTGGTAGCTTAGGTTTCTTAGCAGATAGTTTGGAAAGAGTTGATTTTATTCTCGAAGCTTTGTTTTTGTGAATGGTATTTTTTTGAGCCATTTTATCTACAACGCTTACTGCTTTTTTAATATTTTCTTCCGATGGATTTTTTTGAGCTTCTTTAACCATTTTTTTAAAAAGGTTTTCAATGCTTTTATTTTGTAATGTTCGTTTTTTGTCCTGCCTCAATTTTTTCTTTGCGGATTTTATTACTGGCATAAGATCATTTTATCATGGTATACTATAAACCACAAGCATGTAAACTGTTTGTAGTAAACTGCAACAATATGCCAAGAGATTTTTTGAATAAAAGCCTCAGCCTAATACTTAAGAGACAGACAAATATTCTCTCTGCAGCATTTATCATAATGATAACTATTGTTTTATCGCAAATATTAGGTTTGGTAAGACAAAGGCTTTTGGTTGGTATCTTTGGCGCATCAGATACCTTAGGCATTTATCTTGCCTCGTCCAGGCTACCTGATTTTTTGTTTCAAATAACTATTGCTGGAGCGTTATCGTCTGCTTTCATCCCAGTATTTTCCCAATATTTAGTAAAGGAAAACAAAAATGATGCTTATAAACTTGGTTCAACTCTTTTTATTTTAGGCTTACTCAGTTTTTCGGTTTTATCTTTAATTCTTTTTATTTTTGCTAATGATTTTTTACGCCTTATGGCACCAGGACTATCTATCGATCATATTACTCTCATGGCAAGCTTAATGAAAATAATAATTTTTGGAGAGCTTTTGTTTATAGTTGGAAGTTTTTTATCGGTAACTCTCCAATCGTATAATCATTTTTTTATTCCTGGAATCGCGTCTGCCTTCTATAACCTTGGGATAATTATTGGTATTCTAATCCTTCATCCATTCATTGGAATTTTTTCCGCCGCTTATGGAGTTATATTGGGATCAGCTATTTTTGTACTTGTTCAATTGCCTAAAATTAAAAATATTGGTTTTTCTTTTCTTCCAACATTCTCTTTAAAAACTACTGGAGTTTTAGAAGTTATAAAATTAATGTGGCCAAGAACTCTATCTATTGCTATTTTTCAGACTGGAACTATTTTAACTTTTACTCTTGTTTCTTTTCTACCAAACGCAGGAAGAAATTACGTAATTTTTGATTATGCCCAAACTCTAGCTTTTGCTCCCATAGTTCTTTTTGGACAAGCAATTGCACAAGCCGCTTTCCCAATACTTGCAAGAGAGAAAAATAATATAGATGAATTTAAAGCAACATTTATAACCAGTCTTAACCAGATACTCTATTTAATCTTGCCTGTATCAATACTATTTTTGGTCTTAAGAATTCCAATTGTGCGTTTGGTCTTTGGTGCAGCCCAGTTTGACTGGCAAGCAACAGTACTAACAGGGAAAACTCTTGCATTTTTTAGCATTTCTATTTTTGCGCAGGCTCTCATTAATTTAGTTTCCCGTGGTTTTTATGCGCTGCATGATACTAAAACACCATTATATGCAGGAACATTTTCTACAATTTTTATGATTGTTTTAGGGTTTTTATTTATTCGCATTTCACACATGGGAGTTGATAGCATTGCCATTGCTTACTCTATTGCCAACATTGTTAATCTTTCAGTTTTATTTATATGTCTTGATAAAAAAACTGGTGGATTTAACAGAGCAAATTTGATATTGCCAATTTCTAAGATTTTTATTGCAACTATTTTTACTGGTTTTGCTTTGTATATTCCTATAAAACTTTTAGATCAGTTAGTTTTTGATACAACCCGTACAATAAATCTTTTGCTTCTCACTGGAATTTCAAGCGCTATTGGACTTAGTCTTTATTTACTTTTGACATGGCTTTTTAACGTAAAAGAAGCAACAACATTTTTGTTAATCTTCAAAAGAATTGGTAACTGGAAAGAAATTCTTTCTAAAAGCGAAGAAGCAATCGAAGGAACCAAATTTAATCCCTAATAAGATTTATGACCCCGAAGGCAAAAAAGTATATTTTCGTAGTTCAATGGTTCAAGTCATTGAATTATTGTGCTAGGAACATTGATATCTAATACGAGTTTCGCAGTTCTAGTAGAATACCTACATGTCATTCCCGCGAAAGCGGGAATCTATACCAATAATTTATTTATATGGATTCCGTGTCAAGCACGGAATGACAAATGTGCGAAACTCGTGATAATAAATCTTTTCTTAGAGATATTAAAATACTTCCAGCAATAATGAATGCTAAACTAGTTGCAATAAACGAATTAAGGTTTAAGATATAGAAAACAAACGCAATGACAGCAAATGATAAAAGATACAATCTCTCTATTATGACGCAAGATAAAATTACAAATTTTGCAATTATTGCGCATGTGGATCATGACAAGTCAACGCTTGCTCGCCTACATTTTCGCATTGACACACAAAGTTGTAATGTAGTAAAATACATATATTGTAAATTTGTATTATTTAGTATTACGCGATCTTATTAGAAAGGTTGTTTAAGCCTATGACAAAGATTATTCATACCCTTAGAAGTGGACAAATTACAATCCCGGCAGAGTTTAGAAGAAGACTTGGCATAAAAGAGGAAATGCCTCTCAAGATTATTCTTGAAAAAGGAGAATTGAGGATAATCCCTTTTGGGATAGCAGAAACTATAGCAGGTAGCCCCTGGCTAAGAGACCTCTACGACTTCTTTGCGCCAGTCAGAAAGGAGGCAAAGAAGTATTCTAGTAAGAAGATAAATGAAACAATTAAAAAGGCAGTGAGCGTGGTACGAAAAAAGCATGCTTAAAGTTGTATTTGATACTGTAGTATTTGTAAGAAGTCTTATCAATCCTTATTCAAGATACGGTCAAATTGTTTTTAAATATCATAAGTACTTTCGGCTTTTCGTCTCAAAACAGGTCATTATCGAAATACTTGAGGTCTTGAAGCGTCCTGAGCTTACCAAGAAATTTAGCAGCATTGAAAAGATGGACATGAGAGAAGCAATTAAGATTATTTCCCAAGCAGAGATTGTAGAGGTTGGAGAATTTCCAAAAGCTTCTCGCGACCCAAAGGATAATAAATTTATTGATGCAGCGATAGTTTCTTCTGCTGATTACCTTGTAAGCGAGGACAACGATCTGCTTGTTCTTAAAGAGTACCAGGGTATTAAGATTGTAAATTGTGAGCAGTTTCTTCTAGTGCTTAAGGCATAATTTACCAAATATGGCAACCCAAGAAAATATTCGTAACTTTGCGATTATTGCGCATGTTGATCATGGCAAGTCAACACTTGCCGATAGATTGTTGGAGTTAACAAAAACAGTGCCAAAAGAAAAAATGGCAGAACAGTTTTTGGATCAAAATCCCATCAGCCGAAGACGAGGAATTACAATAAAGTTAGCCCCCGTTCGTATGAACTATACCCTAAACGCTATACCTTATACCCTTAACCTGATCGATACTCCTGGTCATGTTGATTTTTCATACGAAGTCTCAAGGACTCTTGCTGCGTGTGAGGGGGCTATTCTTTTGGTAGATGCTACCCAAGGAATTCAGGCTCAAACTGTTGCTCATCATAGAGAAGCAGTAAAAGAAAAACTAACTCTTATTCCAGTTATTAATAAAATTGATTTGCCTAATGCTCAGATAGAAACTGTTTCTAGTCAGCTTGTCAATGTTTTTGGATTCAAAAAAGAGGAGATCCTTTGGATCTCTGCCAAGACTGGAGAGAATGTTACCCTACTTCTTGAGGAAATTATCAAAATAATTCCCGCGCCTAATGGTAAAAAAGAAAAAAGTCTACGATGTTTAATATTTGATGCTGTTTACGACGAATTCCGAGGAGTTGTTGCTTACGTAAGGGTTGTGGATGGAGAACTTAAAAAGCATGACACTATTAAATTTTATCAAAATAGCGTAACTTCGGAGGTTACAGATCTAGGTTACTTTTCGCCGTTTCTTGTATCCTCCCAAAGCTTATCAACTGGTGAAATAGGTTATGTTATTACGGGAATAAAAGATATTCGGCAGTGCAGAGTGGGAGACACGATTACAACATCAAATATCAATCCCCGATTCAATCGGGGACAAAAATCAAAAATAGAACCCCTGACAGGTTATCAGACTCCAAAGCCGATGGTGTTTTTTGGAGCATATCCCAAAGAGAGTCGCGATTTTGCTTTTTTAAAAGAATCTTTGGCTAAACTTACTCTTAATGATACTGCCTTAACCCATACAGAGGAATACTCTTCTTATTTAGGAAGCGGTTTTAGGGTTGGATTTTTGGGGTTACTTCATGCAGAAATCGTAAAGGAGAGGTTAAAACAAGAGTTTGGTTTGGATGTACTTCTTACAATGCCCCAGGTTCTATACGAAAAAAAACAAGAAGGCCATATATGGGAGCCGTATATGAAACTAATAGTTTATACGCCAAAAGAATATGTGGGAGGTATAATGACTATATGCCAGTCAAAAAAGGGAAATCTTTTGGATTTATCTTATCATGAAAGCTACGCAGTTCTGACTTATACGCTTCCTTACAGTATGTTTATTCGCGGTTTGTCGTCAGATTTAAAATCAATTTCGAATGGCTTTGCAAGCATAGACTACACGCTTATAGATTATAGACAGGCTAGTTTGGCCAAACTTGAAATAAGGGTTAATGATGTGACAATAGACATTTTATCGGAATTAGTCTACAAAGATGAAGCAATTAAGATTGCTAAGATTAAAGCATTAATGCTAAAAAATTCATTGCCGAGGCTTCAATTTAGACAAATTATTCAAGGAGCAGTTGATGGAGCTATTGTTAGCCGCGAAGAGATTCCGCCTTTTAGAAAGGACGTTCTTGCAAAGTTAAGTGGTGGGGATAGAACTCGTAAGGATAAGCTTTTAGAAAGACAGAAAAAAGGAAAATCTCGTCAAATAAACCAAGCAAAGATCAATATTCCTCAAGAAGCATTACTCTCCATGATAGAAAGTAGTTAGAGGGAAAAGAATATAATTCCTCCAATTATAGATAGTATTGCTGAAGCTATACCAATGCCAATTATTTTAGCTGATGGTCCAGTTGGAGGAATCGGGGTTAAGATTGGAGGTGGTGATGGTTGTATGGCTATCTCCGTTGGAATTATCTCAGTTGGAATAACTGGTGGCGTAACTTGTGGTGATTCAGTTACTGGTGGAATAGGGGTTGCGCTTGCTACAACACCTGAAGCACTAACTGTTATAGTTTGAGCACAGTTACTTATCAAACTACTTAATGATCCATCGCTTCCAGTAAAGATTACAGACGTAGTATATGATCCTGGATTTTTATATGTGTGGGCTTTCTGAACACTTACAGAATTTGTGTCAATGCCTCCTCCTTGTGTAACGTCTTCAACTGGACCATCTCCAAAGTTAAATGTTGCCTTAGTTACAGTTCCAACCTTTGCATTTCCTGACGCTGTAAATGTAATTGAATAAGGGACGCTTCCAGTTGCTAAGCGGTCAAGGACAAGACCAGTACAAGTAATATTGCTACTTACTGGGGTTGCTGTTGGGGCAGGTGTTGGAGATATTTCTTTCACTGTTACTACTGCGGGATTTGTTGTGGATAAAACATTTTCGCCTGCCTCGTCTCCTGATGCAACAGATAAAACTTGTGTTCCTGCTGCAAATACTATTTTGGTTCCATCGGTTGGAGCCAAAGTTTTAAAACTAATAGTTGCGATTTTGGTTTTTGTCTGTATGGCTTTTGTTGGGTCTGAGCCAATAGAAAGAGTAACAGATGCAGACCCAGAGATGTATGTTGGTTCTTCAAGTACTGTTTGGAGGGCAGTTGTAAAAGCAAACCCTCCCTCAGATATTTCAAGCTTTAATGGATCGTAATTGATAATGAGCTTTGCAAAAGATACTTTGTTGGGAGGAGTTCCTTGGCCTGGGTCTAGCATGATGTCAAAGTCTATTATTTCTCCAACTTTTGTTGCATCAAGCTTAGGAGGATTAAAAGAAAGAGACGTTGATACCGCTGCTTGCGTTTTTGTTTGCTGTTGTTTTTGTGCAACATAAACAGATAAAGGTATTGCTACAAGCATCACAGCTATAAAACCTAAAAGAAGTATTTTTTTAGCAGAAATTGTGGACATATATTTTATTCTTTAAACTTATCGTATATAAGAAAAAAGGTTATGTCAACCCTTTATCTACTATAGGGTATTGACAGATTTTTTCTTTTAGTGTATATAGTTATAACTAATTCACATTAATAAGTGAGATAGTTTGTTTTATAAAAATTATATGACTAAAAAGATTAAGATTAAACCCCTTTTCGATAATGTTCTTATTAAGCCTCAAGAAGAGGAAGCAAAAACAGCAAGCGGAATTGTTTTACCAGACACTGCAAAAGAAAAACCCCAAATGGGTATTGTAATGGCTGTTGGCCCAGGCAAGAGAAATTCAACAGGAAAAATTATTGCGATGGTTGTTAAGGCTGGACAAAAAGTTATGTACAAAAAATGGGGAGGCAATGAGATTAAAGTAAATCGCGAAGAGTGGACATTGGTTAGTCAAGAAGATATACTTGCGATAGTTGAGTAGTTATTGATTAGTTCGTTCATGGTTCATAGTAATACTAAAAACCGACTAACTGTGAACTCATAACATGAGCGGCCGAAGGGAGCGAATATGGCCAAACAATTAAAATTTTCAGAAGAGGCACGTCAGGCGTTAGTAAGAGGCGCAAATATTTTAGGCCGTGCTGTGGTTACAACCTTAGGGCCTAAAGGTAGAAATGTAGCGTTAGATAAAAAATGGGGCGCACCAAATATTGTCCATGACGGTGTTACAGTGGCCAAAGAAATAGAACTTGAAGATCCATTCGAAAACATGGGCGCACAGCTTGTAAAAGAAGCTGCTAGTAAAACCAATGATGTTACTGGAGATGGCACTACTACAGCAACTCTTCTTGCTCAATCAATAATTAACATAGGCTTCAAAAACGTAACTGCTGGAGCAAATCCAATGATTCTAAAATCTGGAATCGAAAAAGCGGTACATGAGATTGTTAAAGAGATTGGCAAAATGGCAAAAACAGTAAAAGATGCCGATGTTGTAAAAGTTGGTACTATTTCGGCACAAGATCCAAGAATTGGATCGCTTATTGCTGAGGCGCTTAGCAAAGTTGGGAAAGACGGTGTTATAACGGTCGAAGAAGGAAAAGGACTAGAACTTTCTATAGATTATAAAGAAGGAATGGAATTCGATAAAGGATATGCATCTGCCTACTTTGTTACTAATCCAGATAAAATGGAGGCAGAAGTTGCAGATCCACACATTTTGATAACCGATAAAAAGGTCTCTGCTCTTAACGAACTTCTTCCGTTCTTAGAGAATTTGGTTAAGGTTACCAAAAATTTGGTTATTATTGCCGATGAGATAGAAGGAGAAGCTTTGGCAACTTTAGTTGTTAATAAACTGAGAGGCACATTTAACGCTTTGGCAATAAAGGCTCCGGGATTTGGTGATAGACGAAAAGAAATGCTTGAAGACATTGCAATTTTAACAGGAGGAACAGTTATATCTGAAGATACTGGTCGTAAACTTGAAAGTGTAACAATTGAGGATTGTGGTAGAAGTGACAAAGTATGGTCAGATAAAGAAAACAGCAGAATTATTGGTGGAAAAGGAAATATTGTAAAAATAAAAGCAAGAATTTCCCAAATAAGGCGAGCAATTGAAGAAACAACTTCGGATTTTGATAAAGAAAAACTTCAAGAAAGATTGGCAAAATTATCTGGCGGCGTTGCAGTTATTAATGTTGGCGCAGCAACAGAACTTGAAATGAAAGACAAAAAAGAAAGAGTCAACGATGCCGTAGCAGCAACAAAAGCAGCCTTAGAAGAAGGAATTGTTCCGGGTGGAGGGGTGGCACTTCTTCGCGCACGTAAGGTGTTGTTAAAACTTAAAGAGAGTCTTACTGTTATAGACGAAAAAGTTGGCGTTTCTATTCTTTACGATGCATTGGCAGAACCTATTAGACGGATTACAAAAAATTCAGGCGCAGATGAGGGTTGGGTTGTAAATAAAGTAGAAGAATCAGAGATAGCTGATTATGGTTTTAATGTTATGACTATGGATTTTGGGTCTATGCTTAAGGCTGGAATAGTTGACCCTGCTAAAGTTACACGTTCGGCAGTGCAAAACGCAGCAAGTGTAGGCATGATGGTTTTGACCACCGAGGCACTTGTGACAGATCTCCCAGAGAAAAATCCGCCAGCTGGCGGATCGATGCCCGGAGGAATGGGTGGTATGCCAGGAGGAATGGGAGAATACTAAAAGAAGTTAGAGTTTATAATGAGGAAATTTGGTTAAGGATACCTCACCTCAAACCCAAACTCATCGTTACGGTAAATTTGCCAGCTTGCAGTATTATTAGATTGTTGCAGTGTAGGTTTTTGAGTGCTCAATGTTTCAACCGGTTGAGAAACTGGAGTTGAAAGATTTGCATACCACAAAATTTCTCCTCCACTTCCAATGGCGAGAACAACGATCATGCCAAGAAATTTCCAATTTGTCTTGATTGGAATTCTGATTTTTGCTTTTTCTTGTATGGGTTTGTTGCTTTTGCTGTTCTATATGGTTTTAGTATAGCCAAAACTATTTCAATACACGATATCGTGTACTTCTTCCAAGACCCAGTCGTTGGATTTTCTTAAGTCTTAAAAGCTTATTGAGTACTTGGTTTACCGTTGGACGAGCAACATGTGCGTTTTTGGCAATTTCGGCTGGAGCAGATTCTTCTGCTTTTTGCAAATATTCCCATACTGCAAGCTGTTTTTGGGAGAGAAGCTTTTCAACACTTTCTTCGGAAAGAAAATCAACTGCTATTTGTGACTGTTTAAGTATTACATTTAAGAAAAAGCTCAGCCAAGGAATAATACCTTCTCTATCAGTGCCGAATGTATTTTGACTTTTTCGCAAAGCCATATAGTATGCGGGCTTATTATCTTCGATAAGCTTTTCGTGAGAAACATAAGGTGTGTAGAAATACTCCTCCTTGAGGAGTAAAAGATTGGTAAGAATGCGCGAAAGACGCCCATTTCCATCTTGAAAAGGGTGGATCTTGAGAAATTCCACAAGAAAATTGCCTATTATAAGAAGTGGATGATATTTGCGTTTTTGAAGAGCAGCTTGGGTCCATTCAACAAGTTCTTGCATCTCTTTTGGAGTAAGATATGCTGGCGTGGTATCAAACAATACTCCTACAGATTGACCTGCATCGTTTACCATAAACACTTTGTTCTCTTGTTTTTTATACTCGCCTCTGTGTCTTACATCTTTTAAGACATACTTTAAGAGCTCTTTGTGCAAATGCTTTATCGTATTTTCTGAAAATTTAATCTGTTGCCATGAATCAAAAGCGTTTTGCAAAAGCTCATAATAACTTCTTACTTCCTGTTTATCGCGATCAGGAAATCTTTGAATTTGAATTCCTCTCATGAGTTTTTCAATATCTTCATCAGAAAGCCTAGCCCCCTCAATACGAGTAGAGGCACCAGTTGAAGTAACCAAAACAGACCTTTTAAGCCTACCAAGAACCTGCGGATTTAATTTTGCACCGCCTATCCATTGGCCTTTGAGTTGGTCAATTTGAGCGATGAGGGTCCAAATCTTTTGAGGAATATTTTGCAATCGCTTATCAAATCGATGCTCCATAGTCGTTTAAGAATCTTATATTTTAACTATATAAGATTATATAAGATTTCTATATCAAAATCTATTGCTTATTTACGTCTTTTATGGGACAAACCGAAACGTGGAGAGGATTTGGTTGTGAAGATCTTTTTCATCTACGCTCGTACGAATTTCATAAAGAAGACCATTATTTGCGAATAGCGTGTAAAGGTATCCATACCTATCCGTGAGTTGGGTAGCCCTTCTATCATCGACGAATAGTTGATGTTTCTCAAAATCTTCCGTATAGTCATCCCAAAGATCAGCAATACGCTTATTGAGTGTTTTATTTTTGATAATACCAATCTTGACAAGCAGACCTTGGCACTCATCCCCTCCTGATATCAACATGTATAGTGCATATGTATAGTAGTACATATCACCTTCACAAAGAAAATTCGGGCCCTCCATTACGTCAAGTTTGCGAAGTTTCCCCCAAAGATCTGTTGTTCGTGGATACTTTACCTCAAACCCAAACTCATCGTTTCGGTAGGTTTGCCAGCCCTGCAAATTCTGTTCTTGCAGCTTCTCTCTAATTTCGTTCGTCACGATTGGCTGGGGCTGTGGTGATGCTATCTGTGGCTTTGGTATTAGTACGTCTTTTTCTATCAGCCAGCTAACATACAATAAAATCGCACCAGCTAAAAGAACAAGAATGGTAACAACTGTGATATATTTCCAATTTGTTTTAAGAGAGTTATCAACAAGTTTCATTCTATTTTCTCCAGCACAAAATCTTTCACACGAAGCGCTGCTTGGTATGCTTCTTTGGCGTCTTGCATGGAAAATGTTGGATAGTCGCCAGGATAACGGGTAGTCACATAAAAGTCATTAAGGAATACGGCGTCCTTTTTAAGATCTTCAAAAGAAGAGTCAATTTTATTGCAGAGTTCCCACAAAGCATCAAGAGCGTGAACTTTCGGATACCATTTCTTCTTGTTAACAAGAAATGCCTTGAGATACTTTTCTCCCATTTGCTGACAAAGAAAACAGGCAGTATTAGGCGCTCCTCCTTCCTTAAAGATTGCCTCAAGAGAAAGCTCGTCGTCATCTGCCCTTTTGATCCATTCCTCTGTTTGAAGGTCTATTTGCGTATTCCTATTGCTCATAAAGAACTTGCCCTTTTTCCATAATTTCACGAACAAAAAAGTCGCCTATTGCAAGTCTTCTGTCTAGCTCTTTTGGGGTATAAATTAAGAGATCCATCGGTAGAAAGTTATTTCCTATAAGTTTCATGCGTAGCTCTCGCATCCTGTCAATTTGTCTCTTCCTGCTTTCTTTGACAATAAATAAATCCACATCGCTGTCAGTATGAGGTTTTCCCCATGCATACGAGCCGAAAAGAATAATTTTCTCTGGCTTGTAGTCTTTTACTATTTTTTCTGTCAACTCTTTGATTTTGGAAGGAAAAGTCTTTGTCATACACATATCTTACCACATCAGTCCACAAACCGAAATGTGGAGAGGATTTGCTGTGTTACATCCTCGAAATCTCCTGAAGGATCTTGAATTTGAAAGATTGCAAGGCCTCCTGTTTGCGGATCATATATTGCATGGCTTGGCATAAACACACCACTGAGCAGAGCACCGCTTCCCGAAGTCCACCTAGAATTTCTAAAGTATACGTATTGAACTTTTCCATAAGATTCTTTTAAATATTCTTCTGCAAATGTTCTTTTGCCCAGCTCATCCTCTGTTTCTATAGTTGCTAATACTTCTTGTTTGTTTTTATAACCATCTGAATATACTGCGACGAATATCCTTAATCCGTTCATATTTCCCCTCTCAAACTTCGGATCAAACTTATCGTAATTCATGATATCAAATGTCAGATCGGTTCGAGGAAAAAACATAAACTGATTTGGATACCTCACCTCAAAGCCAAACTCCTCGTTGCGGTAGATACGCCAATTTGAAGTATCTGTCAACGAAGGCTCTGCACTTAAGACGCAGTGATTGCTTATGCAGCGAGGATATGGTGTCTCGCATAAAAAATCGCAAACTGGTCCTTGGTAATTCTTACATACATAAGCGTAATCCTCTTCGTATATCTTCTGATATGCTTTATTGACAGATGTGCCACACGAACAATCACTACATGCTGTCCCAACCCTTAAACAATCAGCATCAACAGCACATGATTGATCTTCCTGTTGAATCACAAGTCCTTTGCTTTTTAGTTTTTCTCGTAACTGGACTCGTGTGTCACAGAAATCAAAGCTACAAAGATACTCATACGTCAAGATTCCTGCGGCGGAAAGAACGACGGCAATGAATACAACAATCGCAAAAAACTTCCAACTCCGCACTGAGCCTGCCGAAGTGTTTGTTTTGATTATCGCCTTGCTTTCCGTCTTTTCTTGTATGGGTTGTTGGTTTTGCTGTTCCATATATGTGCACACCTTCCATGTTCAGAGTCAGGTGGCAGACTGCGCTCTTTTAGCTTTACCTTTTTTAATCTCTGCCTTTATTTCTTTAAAAAATTTGTCCACCATTTTCCTCATGGTTTCAGCTGAAATATACTTATACATATCATGATTGTATCTACCAAAGAAGTCAAACCTTCTGCCAGCTCCTAATTCTTTTGTCCATTCAGTATAGGCCTGATGTATCCATTGTTCAGCTTTTTCCTTCTCCCCAAAAGCTGAATACCATCCAGCGTAGGCGGCAAAACGCAAGGAACACGAACTTTACTTAGTTTTTATCTTTCGCCATTTAATAATCTCTCAAATGCCTCGAGATTTCCCATCGCGTCGTTCACCGGATTGTGATCGTGCGGTGTAATACGCAATTTCTTCCACGAGTTTGAATTGTTAAAATCTCCCGTAAGGCCAGCGTAAAAATCGCCTATCCTCCTTGCCGAGTGGCCGAATGGGTTTTTGCCGATTGTTCTCCAGAAACCATCATTGATCCATTGCCAATCAAAGGCAGGGTTATCGCTCACGAAAATCGGCCTTTCTCCCTTTGTGATATCCGCAATCCACTTGTCGAATTTCTCAAAAACCTCCTTTTCCTTCGCAGGGTTCTTATCGACCAGTATTCCATGAAATGTCACCCTTGAGGGATACGCCACAGCACCGAATTCTGTCATCCTTCCCGTGCTCGGAGATTTGCCATCTGCCTCGCAATCTACAAAGATTAAGTTTTTGATATTCTCATTTACCATATTCTCTGCTCACTCTTGACATTCCTTAGCCAAGACATCATTTACTCCACAAACCCCGAAGTAGAAGCTTCGCTTCACTACGGGGTAAACCGAAACGTGGAGAGGATTTGGTTGAAGGTATCTACATCTTCCTGCTTAGCAATGTTGTCTGTCTTGAGAACAAAGGTCAATACAGGCCTTTTCTTCATAAACATCACGCGTTCGTTGAAGATAAACGGTGGAACATTTGGTATGCCGCTCAAAAGATTTGCAGTGTATCGAATAGCTGGAATGCCTGCAATTTCGACATTTTCAACTTTCGTGTACTGAACACCGAATCTATCAGTAAAAGTACTGCCTGGGCCCTGATCTTTCAGCGCAAAATATACCCCAAGAAAATCTTTCTCGTACCGAAGTGAAATCTCCACAGCAACATAAGAGCCACCTTGCTTCTCAAACCGCACAAGGTTTGTTTGTGTCTGCGCTTTCCAACCTTCGGGATACTTCACCTCAAACCCAAACTTGCCGTTTCGGTAGGTTTGCCAGCCTTCGACGGAGTTTATCCCGAGCGGAGTCGAGGGGCTCAGGGCAGGGATGGGGGTGTCGAGAGTTTGCGGCTGTGGTGATGGCGGAGGAAGTTGCTGCGTTCTCAACAGCAAAATCCCGCCGACGACAAGGGTTGTGGCGACGATCGCAACAATCGCAATAAATTTCCAGTTTGTTTTGATTGGGGGTTTGCTTTGTATTTTCTCTTGAATAGGTTGTTGGTTTTGTTGTTCCATATTGCTTTTATTGCGTTGATGCATCTTTCTTGCAAATAAAGTCCGTAGTCGTACGCGGATCGGTTGTCCAGTTGGGAGTCTTCTCGCCCCTATTTATAGAATCGTACTTCCCTGCACAACTATAGCAGTTTGCAGGATCACTAACAGAGCAAACGTTGTACGAACAAGGTGTATTGCTCCCACATCCCAGAAATCCCCAATTCCATTGGGCTTGAGATGTTAGTTCCACAAACCGAAACGTGGAGAGGATTTGCTTAAGAATGCGGTGGTCTGGTTCGTCGTCCGCGTTATAGTCAGAATCTGTCCAATTTTTGCCAGAGCGCGTAAAACCCCTAAGCATAAACTCAATGATACGACTATTTTTATCATCCACCGTATAATAGCGTACGCCGTACTGCCCTTCAAAAAGATAATTGTTGATATAGTAAAATGAATTATTCCCAAAATTCCTTTTCAGGAACTCGAAGGACTTGCTAGGAAATGCTTGTTCAAATTGTTTTATAGACATTCCTGATTCTTCTACAGAGGTATACTCTTTCAATATATCTTCAACGGTATCTTCCCCCTCCATAGCAATTACAAGAATTACCATCGTCTCAAAGTCTTTCAGATTAGCATCTTTCGTAGTAAAGAATCCAATGGTTCCATTTGGCCATTCGCCCAATTCCCACTGACTTGCTGGATACTCCAATTCAAACCCAAACTCATCGTTGCGGTAGGTTTGCCAGTTTGAAGTGTCGGCGTTTTCATTTTCTTCTTTTTTGATTTGTGGGGCTAGTGTAGGATTGACAATAGTTGTTTGCGATTGTTCGATAGGACGACCAGATATCTAATTAGGATGTAGTTGTTGCCATAATGATACACCTAAATGCCAGCCTTTGATAGGACAATTTACTGCACCAGCCTTGCACAATGCGTTTTGACTTTGGTAATAAGGAAACGGTGTAAAAAATAACAATGTTATTCCAACTAAAAATAAAATTATAAACAAAATAATCTTACGTTTTTTGGAATGAGATTGGATAGAACTAGATGATTCAGGCGAAGGGTTAGAAGAAACTTGCGGTTCTGATTGATACATTGTTTTCTGACTTTGATTATCCATGTAAACAACATCTTATTTCTCAAATCTTTTGTCAATAAGCGTATGTGTAACCGTTCAGGATTTGTCAACATATTCCTTGTCATTCCCATGAAAATGGGAATCTATACAAATAATTTTCTGGATTCCCGCTTTCGCGGGAATGACATTGGAAACTCCTGAACGGTTACGCGTATGTTTATTGTAAAAGCTAGTGTCTGTATGTTATATTTGTAGACAATCTATCTTGCTTAATATGAAAAAAGTCTTTGTGTTGATTGCCCCACTTTTTATAGCAATAATTGTTTTTGTGACAGTTACTTATTTTTTAAATAAAAATTCAGGCAAAGGGGCTTTACAGGTAACCTCTGTTCCACAAAGCAATGTCTATCTTAATGGAAAACTAATTGGAAAAACACCACTTTGTATAGGAACAGAAGGGTGCAAAACACAAGACATGCTATCAATTGGAGAATATTCAATTAAGCTTGATCCGCTTGAAGGAGACTATACACCATATGATGCAAAAATATCTATAAACAAATCCACTCTTACTGTTGTTGATAGAACATTTTTAATCGGCGCATCATCCAGTGGAAGCGTTATAACGCTAACTCCTATTTCCGACAAAAAAGACGCACAGCTTTTGGTTATTTCTCTGCCGACTTATGGCAATGTATTTTTAGATAGCAACCAAGTTGGAATTACCCCACTTTTGCTTAAAAATCTAACAGAATCAGATCACGATTTACACATTACAAAAGATGGATACTCTGATAAACTTATTAAAATTAGAACTGCTTTGGGATACAAGTTAACATCTTTAGTTTTTCTTGGAGTAAATCCCAATTTTGCAAGTATTTCGGGAGAGCTTCAGATCAAGACTCAAAATACTACTGAAAAAGCAACAAAATCTGCCACTGCATCTTCTCCCAAAATAGTAATTCTTAATACCCCAACTGGATTTTTAAGAGTGAGAGAGGAGGGGTCAATCAGTTCTTTGGAAATAGCTAGAGTTTTTCCTGGCGAGGTGTATACATTTATTGATGAAAAAGATGGTTGGTTTAAAATAAAAACTAAAAATGACAAAATAGGTTGGGTAAGCGCTCAATACGCAAAAAAAGAGTAAGTTTATCCGTAGGTGACCTCCTAATCTACCCCGAGGGTGTACGAGGACCTATTATGGGCTTATGAAGTAGATAATTATGACAAGTAAGATTATCCAGATAAGCACAGTTGCCAATAAGGGTTTGTCAGACAACAATACTCTTTCTGGGCTTTCGCCTTCGCGCTTTTCGTAAATGTCTTGTAGATATCTCATCAGACCATAAACGACTGGCCCAATAGTAATCATGAGCCATTTTCTTTGGAAAAATTCTGGCAGAAAATCTGGGAACAGGATACTAATGCCTAGTTTAAATCCTTTCGGATTCTCTAAAAAGGTAAAAAGAGAGTACGATATAAAGGTTGAGGTTGCAAAAATGGAGGCATAAACATCAAGAAGTCTTTCTGAGTAATGGGACAAAGATTTTCTTACCGCTCCAATATTTACATCTTTATTTGTAGAAAGAAGGGTCAGTTCGGATCTTCTTTTGCCAATTGCCAAAAATAGAGAAACAGAGATTACTGTTAGTAGCAACCAAACCGAAATATGAAATCCCGAAGCTGCTTCTCCTGCATAAACTCTTAAAATATATCCACTTGCTATGGCTAAGATATCTACAATAGCAATACTTTTTAGGAATATAGAATAGAGTAGCTGAACCAATAAATACACAATTGCCAGTATAAAAAATCCAAGGTTCACAAATAAGCCCAAAAACAAAGAGACTACTATTAACACTAAGGCTATTATAAAAGCAAGGAATATAGGTATATCTCTGTTGGCCAAAGGCCGAAATCTTTTAAAAGGATGGAGCCTGTCTTTTTTTATATCAAAAGCGTCATTGATTATATAGGTAGCAGATGACAGCATACAAAAAACAATAAATGCAAAGAGCACTTTTTGAAAAATCGTAAGAGTAAAAAGTTCTCCAGAAAAAGTTATAGCAGCAAAAATGGCAAAGTTCTTAATCCATTGCCTTACCCTAACAAGTTTTAACAGACTAATTAATCTATTTATCATTTTTATTCCTAATAATAAAATGTAAAAAAAGTATTGCCCCTCCAACGATTATAAGAAGCATGACAATAGCAAAAAGTTTGGCCCGACTCGATAGCGTTAGTGCAATTGTTCCTAGTATTCCCGAAAATATCCAATAAAACAAAGCAATACTTCTTTGTTTTATTCCAAGCCCTAAAAGAAGATGATGTAGATGTTTTTTGTCATGCCAAAAAGGAGAACGGCCTGTTAGTAAACGACGAAAAATTGTAAAAACCCCATCGATCATTGGCACTCCCATTACTAAAATTGCAGTTGCAAGTTTTGCCGAAGACATAATAGAAACAGTGCTTAGCAATAAATAGACTGCTGTTGCTCCGTAACCTGGGAAAATTTTTGCTGGATAAAAGTTAAAGATTAAAAATCCCAAAGCAGAACCTGCAATTATAAAAGAAAGATTTGTGTTAATAAGATTAAACTCATCAAATACTCCAAAACGAAGACTCAAAATTCCGATCACAACTCCAGATATTGCTACAATTCCTGGCATTTGTCCATCTACCCCTTTGCTCCAATTAAGCATGTTAATAACCCAAACGATCCAAACAATAGCAATTAGGTCGGAAAGGGCAAAAACAGAATGGATGCCAAAAAAATCAAGAGAAAGTTTAATAGAATTTAAGTATAAAATTCCACCCATTGGATTAGTTATAAAAGGTATGCTTATTCCGCTTCCAACAATTATTAGGGCAGTTATTATGTTAATTATAAAACGTAAATACGGAGATATATCAAATTTATCATCTAATACTCCAGTTATAAGGGCAATAAGAGATGCTATAAAAAGTACGATAACAGTTTTTGTTATTGGTAAAAATAATATTCCAGCTATTGCAATTCCTATAAAAAGAGGGATTCCACCACCCCTTGGTATTGGCTTTGTATGAATCATTGCTGGATGCTTGTGGGTTTTAGGATCATCAAAAAGACCTATTTTTTTAATGAATATTAGAGAGACAGGCGTTGCGATAATTGTTATAAAAAATGCTGTTATAAAAGGTAAGATGGCAATCATGTTAGGTCACTAATACTACTGTTTTTACAACAAAAAGAAAAGTTAATGTTGTTACAACAAAAGTAGTTATAGCAAGCATTCTGGATACGAGTGGCATTTTTTGATAAAGTAATACGGAAATAAATAAGTTAAGAATAATAATCAACCAATCAATTAAGATAGGAATAAATATTGTTAAGGTTATACCTAATCTTTGTTCTCCCCAGGGAAGTTGATTGAAAATAGGTATAAAAGGAGAAAGATTTCTATATGTTAACAAAACGTAAAAAAAAGTAAGAAGAGACAAAATACAAGCGCCTAAAAATCCAAAGCGAGCAGTTTTATCGCCTCTTATATCTTTAAAGAATTCTTTCATAAATTAGTGCGTTTCCGATTTTAATCCTTGGAAAATATCCAGACAAAGAGAAAGGGACAGTGTGTTGATCGGGCATAATTACAATAAACTTTGGTTTTACTTTGCTTATGCTATTTTTTGTATTTAAAATGCCATCTTTGTAACCAGTTATATGGTAGGCAACCACATATTTCCCAGGAGGAAGAACACCCACCATTTTATAGACCTGGGGATTATTTCCCCAAATAAATATTGAGTCATTCTTCCTAATCTTGGGTTTAAGAAAAAGTGCTATTTCATAATCTATTGGTGTTTTTTTGTCAAAAAAAGTTTCGTACGAAGTGATTGATTTTTTGTCGGCAATAAACATTATAAAATTTTTATAATAAGCAATTGATTTGTCAAAAAAATGGAAATTGCTAAATACAAATACCATTGCTATAAGTAAAAACAAAGTTATAATTTTTTGATATTTTTTATCCCAAAATATTAATCCCAAAATTAGCGAAAAACTAGGCAATAGAACCAATAGATAATGGGGGAATGGACGCTTAGCAAAAAACGCATTAAAAAGAGAAAATGCAAACCAGATAAGTATAAAAATTGTTGTTAAAGAAAGTATTTTTCTGATTTTAAAGATATATAAAATAAAGACAGAAAGAAAAACAGCTTTTAACAAAAGAAGCCCCTGAGGTATCAAAAATTTGTTCCCATAGCCAACATAACCCACATTTTGTATAAATGTTGCTTGCAAAAAATCTTTAAGACCACCGTTTATTAAAAAAAATAAAGTTGTTAAGATAATTGGAGCAATAAACCCAACTGATACTGAAATTATTTGATTTTTAATATTTTTGATATTTTTAAGAGATAATCTTTTGCCAAGACGAACAATAGCTACAAAGACAACAAATGCAGTAAAATCAAATATCGCTACAACTTTAAAGAGAAAAGCAAAACTTAAAAGAAGACCAGCGGACAAAGGTATTAAGTAGTAAGAGTAAGTATTAAGCATTAGGTATGAATAAGAAGATTTCTTGTGAGACGATGTTTTATGTATTGACCTATCACGTGTTGTGTAAAGAATCAAAAGAGCTGATGTAATGACAGGAAGAAGCATAAAGTTTTCTGCATTTGCAATATTGCCCTCAATTAAAGGAAGACCAAAAAGAATAGCAAAAATAACAGTTACAAAGTAACAAATTTTTAGTCCGCCAGCTGGCGGACTAAAAAGCTTTTTTGCAAGGAAGAAAAAAACCAATATAGATAAAAGCCCAGCAATTAATGATGCTAGCTTTGTTGCAAATTGATCAGAATTAAAGACAGAATACAATAAATAAATAAAAGGTGGCTTATTATCCCAAATATCTCTATACAATAATCTGTCATTCTTTATAGCATTTCCTAAAGTTTGGTATACGCCCTCATCGCCGTACCAGTAGGGTTCAAAAAGAGAAGGAAGGCGAAGAAGAAAAAAGAAAAATAAAATAATTAACATGAACCATGTAGTTTTGTTTTGTTCAAGGCGATCCAAAATTCTCATAGTTTTTCGGTAACTTTATACTCCAGTCTTTTTCCTAGCATAAGTTGCGTATGCGAAATTAGGGCTGGGAGTGTCGAAAGAAAGAATCCAACAATTGGCAGAAGAACAAATTCAAGAGGAAATAAAAATTCTCTTACTTTAGAAAACGATGAATTTTTAGGTCTATTGGTGAAATCAATGATAACCATTGCCAAGAATGCGAATAAACACGAAGTTAATATAAAACCAGCGAGTCTTGGCAGACTGTATCCAAGAGTAGTTCTTGAAAAAACAGGATTGAGTATTGGGATAATGTTAGCTGCAATAGTTATTATGAACCAATTAACCGGCCAGAGAAAATGATCAAGCAAAACATTGTATAGTAAAAGTGTTTTCCTTAAAAAGGGAACGTTAGGAACTGTAAACCACCATTTTATAAAAAGTGGATCATCAGATGCGCCCCAAGACCATCGGCGTTCTTGTTGATACTTATTTTTTAAACTTTTAATATAAGTCGAAGACAGTGGAGAATCCATAGAAGTTTTAAGGAAAATTGGCTCTGTCCATACATTGCCTCCTAATTTGTAAAATGCCTTGAAAAAGATTCTGTAGTCTTCTGGAATAACATCAGAGTCCCAAAATCCCACTTTCTTAAGAAGCGCAAAAGACAAGGAATAGGTTGAATTTGAGATGAGACGGTCTTTTTGTACAAGAAGCCCAGTTCTCCAAAGGCTTCCAAAAAATGAGATAATTCGAATAGGAGCAGGAACATGCCAAAAATTGTTGTGATTTACATTTGCGGATTGCCAGAATTTATTGTAACGTTTAGGGTCGCTTAAAAAAGCAAAAGTAAGGTATGCAAAATATTGCTTATCAAAGATCGAATCTGCATCAACAGAAGAAACAGTTGCGTAATTTATATCAATAATGCCTGCTTTAATAAGTGTATTATATGCTATCTTTCCAGCATGAGCTTCATTCGAAGACTTTCCTCTAACTTCTGCGGCAAGGTCTTTGTGATAAGTGGCAAAAATATCCGCAAATTTACCTTTAAACTCATTTATTAAGACGTCTGCTTTTTGTTTTGCACCTTTTTCTCTTTTTTCCATAGCAAGTACAACAAAAATTTGTTGTGATGGCATGGTCTGAATACTTATGCTTTTGATTGTTTGTCTTAATTTATTTAAATTTTCTTTGTAATTTGGAATTATTACAACATGGTTCACTTTATGAAAATTTTGAGTTGTTTCTACTTTTTGTAGCCAATTAGTGTTCTCTGCAATTTTTATTTTTTTTGAGGAAAGAAATGCTGTTATAACAAGGTTAAAGGATTTGTAAAACCAATAAACATCAAAGAAAAGAATAAAGTAAGCCACAATATAGGGAATAAGAAAAGATCCCCAAACTGGAAAAAGAATAAGCGTCCAAGAGACTAGTCCCGGAAGCATTTCCAAAAGCCGTTTTGTTTTAATGGGATAGCGAGTAAATATTGTATTGAAAAAGCTTGTCATAAACTTAGGGTTTAGTTTATTAGTGTTTAGCGTCTAGTTTAAAGATTGCATTGGCATTTTCTATTGTTTGACGTCTAACTTTTGCAAAAGATACGTTTTTTATTTCAGCGACTTTCTTACCAACTAGTATAACATAAAAAGGTATGTTTCTACTACCGCGCTTTGGCTCTGGAGTTAAAAATGGGCTGTCTGTTTCGGTTACAATTCTATTAAGTGGAGCATATTTGACTAAATCTTTGAGCGTAGTTGTTTCTCCCTGTGCTAATCCTTTGTAAGTTATATTGCCATCAAAGCCTACATAAAAGCCAAGATTTAAGACTTTTCTTAGTAAATCAATATCTTGAGACATACAATGAAACATTCCAGGAGGATTCAAGAGGTATGATTTATGATTTATGAGGATATCGAGAATGTCTTTGCCAGCATGGCGGTTGTGAATTTGCAAAGGCAGTTTTAGCTTATAAGCAAGTTCAATTTGTTTAATAAAGACCTCTTTTTGAAGTTTTGGATCAACAATATCATTTGATTTATAGCTAAAGTAATCCAGTCCACACTCCCCAATTCCAACCACTTTTTTCGCATTTTTCGTTAGTTTTACAAGTTCTTTGTCCCATCCTTTGTCTAATTTATCTGCATGATGAGGATGGATTCCAACGATCGCATATAAATTCTCGTACTTTTGTGCCAATTCTACTGCTTTTTGGCTTGAGTCAAGCTTTGTTCCAACATTAATAATCTTTGTTACACCAGCATCAAAAGCGTTTTGGATTACTTGGTCATAATCTTTCTCAAATGCATGGAAATTTAGGTGACAATGTACATCAATCATGGATTATGCTTTCAAAAATTCTTCGTCATTTATACCAGCTTGTCTGATAATACTTCGAATTGTTCCTGTTTTTACTTCCTTATGATGAGGCACAACGCAGGTTTTTCTTGTTTGCTCGTTCCACCATATTTCATGAGATCCGCCTGTTGCCCTACGAAATACAAAACCTAGCCTACGAAGTTTTTTAATAACATCTTTGTAAGAAAGAGGTGAAATATGTACCATAACTTAGTTGGCTGATACGATTAAAGGGACACTGAGGATAAATCCCTTTTTTGCCCTTTGTGTAGTTCTTTTGAGCTTCAGAGGAATAACTATACCCTCTTCTTTATATAATTCAATAAGGGAAGATGCAACATAAGAAATCTCATTAATTGTTTCTTCGATTGTGTCTCCTTGCGCATAGCAATCTTTCCATGAAGAGCATACAGCAGTAAACCCACCTGCTTTTTCTTCCTGCATAGAAATAGGAAGTTCGTATTCCTGAATATGTAATGTTTTGTTCTTTTTCATAATGAAAATATGGCTGGGTCATAAATACCCATTTGTCATTCCGAGCGAGCGTGAGCGAGTCGAGGAATCTCGTTGAAGGAGATTTCTCGGCAAGCTCGAAATGACAATTGTGACCCAGTCATAATGAAAATATAATAGCAGATTCATTCTTATTCTTCAATGGTAAATTTCGTAACTGTCCACGATTTGACAAAACATCTGCCATCTCGAGCCTAAGCGAGAGATCCCATGGGGATTTCTCACCTACTGCGTAGCTTCGAAATGACAATCCTTTGGAAACTCGTGGACGGTTACTAAATTTCATGATAGACTTTATATTGTAGCTTCAGTTTTTTGATACTCCAGTTGGATAATAGAACCTGATATAATTTCTTTAATGAAAGTAAATAAATTAACTATTCAAAAGAACTGGAAGGAAATAACAAGGAGTAGTTATGACAAACACGCTGAAGAATTTGCAGCATTTACAACTATATTTAGAGGTAGATTGCAAAAATGGATTGACTATTTCCCCGCCCAACTTCCTAAGGGTTCATTAATTCTTGATGTTGGATGTGGTGCAGGAAGGGACGCTTTGTACCTTACTAATAAAGGTCTTTCCATAACTGGTATTGATTTTTCGGAGAAACTTATTGAAATAGCCAAAAAGAAAGTTAGACGTGGAAAATTTATTGTTATGGATTTTGAAAAGTTATCATTTCCTAAAAATAGTTTTGATGGAATCTGGGCATCCGCAAGTCTTTACCATGTTCCAAGAGAAAATTTATTAGGGGTTCTTAAAAAACTAAATTTAGTTTTAAAACATGATGGGTTATTTTTCTCCCTATATAGAGTTGGAGAAGGAGAAAAGTTTACAAAAGAGAAAAGAGGAAATGCTATCCTTGAAAGATTCTGTGCTTATTACAAACCACAAGAGATAGGGAATTTGTTAACTAAAACAGGATTTAACAGTATAATATCAGAGTTAGATGTCATAGAAACTGGTGACTGGCTAGGAGTTTTTGCAAGAAAATAAAAATAGGATGGTTAAAGTCTTAGAAATAATGGTTTTTGGGAAGTAATTTTTGGTTTTTTGAATTGGTCTTCGATTTTTTGGGCAGTTGTTGGAAGAAATGGTTCAAGGAGTATTGCAATTTCTTGGATTTGGTCTATTGCATGATCTAGGATAGTCTTTAGTCTTTGGCTTTTGGTCTTTACTAATTCCCAAGGTTTTTCGTTATTGATAAAACGATCAAGAAGAGTAATTTTTTTCCAAATAAAAGACAGGGCATCGTTAAATCTAAATTCAAACAAAGCCTCTGAATATTCTTCGATGGCAATAATATGTACATATGTTTTGCTTACTGATTGCATTTGCTTATAATTGGCAGTTTCTGCAAGTTTTGCAACTCTAGATACTGTGTTCCCCAAACCATTTGCCAAATCAGAATTATATGCTTGAATTAGTTTTTCCTCTGATATATCACTATCATCTGTAAGATTAGTGTATCTTAAAAGATAATAACGGACAGCGTCTGCACCATATTTTCTTACCCAATCTGTGGGTCTTATTATATTTCCCAAAGATTTGCTAATTTTTTGGCCATTGAGAGTTAGGAATCCATTGACAAGAATTGTTTCTGGCAGATCTATCCCAGCACATTTAAGCATGGCAGGCCATAAAAGCGAATGCCACCTAAGATTGTCTTTTCCTAAAACATGAATCTCTGCAGGCCAGAATTTTTTAAACAGTTTTTCGTTTTCAAGAAAACCAATGCCTGTAAGGTAATTTGTTAATGCGTCAAACCATACATACATAACTTGTTTTGGTTCATTTGGAATTGGAACGCCCCATGTAAAATTTGATCTTGAGATAGGAATATCTTTTATGTTTTTGGCAAACTTAAGCATTTCGTTAACCCTTTCTTTTGGAAAAATAAAATCCTGATTTTTTTTAAGATGATTAATCAAAAAATCTTTATATTTAGACCATTTGAAGAAATAGTTTTCTTCGGTTATTTTTTTAATTTCAAGACTTGGGTGAAAAGGACACTTTCCATCTATCAAATCTGATTGTTCGTAGTAAGCTTCGCATCCTTCACAATATAATCCTTCGTATTTACCAAGATATATATCCCCGTTATTGTTTACTCGTTTCCATATTTCTTGAGCTACTTTAGTATGATCTTCGTCCGTTGTTCTTATGAATCTATCGTATGAGATGTTTAGAGCGTCTTGTTGTTTTTGGTCAGAGTCGGAAATTTTTTTAACAAATTCCGATGGAGAAATACTAGCTTGTCTTGCAGCTTTTTCTGCCTTTTGGCCATATTCATCGGTACCAGTCAGGAAAAAAACATTTTCCTTTCCAAGTACTATGCGATAATATCGAGCCAGAACATCAGCCGCAATCTTTTGGAAAGCATGCCCAATGTGAATTGTGTCATTAACATAATCAATTGCTGTTGTTATATAGAATTTGTTCACAAAACAATTCTAGCAGAGGATACGTATTCAAGCAACATAGTTAATTGTAACTATTCAGTTCTTACCAATGAAGCTGTCATTTCGAGCGTAGCGAGAAATCCCCAGGGGATTCTCACGGCTACTTCGTAGCCTCAGAATGACATTCTGTTGGGAACAACTGAATACTTACAGTTAATTAGCCTAAAGTAGGCTACTACGTAGTAACACACTTTAGAAACACGATAAACGCCTATTTTTTCTTGGTAAATAGAAGTTCGAGGGTGAAGAAAAGAGCTAATAAAAGAATAAGGAAAAATACGTGCATTAGGTGAAAAAAGCGAAGAAGTAAATAGGTTGTTATCAATAAGGCAAAGAATAGTCCTCTTCGGTAATGGTTTAAGACATAGGAAACAAAAGAAAAAATAAATAAAAAAATAAGGGGAAAGAAAACAACAGTAATCGGTAACCTGTAAGTAGTAATTAGTAATTGGTGGTTGGGAGGAAAAGAAAAAATAATATAAGTAAGCGTTGCTAAAGACAAAATACTAAATACCAAAAGCCAAAAGGATCGTCTTTTTCGCCGCATATACTAAAGTGTAGCATATTTAAAAATTACCTCTTGACAAAAGGTTAGCAGTCATGGTATATTAGTGCCAATTCGTCAAGATTATGCATGATTTAACACAAAGACAAGTAAGCATATTAAAAAGCCTCATAGAGGAATATATTGATACTGCAGAGCCTGTTGGCTCGGAAACTTTGGAGAAAAAACATAATTTAAGTGCATCCCCGGCTACTATTAGAAATGAGATGGTTACCTTAACAAAAAAAGGTTATCTTAAAAAAACTCACGCTTCTTCTGGTCGTGTTCCAACACCAACAGGAATGAAGTTTTATGTAAAGCAGTTAATGAAAGAGAAAGATTTATCTGTTACTGAAGAAGTTGCAGTTAAAGAAAGTCTTTGGGATTATCGAGGCAAAGAACAACGCTTCCTAAAAGAGCTCACAAAAACTTTAGCAGACAAAACTAAAACATTAGCAGTTGTTATTACAGAGGAGGGAGATATTTACTGTTCGGGATTCGCAAATATTTTAGAGATGCCTGAGTTTTTTGATATAGACGTAACAAAAAACTTACTTTCTACAATTGACGAGTTTAATTATTTTAGTAATCTTTGTACCAGCATAATAGATGATGGGGATGTTCATATTTTACTTGGAGAAGAATTGGGTCCAAAACTTCATGGGCCATATGGATTTGTTTTTACTCGTTTTAAGACTCCAATGCGTAAAAATGGTGAGGTTGGAGTCATCGGTCCTACCAGACTAGATTATACTTATATTGTTCCAGCAGTAAGATATTTTGGCAACTTAGTTGAGGAAATTGCCCAAGGCTGGTAAAAAGAATTAATAATTATGGATAGGAGTGATACAAAGATAAAAATAAGCGAGAAAAAAGGAGAAGTTGAAAAGCAAGACGAAAATCACGAGGAAGAGAAAAAGGTAAATAAAGAAATTGAAGAATTAAAAAAAAGACTTGAAGAGCTTGACAATAAATACAAACGAGCTTTGGCAGATTATCAGAATTTGGAAAAAAGGGTAAGAGAAGAAAAAAGGGAATGGCTGCTTACTGTCAACAAAGATCTTCTCTTGCATCTTTTGCCAGTTTTGGATACACTAATACTTGCCAAGAAACATATTAAAGTCCATGATGAAGGTTTAAGCCTAAGCATTAAACAGTTTGAGGATCTTTTAAAAGCAGAAGGGGTTGAAAGAATAGAGACAGTAGGCAAGAGTTTTGATCCGCACCTTATGCAGTGTGTGGAAACCATAGAGGGCGAAGAAGGAAAAATAGTAGAAGAGATTAGAGCTGGCTATAAATTACATAATACAGTTTTGCGGGCAGCTCTAGTAAAAGTCGGAAAGAAAAAGATCGAAAAAGAGGAGATTGTTAATTAAATTATGGGAAAAATAATTGGCATTGATTTAGGTACAACAAACTCATGCGTTGCTGTAATGGAGGGCGGATCTCCCAAAGTAATCTATTCGCTAGAGGGACGCAATGTTATTCCATCAGTTGTTGATCCAATTTCCCATGTAGTTGGCGATGTGGCAAAACGCCAGTTAGTTCTAAAACCTAAACGAACTATCTTTTCGATAAAAAGACTAATGGGGAGAAAATTCAATGACCCATCTGTTCAGTTTGACATGAAATGGCTTCCATACACAATTAAGGGTGGGCGTGATGGTATGGCAGTAGTTGAGGTTGAGGGTCGAATCTTTACTCCTCAGGAAATTTCTGCCCAGATTCTGCAGAAAATAAAGGGAGATGCAGAGGCCTACTTGGGTGGAAAGGTTACACAAGCTGTTATTACAGTTCCAGCGTATTTTGACGACTCACAAAGACAAGCCACTAAACAAGCAGGAGAAATTGCTGGGCTTGAAGTCCTTCGTATTATAAACGAACCAACAGCATCAGCTTTGGCTTACGGACTAGATAAAAAAAATGCCCATACAATAGCTATATATGATTTAGGCGGAGGAACCTTTGACATCTCTGTTTTGGAGTTGGGGGATGGGGTTTACGAAGTAAAGTCAACAAATGGAGATACGCATTTGGGAGGAGATGATTTTGATCAAGTAATTATTAACTATATTGCAGAGGAATTCAAAAAAGGGCATGGCATTGATCTTCGCCGCGATCCACAGGCACTGCAAAGACTTAGGGAATCCGCAGAAAAGGCAAAAATCGAGCTTTCAAGCGCACAGCAAGCCGAAATTAATCAACCGTTTATTACTCAGGGCAAAGAAGGCGCTACTCACTTAACAATGTCTTTGACGCGCGCAAAGCTTGAACAACTTGTCGACCATCTTATACAAAGAACCCTTCGTCCTGTTGAACAGGCGTTAAAAGATGCAAAAGAAACTATCTCCGATATAGATGAAGTAGTTTTGGTAGGAGGAATGACAAGAATGCCAAAAGTTATAGAAATAGTTGCCAAATTCTTTGGCAAAGAACCAAATAAATCGGTTAATCCAGACGAAGTGGTAGCAGTTGGCGCATCGGTTCAAGGAGGAGTTTTGGGTGGAGAGGTAAAAGACGTATTACTTTTGGATGTAACACCATTGACGCTTGGTATAGAAACATTAGGCGGGGTCTCAACCCCACTTATTGGAAAAAATACAACTATACCAACTTCAAAATCACAAGTTTTTTCAACTGCTGCGGACAATCAGACACAAGTTGAAATAAATGTATTGCAAGGTGAACGACCTATGGCAGTGGATAATAAATCATTGGGTCGATTTATTTTAAGTGGTATCCCTCCAGCGCCTCGTGGTGTTCCTCAAGTTGAGGTTACTTTTGATATCGATACAAACGGCATTCTAAACGTAAAGGCTCAGGATAAAGCAACTGGCAAAGAGCAAAGCATTAGAATTACTGGCTCAACTGGACTTACTAAAGATGAAGTCGAGAAGATGACTAGAGAAGCAGAAATGCATGCAAAAGAAGATGAGTTGAAAAAAGAGAAAATTGAGGCCAGAAATTCAGCAGATTCACTTATGTTTACAGCAGAAAAAACACTTAGAGATGCGGCAGATAAAGTAAACGCCGATGTTAAAAAAGAAGTTGAAGATAAAATAGCAGCTCTTAAGGCAATTCTTGAAACTGGAACTAAAGAAGACTTGATTGCTGCGACTAGAGATTTATCAGACAGTCTGCAAAAAGTAGGACAAGCAATGTACCAATCCCATACATCGGATGCCAAAGGTCAAAAGTCAGAAGAAACGTCAGGCGGCAACGAAAAGAAAGAAGAAAAGAAAGATAAGGATGAGCCGGTTGAGGGAGAAGTGGTAAACTAATTAAGGATTAATTATTAATGATAAAGGATTAAGCGCTAAGAACGGCGCTTATTTGGTATAATGGATGATTATGTGTGGAATATTTGGTTATATTGGTCATAGACAAAACGCTGCCCATATAGTATTTGAGGGATTAAAACTCTTAGAATATCGCGGATATGATTCGTGGGGTGTGGGAGCAGCAGTTGATAAAAAAATAGTTATTGACAAGCATGCAGGCAAAATCCTCGATGCAAAAGTTAAGCTACCAGATAGCAACTTTGCTTTTGGGCATACGAGGTGGGCAACACACGGCGGGGTAACTGATATAAACGCTCATCCTCACCGTGACTGTACTGGAAAAATTGCAGTTGTTCATAATGGAATAATCGAAAATTATGAGGAAATAAAAAAAACCTTAGGTCGTAAACATAAAATTATTTCAGAGACTGATACTGAAGTTTTTGCACATCTTATAGAAGACTATTATAAAAACCATACTCTAATTGAGGCAGTCAGGTTGGCTTTCTTAAAACTGCGTGGACTATCCGCGTTTTTAGTAGCAGACGCCACAGATAAAACTTTCATTGCAATAAAGACAGGATCCCCTTTTGTTATAGGGATAGGAAAAAAAGAAAATATGGTTGGATCCGATTTCAACTGTTTGCTGTCTTTAACTAGAAATGTTATTTTTCTTGAGGATAATCAACTTGCAGAAGTAACAGAAAATAATGTTAGCGTTTTTTCTATAAAGACTGGAAAAAAAATTAAATCGCAGATTCAAAAAATTGATTGGAAAGAAGCAATAGCCACAAAAGGAAATTTTTCCCACTTTATGATCAAAGAAATCCACGAGCAGCCAAATGTTATAAGAAATATCGCCGAAAACTATTCAAGCCAAGTCGAAAAACTGGCAAAAAATATCCAAAAAGCAAAAGGAACTTTTTTTATAGGAGCAGGTACTGCTTTTCATGCAGGACTTTCGGGTAATTATCTTTTTTCAAAAATTGCAAAAATGCATGTAAACACTGCTGTTGCATCCGAGTTTAATTACCTAGAGGATTTTCTTACAAAAGACAGTCTTATTATCGCTCTTTCCCAAAGCGGGGAAACTATTGATGTTGTCGAGCCTTTAGATCGGGCAAAAGCAAAAGGAAGCAAAATTTTTGCCGTAACAAATACTTTGGGTTCAACAATTTACAGAATGGCCGATTACAACATGCTTCTTAATGCGGGGGTAGAAAAGGCAGTTGCTTCTACCAAGGCATACATTGCAAAAATAAGTGTTATACTTATGCTTGCATATTCTATTGTTGGAAAGGTAGATGAAGTAAAAAAAATTCTTCTCAAAACAGCGGATGAGACACAAAGGATACTTTCAAAAAAAACAATAGATGGTATTAAAAAAATCGCCAAAGTTTTAAGTAAAGCAGAAAATATCTATGCGATAGGACGGGGAGTTTCATATCCAACAGCTCTTGAAGCAGCGCTAAAAATCAAAGAAGTTTCCTATATTCCAACCGAAGGACTCGCGGGAGGGGAATTAAAACACGGAACAATAGCTTTGATTAGTCGTTGCACCCCATGCATTGTATTTGCCCCTCAGGACGAAACATATGAATCTATACTTTCAAACGCAATCGAAATTAAATCAAGAGGGGGAATAATAATCGGAGTTTCCCATAAAAATTCTTCTGCGTTCGATCATTTCATAGAAATTAAAGATATAAAAGAGGGATCGTATATAGCACAAATAATTGTTGCTCAACTTCTTGCATATTTTATGGCAGTTGATTTAAAACTTGATCCGGACAAGCCAAGAAATTTGGCAAAGAGCGTGACGGTGAAGTGAGACTATGAATAAAGATTATTATCAAATTTTAGGGGTCCCAAAAACAGCCCCTCTTGATGAGATAAAAAGAGCGTATAGGAAACTTGCACTTTTGTATCATCCAGATCGCAACAAGGGTAAAGAGGCAGAAGTTAAGTTTAAAGAAATAAACAAAGCCTACGAAGTATTGTCTGACCAACAAAAAAGGCAGGCATATGATCAGTTTGGCGCCTCTGCTTTTGAACAAGGATCCGGTTCTGGGCAGCAAACTGGTCGCTATGGGCCTTTTACATATACTTATACAACATCTGGAGATGCCCCAGATGTTGATTTTGGTGGGTTTTCTGATCCTTTTGAAATATTTGAACAGTTTTTTGGCGGAGCATCTCCTTTTGGCAGACGCCAACGCCGTACTACTTATTCTTTAAATATTAGTTTTATGGAGGCAGTCCACGGAGCCCAGAAACGAGTTACGCTTGATGGAAAGACGCAAACAATAAAAATACCAGCGGGCGTAGATGATGGTTCACGAATTCGTTTTGGAGAATATGATGTTATTGTCGAGGTAACTCCTGACCCAAGATTTAATAGAGAAGGATACGATATTATTACAGAAAAAGAGATATCATTTCCCCAGGCAGCATTAGGCGATGAAGTTAATGTTGCAGTAGTAGATGGTGATATAAAAATTAGAATTCCTTCGGGAACACAGTCAAATGCTGTTATAAGACTTCGTGGTAAAGGAGTTCCTCATGTGCAAAGTACAGGCCGGGGAGATCATTATGTAAGAATAAAAGTAATAGTTCCCAAACATTTAACTCGTAGTCAAAAAGAAATTCTGAGGGGATTTGAGGAAGAAGGAAAACACAAGAGAGGCTGGTTCTAATAAAAATTTGCACGTCATTTCTAGATGGTGAAATGTTAGTGTAGCTAACAGTTTACTCTTCTGACATGAATTTTATTCTTCGAGCGTAAGCGAGAAGTTTACAGCCCTGTTATTTCTCGGCTTTCAGCCTCGAACAATAAAAAGTTTTGACAACTGCTGAACGGCTACAAGACAATGTAACTATTCAGTTCTTACCAATGAAGCTGTCATTTCGAGCGTAGCGAGAAATCCCCAGGGGATTCTCACGGCTACTTCGTAGCCTCAGAATGACATTCTGTTGGGAACAACTGAATACTTACAAGACAATAGGTTGCATGTAAAGCCAGCCTGATGTAGAATTGTTATTCATCCTATGGGAAGTGTAGACCAAGAACCCATAAGTTTAACTATTAAAGAAAGATTTCCCCGCTTAGAAGAAATCCCTGAAGGCATATACCCCAACGGTGGATACCCCAACCATGTATTAATTATCCCAGACCGAAATAGAACCTTTGCAAAGAAATTTGCACAAGCGTCAATCTTTGGTCATAGAAAAGGAGCAGAAGCTCTAGAGCAAGGATTGCTTGATTTATGGGAGCTGGAAATTCCTAACATTAGCATTTGGGGAGCATCCGAAAAAAACATAGACGAAAGAGATAAACACGAAATGAAGGAGCTATTTCAGCTAGAAGAATCTATGGTAACCAGAAATTTACTTAATCTCCAAAAATATGGAATTCGATTTATTCGTGTAGGCAGAAAAGATAGGCTACCAGCAAGCCTTCTGACAACTATTCAAAGCGCAGAAAAACTGACTGAAAATAATTCAGAAAAAACACTTCGCTTATTACTTGATTATGGAGAAACCTATAGGCAAAGAGAGTATGATAAAAAATTAGCCCAAGCCATTATCGACTTAGCTTTACCCCCAAGAACTATTGCTACCGATGACTTAATCAAAAGCCTTAATATCCCTGATATTATGCCTCCTGTAGATTGTGCAATAAGAACAGTTGGTCCAAAGGAAGACGAAGATATTGATTTCTTTTGGACATCCGAGATTGGCAGAATTACTGACAAGGCTTACTGGTTCCTCATTTATAAATATTTTCCAGAAGCTACTACAGAAGACTTTGTTAATGCTATAATAAGTTATTATAAAATAGATAAGAGAAAAGGTGGCGACTCAAAAAGATCCACTAAAAATGTTTAAGCTATGATAGAAAAAGATACAGCACCAGTAGATGCATCAAAATCAGAAACACTGAGTATCCAAGAATTTAAGGAAAGGTTTGACCCCATTCTTAAAACCACGCTAGAGCAGAAAATTTCTCATCTTACAAAGCTAACCGACGACAAAGAGGATGCTTCGATTTTGGAAGGGCTTGATTATATGAAAAAACTTGTCCTTGAGGATGGAAAAAGAATAAGACCTTATATGGCGTATTTAATGTATTCTGCTCTTGGTGGCAAAAATACAGAACAAGCACTACGATTATTTACTTCTCTTGAGCTATTTCATGCTTTTGGATTTATCCACGATGACATTATTGACAAAGGATCTAGGCGTCGCGGCATGGACACTCTACATATACATATCGCAAATAAATTGCAAAAGGGAGGACAATCCACAGACTATTTTCATATAGGCAATTCCCAATCTATACTCCTTGGAGATCGTCTACATGGTTGGTCGCAAGAAATCATAAACTCTAATTCTCACTTTGACGAGGAAAAAATAAAAAAAGTAAGAGGTATCTTCGCTGCTATGACTGATCAAGTATTTGTGGGTCAAGCAATTGATGTTGATATGACTACCCACCCTCAAGTATCTACTCCTCGCATAGATAAAAAAATCCGTCTTAAAACAGCAAGCTACACATTTATAGGGCCAATGTTAATAGGAGCAGCGCTAGCAGGCAAAGATACAGAAAACATCGAAAGATTTTGTGAGGAATTTGGACTACAGCTTGGCATTGCTTTTCAAACACAGGATGATTTATTTGACATAATCTCGCCAGAGAAGACTTTAGGCAAAACTACTTTATCGGATATACCGGGGCATCAACACACTTATCTTACCCAATATGTGCTAGAGAATGGAACCGATGATCAAAAAGAAAGGCTTGCTGACTTATCAAATCTACCCCTAACAACAGAAAGTAAAGCAGAAATCCAACAAATTTTTGATGAATCTGGAGCAATACAGTTTGGCAAAAAAATCATAGCAAAAAGTATGCAAGCGGCACAACAACTAGTTGCTACAGCGCCAATGGAAACAAAGGAAAAAAATAGTCTTATTAGAGTAATAAACGATTTGGCAACAAGAAGCCATTAAATGTGGAGCAAAATTTTATCTCTTAGGACTTTGCTTTTTTCTTCTTGACTTTCCGCCCATGCCAACTTTTCGCCGTTCGCGAACGCGTGCATCACGAGTCAGCAAACCTCTTTTTTTAAGAATTGAGTGAAATTTTTCTTTGTCAGACTGATCTAAGGCTCTTGCAATACCTAAAATGGTTGCTCCTAGTTGTCCTGCGTTTCCGCCTCCCTGAGCTTTTACTGTAACAGCAAACTTTTTTTCTGTATTAGTAACTATTAATGGTTCTCTAAATACTTTTTCTGACTCGCTACCAAAATATTCTAATGCCGATCTTTTGTTTACAATAATATCTCCCTTTTTAACCTCAACTCCCCATACAATACTATCTTTGGGATAAAGTCTAACCCTTGCAACAGACTCTTTTCGTCTACCAACGGCAAAAACATAATCTTTTTTAGCAACTTCTTTTTCTGTTATATTTTTTTCTGATTTCGTATCTCTTGCCATACTTATGAATTGTAACTTGTAGTTTTGAGTTTTGAGTTTTGAGTTTTGAGTTTTTCTTTATATGGGTGTTCGTCTTGAGCAAATACAAATAAGCGGCTCATCATTCTATCGCGCAATTTATTTTGCGGAAGCATACCGGAAACTGCATGGCGAATAATTTCTTCTGGCTTTCTTTTTCTTAAATCACCTAAGGACTCTATTCTTAAGCCTCCTGGGTAACCCGAAGAACTATAATACTTTTTGAGAATTTCTTTTTTTCCAGTAACTTTTACGTCTTTTGCATTCACAACTATAACATAGTCGCCAACATCAAGGTTTCTCACAAAATATGGCTTTGATTTTCCCATCAAAATCACTGCAATAGTTGATGCTATCCTTCCCAAAGTTTTTCCCTTAACATCCACTAGATGCCAAGATTGTTTTATCTTTGATGCTCTTGTTGGCGCTGTAAATTGAGCTTCCATTATTTTTTAGTTTTAGCCCCTCTTTTTTTAGCCATTGATGACTTATCCTCCGCTTTTTTATCAGTTTTTTCAAATCCCTCTTCTTCATTTTTCATTTTTAATTTTTCTCCGCCAGATGGCGGATTAATTTGATCACCCTCCACCCATTCCATTAAAACCATTGATGCATTATCCGATAATCTTCTCCCCATTCTTGTAATCCGACTATAACCACCTTGCCTTCTTGCAAATCTTGGTGCAACTTCAGAAATTGCTTTTTCAACAGCATCTTTGAAAAGGTATGATTGTAATACTCTTCTTGCAATATCTCCTTTCTTTGCATAACTCACAATCTTATCTGCGTCCCCCCTAATTGCTTTTGCTTTTTCTTCTGTAGTTTTAATCCTTCCTTGTAAAATTAAAGAAGAAATTAGACTCTTAAAAAGAGCCTTCCTTTCATTTGTATCTCTTTTAAATTGTCTTCCAAAAATATTTTTTCGCATAATAACAAACAATCTCAAATCGCAAAACGCAAATCGCAAAACTACAACTTAAATCTCAAATCTTTTAAGATTTACAGTTTTTAGATTTGAGATGTAGATTTGAGTTTTTACATTTGAGATTTGAGATTAATTATGATACTAATGATAGACCTTTTTGTTTAAGTTTTTCTTCGATAACTGCTATAGATTTATTTCCCATATTTCTCATAGACAAAAGGCTTTTCTTTGAAGCTTCCATTAGATGGCCCAGAGTTTCTATACGGTTATTTCGAAGACTATTATAGATTCTTGTTGGAAGGTCTAATTCGTCAATAGTAAGTCTTAAAACACTATCCGAAACAGATGGAGACTTTGCTTGAGCACCTAAAGATACCATTGCCTTCGGTTCATAGATTTCCGAAAAGTAAGAATACAAAATTCTAGCTGCTTCATCTAATGCTTCTCGTGGTTTAACTATACCATTAGTCCAAATTCTAAGAATTAATTTATCCAAATCTGTTTGTCGTCCCACACGAGTTGCTGTAACTTCATAATTGACTCTTTTAACTGGCGTAAATACAGCATCTGTTGCAATAACACCAAGGGTGGATATCCTTCGCTCTTCAGCCAAAGAATAACCCATTCCCCGCTCGACTGTTAATTCCATATCTAGCTTTGCTTTTTTATCACTAAGATAACCTATATAATGGTCTTTATTTGCTACTTCGACATCCTCTGGTAAATCTAAATCCGAGGATGTAATCTTTTTTGGTCCTTTTACAACAAGCGCAACTGTGCTTTTTGCCTTTGAATCAAGAAGTATAAGATTTAATCCTTTTATATTAAGTAAAAGTTCAACGACATTCTCTTTAAGTCCTGGAACTGTCGAGAATTTATGTTTTACTCCAGAAATTTTAACTGACGTTACTGCTACTCCAGGAATAGACGACAAAAGAGTTCTTCTTAACGCATTTCCTAAAGTATGTCCGTACCCTGGATCTAGAGGTTCCATTACAAACTCTCCGTAATCCTGACTTATTTTTTCCTCTTTAATTTTGAAGATTGGATTTAACATAAAGCCTATTGTACCACTATCTTGAGTAGTACTCAACAATCAGTTGTAAATCGAAAGGAAGCTGAACATCCTCCCTTTTTGGCATTCTTATTAGTTTTCCATAAATTCCTTCTTTTTTTATAAATGGTAATGTATCAGTTTTTTCTTCTAAAGATTGTAAAACTTGTGGATTTTTCTGAATCTTAGGAGAAAGAGAAATAACATTGTTTACAGTTACTTGGTACGATGGTACATTCACTTTTTTACCATCAACATTAATGTGTCCATGAGAAACAATTTGACGAGCCATAGCTCTTGTTTTTGCAAAACCAAGTCTGTAAACCAAATTATCAAGTCTAGTCTCAAGAAGAGATATAAGCATTTCTCCAGTCTCTCCTTTCTTCTTTTCAACTGTTTTAACCAAATTACCAAATTGTTTTTCTAATAATCCGTATATTGTTTTTGCTTTTTGTTTTTCTCGAAGTTGAATTCCATATTCAGAAAGTCTTCTCTTGAACTTTCGACCCTTTATCCCACCAGGAGGGACATTTAGACGTCTCTCTAAACTTGAAGACTGTTTATCTAAAATGTTTGCTCCTTCTCTTCTTGCTAATTTATGTTTTGGTCCAGTATATCTAGCCATTAGATTCTCCTTTTTTTCTTTGCCCTAACACCGTTGTGAGGAATAGATGTTATATCAGCAATTGATGCGATAGAAAGTCCCCCACTTTTAATTGCGCGAAGCGCAGAGTCTCGTCCAGAGCCTGGTCCTTTTACATACACATCTACTATTTTTAAGCCTGCATCCACTGCTTTTCTAACAACTGATTCAACAGCAGAAGTTGCAGCAAAAGGGGTAGATTTTCTAGTGCCCTTAAAACCCGAAGCGCCAGCACTACCCCATCCGATTGTATCGCCTTTATCATTAGTTATTGTAACCAATGTATTATTAAAAGTTGATGTAATATATACTTTTCCCTTATTAGATACTTTTACTGCAATTTTTTTCTTTTGTTCTTTTTTTTGTTGCTTTTCTGCAGCCATAAAATTTTATTCTTTTTTCTCTGTTTTACTTTCTGTCATTTTAGCAGCCAGTTCTTTTTTTATTGCTCCAATTGTAACCCTCTTGCCTCTTTTTGTTCTTGCATTAGAGCGAGTCCTTTGCCCTCTAACCGGCAAGTTTCTACTGTGCCTAATTCCCCTATAAGAACCAATTTCTTTTAATCTTTTAATATTTGCCAAAACTTCTGTTCTTAAATCTCCTTCAAGCTTATATGCTTCCAATGCCTTTTGTATTATTTTTTGCTCATCTTCCGAAAGAGCATGTACTCTTTTGGCATTCTCTACATTTGTTTTTTTGAGAATTTGCATAGCATTACTTCTTCCTATGCCATAAATGTAGGTAAGTGAAATGTCTACTCTCTTTGCATCTGGTATATTAACCCCTGCAATCCTCATAAAAATTACCCTTGTCTTTGCTTGTGTTTTGGGTTTTCGCAAACGACTCTGACAACTCCTTTTCTTCTAATAATTTTGCATTTAGCACATCTTGGTTTGACACTAGCTTGAACCTTCATTTGTATCTATACACTATCCTTCCTTTTGTCTTATCATAAAGAGTCATTTCTAGGCGAACCTTGTCTCCTGGCAAAATTTTTATAAAATTCATCCTCATTTTACCAGACAAATGGCAGAGAATTATATCGCCATTTGTAATTTCTACTCTAAAAAGCGTGTTTGGCAACGACTCCTTGACAACGCCTTCTACCTCAAATGATCCCTGATGAACCATATAAATAAATTGAACTTGATTATACCAAACTATCCTCTAAACCGCAATCGTTTATTGGGTCAAAATCATTGGCATATCTTTAGTAATAGCAACTGTTCTTTCAAAAAGTCCAGAAAGACTTCCATCCTTTGTTTTAATTGTCCATCCATCATCGTTTGAGTAAACCACATCTGGTTTTCCCATGTTATAAATAACCTCAATTGCAATTACCATTTCCGCAAGAAGCTTGGGTGTATTTTCTACACTGCCAGCAAGAAAACCTGGAACCTCTGGCTCTTCATGCAGACTCTTCCCAACCCCATGCCCTACAAGCGATCTAACCACAGAATATCCTTGTCCTTCTATAATTTTTTGGATATTCTTAGATATATGTCCTATCCTATTTCCAACTTTCGCAACATTGATCGCCTCCATCAAAGCCCTTTTCCCAGTTTCCAAAAACCTATAAACCTTATCTTCCTTTATCCTTAATCCTTTATCCTTAATCCTTATTGTTTCCGCCATATCCGTATAGTAACCCTTGTAATACACTCCACAATCAATTCCAATAATATCTCCTTCTTTTAATTGGTATTTTGTTGGGATGCCATGAACTACGACATCGTTAGTTGAGGTACATATTGCATGACAATATCCTTTAACTTTTTTAAATCCAGGCTCTGCTCCCTTTTCTTTTATCAACCTTTCCGCTAGGCTATCTAATTCAATCTCCGTAACGCCACTTTTTGCATGTTCCGAAACCTCAAACAAAACTTCTGCCAATATTTTTCCGCCTTGCCACATTATCTCAATTTCTTTTTCGGTCTTTATGTCAATCATGCATCTATCCCAAGGCGTTTAAGCAGTTTGTCTACCTCTCTATGTAATTCTTTTATGTCGTCCCCATTATTAACAATAATATAATCTGCAATTGCTATTGGGCCTCCTTTATCGAGCTCTTCAAGTTCGGCAATATCTCTTCCTCTTGCTTCTTTAAGGGATAAAGGTCTTATTGCTCGTTTAGACAATCTTTCGTACCTCTTGGGCGGTTCTGCAAAAACATGTATCAGTATTAGACTAAGTAACTCTTTCTTTAAAAAAGTATATTCCTCCCATGAATAAAGTCCGTCAAGCACTATCACATCGTGATCTTTAAGAAGCTTGTCTATTCTTGGCTTCATTTTTATGGCGTATGCTGCCATTCCAAGTTCTTGACGAAGCTTCTCCCTTACCATTCTTTCGTTTTCCTGAATAAGAGGTAAGCCTAAGGTACTGATGGTCTCATCTGTTATTTGTCCAAATCTAGCAAACGGAATATTTTTTGTTTCAAGATATTTTGTTGCTTCTGTCTTTCCCGCACCAGCCATTCCCACAATTGCAATTATTTTATTCATGCTCTAACTTTAATTTTCCTCAAAATCTCCTTATGTACTTCTTCAACTTTTTTCTCTCCATCAACCTCTACCAAAATTCCTTTTTTGCGATAGTAACCTAATACTGGCTCTGTAAGTTTGTGAAAAAGTTCAATTCGCTTTCTAATTGCAGCAAGAGTTTCATCGTCTCTTACATCTCCATTTCTGTAAGAAAGGCGCCATAAAGCTTCCTTATCAGAAACCTTAAAATAGACAACTTTATCTAAACCATTCTTAAAAGCTTTTGCTTGAACAATAGTCCTTGGAAATCCATCTAAAATATACCCCTTCTCATATTCTGAACGCTTAAGATATTCACTTACTATGGCAATAGTTTTTTTGTCTGGAATAAGATATCCAGCATTCATTACTTCTTTAATATATCGCCCAAGAGAAGTATGTTCTTTGGACAAGTTTCTAAAGATATGACCAGTAGAAAGATATGGTATTTTTAACTTGTTTGACAATAAATTACCCTGCGTTGATTTTCCAGCTCCCTGTATGCCGATTAAAATTATTTTCATTTACTGAATCCTTCGTAACTTCTCATTACCAACTGCGCTTCAATTGCCTTAATTGTTTCCAATACCACAGAAACCACAATTAAAATTCCAGTTCCTCCCAAAATGAGTGTTTGAACATTTGTAAAAGTTTTTGCAATACTTGGGAATATAGCAATAATACCAAGAAAAATTGCTCCAGCCAAGGTGATGCGAGTTAAGATATAATTTAAATAACCTGCTGTTGGGCTTCCTGGCCTAATCCCTGGAATAAAACCTCCATATTTTTGTATTTCTCCAGCGATTTTTTTTGGATTAAAAATAACTGCTGTATAAAAATATGTAAATCCAACCACTAGTAGAAAATATAAAATATTATAAAAAATACCATCTGGATTAAGCAATAGCGAAATTGATGTTGCAATTTTATTAAGAACAATATTTTTTGACGCTGTCAAATAATTGGCAACAAGGGAAGGAACAAGAACTAAAGACACAGCAAATATAATAGGAATCACTCCTGCTTGATTAACCCTAAGGGGAAGATGGGTTGATTGCCCCCCATACATTTTGTTTCCTCTTACTCTTTTTGCATAATAAACAGTAATTTGTCTTGTCGCTTCATTAATTAAAACTATTGATGCAATCACTACAAGTCCCATCACAAAAAACGTAATTATATTAAAAAAATTAGCTGCAGTTGTAGTTACTAAGGTTTGGCCAAAAACAACAGGCACTCTTCCAACAATTCCAGCAAAAATAAGAAGCGATATCCCATTACCAACTCCTTTTTGGGTAATTAGCTCTCCAAGCCAAACCAAAAGCATTGTTCCGGCAGTCATTGTTGCCAAAAGAGATATAAGCTCAATTGGCGCTAGATTAGAAATAATCCTTTGGCTATTGAGTAAAGCATACATACCAACTGCCTGAAGCACTGCAAGAGGAACAGTTAGCATCCTTGTGTATTGGTTGATTTTTTGTCTGCCCATCTCGCCTTCTTTTGATAATGCCTCAAGTTTTGGAAAAACAAGGGTTAAAAGCTGCAAAATTATAGAAGCATTGATATATGGATTAAGTCCTAAAGCCATAATCGAAAAATTAGCAAGCGTTCCTCCCGAAAATATATCAAGTAGTCCCAAAAACTGATTCTCAGAAAAGAGGGTCTTTAATGCGGCTACATTTACTCCAGCAACTGGTATATGAGCAAATATTCTAAAAACTACAAATATTAAGCTCGTAAATAAAATTTTTTTTCTTACCTCAGGTGAAGCGATGCTGTTTCTAAAAACTCCTAGGATGTTATTCATACATGCTCTATTTTACCACCAATTTTTTCAACCTTTAAAACTGCCCTTTTTGAAATTGGCAATCTTATGGTTAAAGGAATCAAGATTTCCCCATCGCCCAAAATTTTAACCCCATACATTTTTGCATCTTTTTCGCAAACTTTTCTTTTTTTAATTAGAGTTTCAATATCGACAATGCTGTCTTTTTTAAGAAGATTTAATAGCTTTAAATTTACAATTATTGGCTTTTTTTTAAATGCTTTATTCTTACCTTTGCCCCTCATAAAGGGAAGCCTCTTTATAAGAGGCAATGCTCCGCCCTCAAAATCAATTGGAATTTTGTTTCGGGCTTTCTGCCCTTTTGTTCCCCGTCCTGCTGTTTTACCGCGCCCTGACCCATGACCCTGGCCCAAACGCTTTTGACTTCTTTTTGTAATTTTTGTTAACGAATAAAGCTCCATATTTTAATCCAAAGTTTTTGATTGTTTAAGTTTTTTATATCTATAAGATATCCTGCTTAGTGCTTCCATGGTTGCATAAACGTTGCTCGCTTGATTTTTTGTTCCTAAAACTTTAGACGAAATATTTTCTATTCCGCAAGCACTAACAACACTTCTTACTGCTCCCCCCGCAATAACTCCGCTCCCAATTGGGGCTGGCTTGAGCATTACTCGTGCAGCACCTAACTTAACATTGATAGCAAATGGGATTGTCCCATTTACTATTGGGATTTCTATCATATGTTTTTTTGCAAAGCTAACTGCTTTTTTGATTGCCGAAGATACATCAGCAGCTTTTCCAAGACCAACACCAACTCGTCCTTTTTTATCACCAACCACTACCAATGTAGAAAAACCAATTTTATTTCCACCCTTAGTTTTCTTAGAGACCCTATTTACCTGAACAATCTTTTCTTCAAATCCGCTATCCATTAGAACTTTAACCCTCCTTTTCTTGCTGTTTCTGCAAACAAACGCAATCTTCCATGATATGCGTAACTACCACGATCAAATATTACATTCTTAATTTTTTTCTGAATTGCTTTTTTTGCCAAAAATAATCCTAATGCCTTAGCGCGTTCTGTCTTCTTTATACCTTTTATATTGTCTAGATTTTTCTCCGAAACTCCCAAGATAGTTTTCCCTTTTTCATCGTCTATAAGTTGGGCATAAATATATCTGTTTGATCTAAAAACAGATAATCTTGGTCTATCTTTCCGACCTGTGATTTTTGATCTAACCCTGACCCGCCTTCTTAGTTTTTGTTTAATTTTATTCATAATTATTACTTAGCTGAAGATCCAATGGCTTTAGCAGCCTTTCCAGCCTTTCTCCTAATTATCTCATCTTTATATCTTATACCTTTGCCTTTATAAGGTTCTGGTGGCTTGACTTCTCTAATTTTGGAAGCAGTATTTCCAACCAGGGTTTTATCTATTCCAGAAACCGTTATTATATTATCTGAAACCGAATAAGTTATTCCCTCTTTCTCTGGAATTTTAACAGGATGAGAAAAACCTATAGACAATATAATATCTTTCCCAGACAACGATGCCCTGTACCCAACTCCAGATAGTTCAAGCTTTTTTTCAAAACCAGTAGATACACCTGTTACCATATTGGCAATTGTTGCCCTAGTTAAACCCAAGACTTCGTTTTTATCTTCGTCTTTCTCTTTTGGCATTACTTGTAAGCGATCATCAACAATTTTTACACCAACACCTATAGGAATTTTAAAAGTAAGAACTCCTTTTGGGCCGCTAACTTTAATATTATCATTCTCAAAAGAAACCAAGACGCCTTCTTTTATGCCAACTGGAACTCTCGAAAGTTTTGACATATTTATAATATCTTAAAAAGAACCTCCCCTCCAACCCCTTTTCTATATGCATCGCTACCCAGCATAATTCCCCGACTTGTCGAGATGACTATTGTATTCATGCCTTTCTTTTGAATTTCTGGTATGTTTTTTGCACTAGCATAAACTCGAAGAGATGGTTTAGATATTATGTTTACATCCGATATAGCTGGACTTCTTTTATCAAATTTAACAGTCGCTTCCAAAACTTTTCTACCCTCAACCTTTTCTTCTTTTATACTTTTTAAGAATCCACCTTTTACCAAAACATTACCGATTTCTTTAACCACTTTACTATAAGGCATAATAACTTTCCTTCTTCGAGAAAAAGAGGCATTTTTAATTCTAATAATAAAATCTGCAATTTGATAATCCATAGTAAGTGTACCCTGAGCCTGTCGAAGGACTACCAAGAGGCTTTAGTAACTCCTGGTAATTCGCCTTTTATCGCTAGCTCTCTAAAGCATAATCTACATAATCCAAAGCGTCCCATATAACTTCTTGCTCGCCCACATAAATTACAACGGTTTCTTTGACGAACCTTATATTTTTGTTTTCTCTTAAATTTTACTATGCTAGACACTTTAGCCATATATTAAAAAGCAAACGGCATGCCCAAAGCTTTGAGTAGGGCATAGCCTTCTTTATTGCTTCTTGCTGTTGTTACAATACTAATTTCTAAGCCTTGTATTCTATCAACTTTTCCAGGATCTATCTCGGGAAAAACAGTACTTTCCAAAAGACCCAATGTGTAATTTCCATGTCCATCAAAACTCTCTTTTTTTACACCATGAAAGTCTCTAAATCTCGGCAAAATGATCGCTACCAACTTTGTAAAAAAATCATACATTTTTTTACCTCTTAGCGTTACCATAAGACCTATTTGATCACCTTGTCTTAGTTTGAAACCAGAAATGGCTTTTTTTGCAATTGTTACCTTTGGTCTCTGTCCAGTAATAAGAGTCAGGATTGCATTTGCTTTCTCTATATTTTTTTTATCATTTAGAGCATCTTTTACTCCCATGTTAACAACTATTTTAGAAATGACTGGAACAGCCATTGGGTTTTTTAATCCAAGCGTTTTTTGTAATTCTTGTAAGCTTTTTGTTTTAAATACATTCTTAACACTATCCATAGTTTTTTATACTGTTTTTTCGCATTTTTTACAAATTCGAATTTTTTGGTCACCTTCAACCCTAAACCCAACTCGTGTGGGCAATTTACACTCTGGACAGATAAGAGCAACATTATAAATAGGCAAAGGCTTTGTTATGGTAATAATTTTAGACTGTTGTTTTTCTGATCTTCTCTTTAAATGCCTTTTATACTGATTAACATTGGCAATTAAAACTTTAGTCTTAGAAACTACCCTTTCTATTTTTCCAGTTTTACCTTTATCTTTCCCTTTTATTACTCTTACCTCGTCTCCTTTCGTGAGCTTCATAATTATAGTATCTCCTCTGCCATGCTCGCAATCTTTGTAAATCCTTTATCCTTTACCTCTCTTGCAATAGGTCCGAAAATCCTAGTTGCTCGTGGGTTTTTATCCTTTGGATTATCGATTATAACACCAGCATTATCCGAAAACTTAATAAACGAACCGTCTTTTCTTCCATTTTCTTTTTTTGTTCTAACAAGTACCACCTTTACAATTTCGCTATCTTTAACTTGGCCTGTTGGAATTGCCTCTTTAACAACGCAATTCAAAACATCTCCTACATATCCAAACCTTCTTTTTGATCCGCCAAAAATATGAATAACCATCAATGATTTTGCTCCACTATTATCGGCAGAGCGCAAAATTGTTCTATGCTGAACCATCTTGTATTACCTCCATTATCTTAAAGTGTTTATCTTTTGAGATTGGTTTTGTTTCAACAATCTTAACCCTGTCTCCTAAATTTGGAGAAAAACTTCCATTATCTGCCTTGATTTTTTTGTCTATTTTTATAAGCTTTTTATAAATTGGGTGGGTTGTTTTAGACGTAATATTAACAACCACAGTTTTTACCATCTTATTCGAAACAATTATTCCTTCAAATATTTTTTTCATATTATAAAGATTTTTCCACCAACTCTTTTTCTCGAATTAATGTTAATATTAAGGCAATTTCTTTTCTTTTTAAGAAAATTGATCTTGTATTTTTAAGCTTATTTTGCGCTTTATCAAGTTTTAATAAAAATAATTCATTTCTTGCTTTCTCAAGCAAATTTTTTAACTCTTTTAAACTATTTGTTCTAAACGTTTGTTTATCTTTTAGCTTCAAATCTAATCTCCCTTCGCAACAATTCTTGTCTTTACAGGCAGCTTGTAAGAAGCAAGTCTTAAAGCGCTATATGCTATATCTTTTGTAACCCCACCCATTTCAAACAACATCCGTCCTTTCTTAACTGGCGCAACAAACTCGAATACGTCTCCTTTGCCCCCGCCCATTCTGGTTTCAGCGGGCTTTTTGGTAATTGGTTTATGCGAAAAAATCCTTATCCAAAGTCTTCCGCCACGCTTCGTATAATGAGTAATAGCACGCCTAGCAGCTTCTATTTGCCTGCTTGTAATCCTAGCTTTCCCAAGAGACAAAAGACCATACTCTCCAAAGGAGATTCTTGTACCGCTTTGTGCGTTACCTCTTATTACCCCCTTAAATGCTTTTCTAAATTTTGCTCTTTTTGGTACAAGCATATTAGTCTAATTAGACAAATTGGTCTAATGGCTCATGGTCTGTTTATCCACACCTTCACTCCTATATACCCTTTTTTTGTTAGTGCTGGAATACTTGAAAAACTAATGTTTTCTCTAATTGTTGAGAGTGGAAGTTTACCAGCATGCATTTTTTCCGTCCTTCCTATCTCTGCTCCTCCAACTCTACCTGCAAGAACAATTCTAACTCCTTTTGCGTGAGCACCCATAACTTTTTCAATTGCCGATGTCATAACTCTTCTATGAGGCAGACGCTTAACCAGTTGATCAGAAATATTCTTCGCAACCAAATAGGAATCTAAATTCGGCTCTTTTACCGGCTCTATTCTAATATCGATTTTTGGCGCTAGTTTTGAATTTATTTTGACCGCGTCTGACGCGGTTTTGATATTCAAAACTTTATGTAAAAAAACTTTAAGTGTTTCTAGTCCACTACCGCCGCGTCCAATAACCATACCTGGCCTTGCCACATAAACAGTCAATTTAACACTATTAATAGATCTCTCAATTTCAATTTGAGAAACCCCGGCATTTTTCAGCCTTTCCACAAGAGCGGATCTCACTTTAAAATCTTCGAGTAGATTTTCTTTATATTTTTTGTCTGCAAACCATCGGCTACTCCAATTATACACTGTCCCTAGCCTAAAGAGTTTTGGATTAACTTTTTGTCCCATAATTTTTTTCCTCCAATACTATTTTTATATGACTACTCCTTTTCTTATAAGGATGCGTTCTTCCTCTTGTTGACGCACGAAATCTTTTAAGAAACGGTCCCTCTATTACTTCTATTCTTTTAATAAACAATAAATCTTTGTTTTGGTGAGCGTTGTTAACTGCATTTGCCACTGCGCTTTCTAACAACTTAATTAAAACTGTTGCACTTCGTTTCCTTAAAAGAGTTAGAGTATTAAGTGCTTGTTGTACTGAGTTATTTCGTATAACATCGGCAACCAACATTACTTTCCTAGGACTAATTCTCGCAGTTTTACTTTGTGCTACAGTCTCCATATTATGTCTTTGAAACCTCCCTTGCCACAACTCTTCCATGATTTCTAAATGTGCGGGTTGGAGCAAATTCTCCTAGTCGATGTCCAACCATTGTCTCTGTAATAAACACATTAACAAATATCCGACCATTATGAACAGTAAAAGTATGACCAACAAATAGAGGCGCAATTTGTGATGCTCTTGCCCATGTTTTTATGGCACTTTTTTCTCCAGTTTGTTTTTGTCTTAGTACCTTTTTTAGTAATTTTGGGTCTACAAATGGACCTTTTTTTGATGAACGAGCCATACTTATTTCTTCCTCCGCTGTATTATATATTTATTTGAATATTTTTTCTTATTCCTTGTCTTTCCAACAGCTGGCCGTCCTGCATATGTCTTAGGAGTTGACATGCCAATTCCACTTCTGCCTTCTCCTCCTCCATGAGGGTGAGATCTTGGATTCTGAGCAACTCCTCGAACAACAGGACGGATTCCCATATGTCTTTTTCTGCCAGCATTCCCCATAACTTCATTTTTCCACTCAATATTTCCAACTGTTCCAACAGTTGCAAAACCTTCCCCTCTAACTTTTCTTAGTTCTCCCGATGGAAGCCTTAGGTGAACAAGTTCTCCTTCTTTTGCCGAAACTGTAGCATAGCTACCAGCACCTCTTGCAAGTTGAGCTCCACGGCCTGGCGTCAACTCAACGCTATGAACAACGGTACCAAGCGGTAAAACATTAAGAGGGAGAGAATTGCCAATTTTAATCTCTACGTCTTTGCCTCTTTTTATAGTATCGTTTATATTTAATCCAACTGGTCTTAAAATGTATCGCCTTTCTCCATCGCTGTATTGAATAAGAGCAAGTGTCGCTGTTCTATTGGGATCGTACTCAATTGCCACAACTCTTCCCTCAATGCCTATTTTATTGCGCTTAAAATCAATAACCCTATAATAGCGTTTATGCTCTCCACCTTGGTGTCGAACAGAAACACTTCCGCTTGAATCTCGTCCCGAATGTTTCTTTTTGATGATTCTTAATTTTCTCATATCCTTAATTCTGAATTCTAAATTCTGAATTCTGAATTTTTATTTCCCTCCTATATCAAATATCGAAATTTTTTGTCCAGTAGCAACTTTTGCAACAGCTTTCTTCCAAGGACTTTGCGAAATCTCAGTTCTTTTCTTTCCAGCCTTTATCTTTTTGCCTTTTACAATCGCAGTTTTAATATCCAAAACATTCACTTTAAATTTATCCTCAATTGCCTTCTTAATAATTTTTTTGTTAGACTGTATCGCAACTTTAAAAGTAAATTTATTAGAACTTGCGTCTTTCATTGACTTCTCGCTTATTATTGGCGCTAAAATAATATCTTGATGAATAGTCATATTAAATATTCTCCATCTTTAAAAACGTCTCTTTCATTACATCTATTGAGGGTTTCATCAAAAGTATTAGCTTGTTATCTAAAACTTCGTAAACGTTAAGAATATCTGCGTTTACAATATTTACTCCCTTAATGTTTCTCGAAGCTCTATAAACATTCTCAAATTCTTTTTTAGTTGAGGGCGTTACCAATAACACTTTCTTATCCTTATCCCTTATGCCCAAGTTTTTCATTGCCGAAACCATCAATTTAGTTTTTGGTTCTATTTTCTCAAAACCAGTTAAACCTTTTAATTGACCTTTCTTGAATTTGGAAGTTAGAGCAGAAAAAAGAGCCAATCTTTTCATTTTTTTAGAAAGTTTTAAGGAAAAATCTCTTGGTTTTGGACCAAAAACAATACCTCCACCAACAAAAATTGGAGCTTTTCTAGATCCATGCCTTGCGCGCCCTGTATGTTTTTGTGCCCAAATTTTTTTAGTCGAGCCACTAACTTCTCCCCTTGTTTTTGTAGAGGCAGTTCCCATTCTCTGATTTGCCAAATAAACCCTAACAGATTGAGCCATAAGTTGATTGTTAACTTTTGCTCCAAAAATTTCTTTTGGTAATTCGATCTTCTCTGCAGCTTTACCTTGTATGTCAAAGCAATCAATAGTTAATCCGCTCGCTCTCTTAATCTTTGTTCGTAATTTTTGAGATTTGAGATTTGAGATTTTATTTACCATTTATATCCTCCTTGTACAATGGTATAAACTTCTTGTCTTCTCCTACCTTTTTAATCATTACTAAACTATTTACACTTCCTGGCACTAAGCCTTTAATAGATATTTGATCTTGTCCAACATCAACAATCCTTAAGTTCTTAATTGTTACGCGAGTATGTCCCATTCGCCCTGCCATTCTTTTTCCTTTATAAACTCTTCCTGGTGTTGTTGTTTGCCCAATAGATCCTGGGGCTCTTTCTCTATCGGATTGGCCGTGCGTCCTTGGTCCTCCTTTAAAATGATGTCTTTTTACAACGCCTGCATATCCTTTACCTTTTGAAATACCTATAACATCAACAATGTCTCCTGGTTTAAAAACTTCTGTTGCGATAATTTTAGTTCTGAGGGGTAGGGTCGAGGCGCCGTCGGAATCGGCTAATCGGACTTCTCTTAAAAATTGAGGTGCAGTTTGTAAATTTGCCTTTTTCATAATCCCCTGCAATGCCCGCTTGGGATTTTTTTTAATTCCGAATCCAATTTGGATCGCAGAATATCCATTTCTATCTTTTGTTTTAATCCCAATAATAACATTGTCTCCTATCACTAATTTTGTGACAGGGATGCGAGTCCCGTTTTCCAAAAATCTCTGTGACTGCTCAATTTTCTTTCCCAACATTGCTCGTATGCTCATAAAAACAAAAAAGCGACCACATAGAGTCGCTCCTAATTAGGGCCAATCTTCCCTAAAACTACCTACTATGTAGACAAATACACCTCCAATCGGTTAATCATGATTTAAGGTAGAGTTAATTATATAACGCCAAAAGAGGAAATGCAATACGTCCACTACATCTTTATTTCTATATCAATACCCGCTGGTAATTCCAAATGTGTTAGGCTGTCTATAGTTTTATCAGTGGGCGAAATAATATCGATTAATCTTTTATGAACCCTTATTTGGAAATGGTCTCTTGCATCTTTATCTATAAATGGAGACCTATTTACTGCGTAGACGCTTCTTTGAGTAGGAAGAGGAATAGGGCCAACAACTTTTGCTCCAGTTCGTATTGCAGTATCTAAGATTTGTTGACAACAGGAATCTATAACTCGTGCATCATAACTTTTTAAACGTACTCTAATTCTACCTTTTGGCATTTTTAAATGTGCTTAGATTACTATGCTATTATTTTAGAGATCACTCCAGCCCCAACCGTCTTTCCACCTTCTCTTATTGCAAACCTAAGACCTTCCTCAAGAGCAACTGGAACAATAAGTTTAACTGACATCTTTGTATTGTCTCCTGGCATAACCATTTCAACGCCCTTTGGAAGCGTAACCTCTGCTGTCACATCTGTTGTTCTAATATAGAACTGGGGTCTGTAACCAGTAAAGAATGGCGTATGACGTCCACCTTCCTCTTTAGCAAGAACGTAAGCCTCTGCCTCAAACTCTTTGTGTGGAGTAATACTACCGGGTTTTGCAACAACTTGTCCTCTTTCTACATCGTCTTTTTCTATTCCGCGAACCAAAAGTCCAACATTGTCTCCTGCCTGTCCTTCATCGAGTTGTTTTTTGAACATCTCAACTCCAGTTACTACCGATGCTTTTGTTTCTCTAATTCCAACAATCTCAATTGAATCGTTAACTTTTATCTTACCTCTTTCTATTCTTCCAGTAACAACTGTTCCTCGACCTTTTATAGAAAATACGTCTTCTATGGGCATTAGAAATGGCTTATCGATATCTCGCTTGGGAATTGGAATATATTTATCAACTGCATCCATTAATGCCATAATTTGCTTTTCGCCTTCAGGATCGCCCTCAAGAGCTTTAAGAGCCGAACCTCTTACTATTGGTATTTCGCTTCCCGGGTATTGATATTTTGTAAGAAGTTCTTTAACTTCCATCTCAACCAAATCTAATAATTCTTGATCTTGAACCATATCCACTTTATTAAGAAATACTACAATTGCTGGAACTCCAACTTGACGAGCCAATAAAATGTGTTCTCGAGTTTGAGGCATTGGACCATCTGGAGCAGAAACTACCAATATTGCACCATCCATTTGCGCAGCACCTGTAATCATATTTTTTATATAATCTGCGTGTCCGGGAGCATCAATATGGGCATAATGTCTTTTTGCTGTTTCGTATTCAATGTGGGAAATATTTATTGTAACTCCTCTTGCTCTTTCTTCTGGAGCGTTATCTATATCTTCGTACTTTTTAGCCTCTGCCATTCCTTTTTTGGATAAAACAGTAGCAATTGCAGCTGTTAAGGTTGTCTTGCCATGATCAACATGGCCAATAGTGCCAATATTTATATGAGGTTTTGTTCTTTGGTATTTCTTTGTCTCTGCCATTTAATATAAAATAAGTCCTTAATTTTCTTAAGGACAAATGTACTATACAATATTTTTTTTACCCCGTCAATAGTCAAAATAAATTTGTGTCAGTAACGGTGACCTGTTACAATTTGTAATATTCCTTAAATTACTCTCTTATTTGTGCTATAATGTAAAGTATGCATAAAGCTTTTTATGCAAGCGGATTACTCTATCATTTAAAAACACAACAGATTCTCTTGCATCAACAAAATAAAAAAAATAATGTACTTTCTACATGGTCTATGATGCGTGGACAGGGTCAGAAAAAAGAGGATGCTCAAAAAACCTTCCAGAGAATTATATACAAGCTCTTAAGAGTAAAAGTTAATCCAAAACACATTCATCCTGTTTACGATTACTTCCACGAGACTCTTCAGGCAACACATTATGTGCTTTATGCCGAAGTAGGTAGTATAAAAAATTTCCATTCCTCAAAAAAAGGAACTTTATCCTGGTTTACTTTTAAACAAGCAACAAAACTTCCTTTTCGTGATCAAACAAGACAAGATCTTGTGGTTTCAGAGCGAGTAATTAAAGCTCAAGCAAGGAGCAAGGAGTCAGAACATAATCTATACAACGTCCAACCATAGGTCTATTGCTCCCCCTGAAGGACTTATTCATTAACAAGGGAATTGAGTTTGATTATAGCCTAGAAGAACTAAAAATTCTATATTCTAATTTCCAGTTGCCTATTTAGTTTTCTTATTCTTATTTATTGCTAATCCCAAAACATCTGCATAGTCTTATTTTAAGAGATTTTCAAGATTCTTAATCGTAGCTGGTGGTATTACTCGTAAAATGTCTTGCGGTATTTCAGAAAAAGATTTTATCCAGTGATAGTCAGGCTTATCTTCAATGATTTCAAATAGCCTTTTATTACCAGTTGAATAGATTGAGTAATGATTAGCGTTAACTACATAGGGATAATCTTTTAAGTCTCTTCTAAAAATGTCCATGCCTGCAATAGCAATGCTTGCACCAGAATAATTGCTTATTTGACTAAAAGATGCACTACCTGCAACAAACTCAAACATTGGAGGCAAGGTTACTTCTGGAATGGGAGAATGGTCAAAAGGCTTTATCTCCCAATCTTGATTTGCTAAGAAACCTTTTAGGTTTTCTATTGATGTTATCTTGCGTTTCATAAACTCTGTTTAAGAAAACTTGCCATTTAAAAAAACGCCTTCTTTGATTATTTATGGGTAAGGCTATTAAGCGAGTTTTACGTTTTTTGCTCTTGGGCCTCTTTCGCTTTCTACAATATCAAAAGTAACCGCTGCTCCTTCTTGAAGAGCATCAAAAGTAACACCGACCAAATCTGTAGAATGGAAAAAAAGATCTTTTGTTTCTCCAACGCGTGAAATAAACCCAAATCCTTTTTCTGTTTTTGTTTTAATTGTTCCGGTCATGGTATGTTGTACCTCCTTTCGTTTTCTTATTATACTATCTGAGAGGATAATTTGTAAGTACATGCAATATTGGAAGATGTGTTATAATCCATTATGGCTTTTAATAGAGATAATAGATCGCGTGGCGGGCGCGACTTTGGCAGAGAAAGGCAAATGTTTAAGGCAACCTGCAGCAACTGCGGCAAAGAATGTGAAGTTCCCTTTAAACCCACAGGAAGCAAACCTGTTTATTGCAGAGACTGTTTTAGAACCATGGGAGGAAGCTCATTTTCAAGGCGGGACGATAGAGGCTCATCAAGGCCAAATTTTGACAATAGCAACAGGGGATCGTCCTATCCTCAATATAAAGAACAATTTGAAACGCTTAATGTCAAGCTTGATAAAATCTTAAAATTATTAAATCCGGAAAAGCCAGTGGAAGCACCAAAAGTAGTTACAGAGCCTAAAGCTGAGAAAGTATCGAAAACTGTAGAAAAGGAAAAGCCAGCAAAAAAGAAAACAAAACCCAAAAAGCAAGTAACTACAGAAACGGTTTAAAATAATTGTTCCACCTAATGGGAAATACCATAACTTAATTTGCTTCAACTCGATTGATGGCTGTAGTGTATGCTAACGTTTATAAGGAGGTGATAAAAAATGAAAACAATGACATGCCAACAACTCGCTGGAGCTTGCGGTATGCAGTTTCATGCTGATACTTGGGAAAAAATGGCGCAGTTGAGCAAACAACACGGTACGGAAATGTTTAATAAGGGCGATAAGCCACATCTTGATGCCATGGAAAAAATGAAAGAGCTTATGAATAAACCTGAGGAAATGAAAGAATGGTTTGATAAAAAGCAAAAAGAATTTGACGCTTTACGTGAAGATAAGTAATGTTAACTTTGCTCCCCCGCGTGGATTCGAACCACGAACCACTCGCTTAACAGGCGAATGCTCTACCATTGAGCTACAGGGGAATGTCTTCCAAGCACTAATTTTATCATTAAACTATGCATAAATCCACCCCATAATTTTCCTATTAGTTGCAGAGTCGCTAAAGCGAATCGCAAATACCCGTATTGGTGTATGTTTTTTCTGACCTTTTTACCTGACTTATCAATCCCTAAAGATACATACTCATCAACATCTATTATCCTCATAATCACCGGTAAAATAAGTGAAGGATTAGTTATTTTCTCTTATTCTTTTTATAGTTATCTTCATTTTAAATGGACTATATCAAAAAATTAAATCTTCTAATTGCTTTCTTCTTTAAAAATTTTCTATAATGATCTTATGAATAAGTTTTTGATTCCTACAATAGTTATCGTTGTTATAGGGATCAGTGGCTTTTTTGTCTTCGGTAAGCCTAGTTCCGAACCTTCTATGCAAACCCCTGTTCTTTCCTCGCCAACATCAATTTCAACAGAAGCTACACAACCAGCGCAAGATGAAACGGTCAATTATCAAGCCGTATTCGCCATTTACACAAATAGTGTTTTTCGCGTATTTACTGCACCAATGTATCACAATTTATCTAAAGATGTGTATATTCAAGCAGATAATCCTAATATTGTGCTTGTTAAAAAATCAGGAGTTAGCTGGAATGATTTTTTCAATACACTCCCATTTAGTGTAACAAAAGACTGTCTAATTACCGGTACTAAAGAAACATTTTGTACCAATCCAACCAAAACCTTAAAATTTTATCTTAATCGAGTACGAAACGACAATCTGCTTAATCTTGAAATAAAACCAAACGATAAGGTGTTAATTACCTACGGCGACGAAAATGAAACAGAAATTAACAAGCAAATAGAAAAACTGTCTTCAAGCTTTTAGCACCTACTTTTCTATTTGCGTAATCTTTGTGTGGGATCTTGTAACAGAGATGTGAGAAAATTCAGATTCCTCCGCGGCACCATGCCAGTGGTCTTCTCCGGCAGGAGTCCAGATAACGTCTCCTTCTTTGACTTCAAACTCTTGCTTCTCTGTTGCTACAATACCGCGACCTTTAAGAACAATCAGCATTTGGTCATTTGAATGTTTATGGAATTTATTTCTTACGCCTTTGGGAAAATGCACGTAATCAATACTTAAATCGCTTCCCTCGTTATCCGTTACCGGCGACTGCCGGATAACTTCTCCTGTAAACAGGGGCTTGTGCAAATGCTGCTTTTTAGTGTCTTTAATATTGATAATTTTCATTTGACTTTCTAATGTTAACACGTTTGGAACTCAGTTTCTAGTAGTTGCAATGTAGACTTAGAACGCATTTTTGTCAACAAAAGAAAAATTTACATGCCTATCTTACCAAAGACCGCATAGTGCTTATGAGCTCTGACATGGTGGGACCAGAGGGATATGTCAAGGGAAACACCATTTTTCTATGTCTGGTTTGCAGCAGCAAAGAAGAAATTGAAACATTCTTTTCAAAACTTTCTGAGGGTGGACAAGTTACACACCCATTGAAAGAGGAATTCTCTGCAACATATAGTTCGTAGTAATAAGATCAAACATAGTAGGTTATTTATGGAGATTATTGAAGTGCTTCTCAATATCTTTATCACTTTTTAATACAGTGTATTTTCCTTCCTTAAGATCTTGTAGACTTTTGCCAATCAGTTTTTCTGTTTCTTCATCAACCATGGGTAGATCTTCGACCTGCTCTTTTATATCAAAGACAGCAAGCATGCGGACATACTCCGTAAAAGAAATGCCGAGTTTTTCTGCTTTTCTTTCAACCAGAGTATAGAGATTGGGAGAAAAGGTTATTAGTTTTTGCACTCTATCTTTTTGCAATTTCATAGTTTTTATATATATTTTGCTTATATTAAGCATATTTTACAGGGTAAAGCTGCCTTTGTCAAGCGTGTAAAATACTTTTCATCTGCTATGCTTGCGTTAACAAAGGAAAACCAGTCCAGCTAGCTAATATTCCCAAAAAGCCGTAAGATTTGGTTTTGAGGAAAAAAGAGAGGATGGGAGGTTATGTCGGACGACAATAGAAATGTCACCCCCTAATAGTTCACTTTGTAGTATCGTCTCCATGGATGATTAAGAGACGGTTTCCAATTCAGTTTATGCGTTGTAAGAATTAATGGTTGTCTATTCATCTTCTTAGGCCTTTCTGGCAAAACTGTGTAATTGAGATATTTTTCTCTTAACGAGAAATGTATCGTTTCATCAAGCCATTCTTCAACAAGAACTTTGTCTTTTGCCCTAACAGTTGTCGGCTGAAGTTCCGTTAACTGATACCACTTGTTTTTAAACTGATACGAGTTTCGCAGTTCTAGTAGAATACCTATATGTCATTCCCGCGAAAGCGGGAATCTATACCAATAATTTATTTATATGGATTCCGTGTCAAGCACGGAATGACAAATGTGCGAAACTCGTGACTGAATAGTAAAGTCATTGTTTACTCGGCGTTTTGATTGCGCAGAAAAGATGCGGTGTATATTTTTTCTGTCAGTGTCTGAGAGTAATCTATGAATATCGCCTTCTTTTGCGGGAATAACTGCAAATCTATTATTGAACTTTGGCAGAAAAACTTTTTCTAAAAACCTATTTCCCTCCTCAGGAGTATTTATGTTGGCAAGTCGCATTTCTTTCATCAGTCTATCCCGCAGGGTTTCAAACAATCGTTCTACTCTTCCTTTTGCTTCAGGGGAATGGGCAGTGATTAAAAGTATATCCAAATCTTTTGTTCCTCGTTTAAACTGCGTCATTAATTCATGATTATCTACGGCTGCTTTATAGTTAATCTTGTAAGTGGAATGGTATTTTATATTGGACGCATATAAAGAAGGCAATAAAGACCATACATTAATGGCAAAATATCTAAGGGATAAATTTAAAGTAAATCCCTGGTGGGCGCAGATTATTACAAATCGCTACGAATGGAACCGCGGATTAAGAAATAAATAATTTTAAGTTTCTTTGTACGCGGTTGATGTAGAAATTGAGCTAAATTTATAGATTTTGCCACAGGATAGTACAGGCACAAGTACGGTAGGGGGACCATTTTTTGGTAATTTTTTCAATCTGTTTTCTCGTTGGCTCTCTCTTAAATCCATATAACTTCTTAATTGCCTTCCTAAGTCCTAAATCCCCATGGGAGAAAACATCAGGCCTTGCAAGCGCGAACATTACAAACATCTCAGCTGTCCAAGGACCAATGCCTTTTATTTTTGTAAGCTCTTTTATTACTTCTTCGTCTGTCATGCTATCGAGTTCCTCAAGTTTCAATTCTCTATTCACCACTTTTTGCGCTAAACCTTTTATAAATCTCACCTTTGCGTTTGAAGTTCCTGTTGCTCTTAACTTCTGATGGCTTAATTTAAGAGCATGTCCTGGTGTTATTTTTCCATTTGAATACAGCATTTGAAACCTTTTGTAAATTGTCGCACTTGCCTTATCAGAAAGTTGTTGATTTATAATCTCTCCACATAGTTTTGCAAAATAATCTTTTGGGGCGACCTTTTCTAAAAGATAAAGGTCTTTTATAGCTTTGTAAAGAATTGGATCCACTTTCTTGAAGTGGTTTTTTATTTTTTTAAGAATAAGGTGATTTTTTCCCATTTTTAGTTAATATTGAAAATAATAATACCATAATTCCATTTTCTCCTAGGTTGTTGACAACGATATAATAAAAGTGGAGGTTTTTTCAATGGTTATCTTTGTTGAACACAGTCACTGAGTCTCTATTGAATTGCTCTTCTATAGTTAGAGTATTACCATTCTTTAAAAGTGTTAGTTTTAACTTGATGGTCTGTTTGCCATTTAGAGGTTGATTGCCAAATTGGATATGCCAATGAAGCTTGCCTTTTTGTCCCGGGGTTAAACTTAAGAATTCACCTTTGTAGTACTGTGGAGAAATATTAAGATATTCTATTTTGTCCCAACTTTGTTTGGAGGGAAATTTTTCCCAAGTACCGCTTTTTTGAGAATAGGTTTTATCTTCTACCGCGTAAGTTAAATCGAATGACTTTACTTGTAAATCAGAGGAGGTGTCATTAAACAAAAGAATCTCTGTTTCCTCATTGGAAAAATTTCCTTCCCCTGGCCAATAATGTTGTAAGGAAACTCCACCCTTTTGGTAAAAAGGTTTCTTCATTCCATAACCTCCGGAAGAGTTTTGTTGCTGAGGGGGTTGGTTTTGTAGGTTCTGGGGGTGTTGGTTTGACTCACCAGATTGTCGCGGGGATTTATCACCTGGTTTGAACATAATAACGAGTCCTCCTAAAACCGCAACGATGATTACTACGAATATTACTTTCGTCATCTTTTAAACTCTGCATAATTGGTGAGTTTCCAGAGGCCACCGCCGCATGAAGTTTGGTTTGTTTTTTCAATCTGTAAGGTTGTTGAAGTGGGCATAGTAAGCATAATAACTACTCTAACATTATTCCTATAGGTATCGTCTGTTTCAAAACAATACACATTACCATCTGCTTTTATGTCCTTAAAATGTCTGTTAATGCGTTCCGAGTCTTGAGGTTGAAAGTTGTAAGTTCCCCAAGAAAACCCTTTACTTTCAGCTGAGTTTCCCATTGAGATTACCCCAATGGTTGGATCTGTATTGTCATAAGCCAAAGCCAAATGGGGATTCTCATGAGCCACATATTCCTCACCTTTTGCTATCCATACTCCTTGCGCTGTCCCTGGAAGATCCCAGTTGGCTTGCCCACAGACAGGTTCTGCCGTTCTTTTTCGCCCTCCGTCTGGAGTTCCTAAGCGAGATTTTAGCTGTTCTTTTAATGGAGCAGTGTAATAATCAAGCGGACAGACAGTGTATTGCTTTTGTTCCTGGCCAAGCCAGCGTTTTGGATTTGCCAAAGTTGCAGGAGTCGCTCTTTTATCAAATAAACCAAAATCAAACACCATCTGTCCTTCTCCTCCACCGGCAGTACCTATTTGTTCACCAGCTTTCACCTGAATATTTACCCTTTTATTGCAAAGCTTAAAGGTTAACGTCCCAAACTTTTTGTAAGACCTTTGGTATTCATCGCACCTTAAGATCTGTCCTTCATCAAACGCTTTTTGGAGCTTTGAAGAAAACGTTTTGAAATGATCAAATAAACCTTTCACTTCTCTACATGGAGAAAAATGAATCACTCCATCATTAAAATCTGGCCTTTCTTTTGCCTCGGTAAACCGAATCTCTGTAATGGTTATATCTGCAGGAGCAAAAGCAGGGATTTCTACTGGCAAACTGTTGAAATTATTCGGGTCTATGCGTCTGGGATGAAAATATAGATGGTGGGTAGGCAGGACATGAGAGGTAGGAGCAAGAGTTCCCAAAGGGACAATACCATTAAAGTCAGTGGGGTTTAGAGGAGCTACAGAAAAAAGCTCTCTTTTACTCCCACAAGAAGGAAGATTGGCAACATCAGAAAACCAGTCCTGCGATTGATCTCCTGTATGATTTTGATTTGCTTGTTGTTTTTGTGAATACTTAGGCGTCTCTTGTTGGAAACGCTGCATAATAACAAAACCTAATCCAAGCAGTAGTGCCCCAAAAGCAAAGGCGCCAATAAGAAAATAACGAACAGTGAGCTTATTTTTTAACTCTTGAAATTTTGCAAGCATTTCTTCTTCCATTATCTACTTATCAAGGACGAGAAATCAAGTGGAGATAAGAATAATTCCAACTACGCCTGCCTACTTCAGGAAAAATCACCTTATTGGTGACCTCAAAAAAGATTTTTTTCTTGGGGTAGGTGATCTTAGAACGAATTCCAAAGTACTTGATTGGTAATTTCGTGGTGGAAAATAATCTCAGAAGTTTTAACACGAACACCCAGTTCCTTGGGACAACGGTCGGCTGATGCTTGTTTAAAGGAAAGATATTTTTCTTTATTCGAAGGACCCAAAATTCGATCTATAAACTCGCTGCTTTTAAAGAGTTTCATTGCGTCATTTATTGTTCCTGGCAAAAAACGAAGTCTCTGCCCTTTATCAGAATTATTAACAAGGTTATTTCCTTCTAATCCGGTTTTAAGCATGGAATACAGCACTAAATAAGGATTTGCATCAGGCGCAACGGATCTAAGTTCAATACGGGCAGTTTTTTCATTTGCAACTGGAATACGAATCATGGATCCTCTATCAATTGGGGAAACTTTAATTTGATTAGGAGCTTCAAAGTGTGGATCCAAGCGTCGATATGCATTGACACTAGAGTTTAAAACCAAGCAAATTTCTGGAGCATGATTTAAGATGCGAGATATAAAATTCCACGCAGTTTTAGAAAGGCCATCTCGTCCGTTTTTTTCATAGAATATATTTTTGCCGCTTTTGCTTAAAGAAAAATTAGTATGCATGCCACTACCATTTATTCCAACCATTGGCTTGGGTAAAAAAGAAGCAGTAATTCCCATGTTGTTTGCTACTTGGCGACACACCAATTTATATAATTGGATCTGATCGCACGCTCGTAAAGCCTCTGTGTATGAAAAGTTCATTTCGAATTGAGACGGAGCTACTTCGGGATGATCTTTTTCGTTTTGGAATCCCATTGCCCGATGCGCTTCAGATGAGGCATCAATAAATTGTCGAAGTCTATCTAAGGGAAGGGAATGAAAATAACCACCCATTGATATGAGCTGAAATCCAGTCCGCTCGTCAAAGTTTTGCTCTGCATTAATGCCGCTTAGTAAAAATCCTTCGATCTCAGAAGATGCGTAGGCAGTTAAGCCCTTTTTAGCCTTAAGAGTTCGAGCATATTCTTGTAAAATCCCTCGAAAATCAGATTCGTACTGTCCTCGTTCTCTGTTTTGAATATTGGCAAAAAATATTACTTTCCCTGGCCCAAACACATCAGATGGAAGCCACATAATGCTTGTCCAATCAACAGAAAGCCGAAGATCCGACTCTCTTTGTAAAGTAAATCCCCGAATAGACGATCCATCAAAGGTAAGATTGTCAAAAGATTCAAGGAAAAACTTCTTATCATAGTCAAGCATATGAAATCTTCCTTCGATATCTGAAAAGCAAAGCGTTACAGCTTTTAGCAATTTTTCTTTTTTAAGATACAAGAGGTATTCTGCCTGTAGTTGTTTGGGGTCGACTTTATCTCCTTTTTCTTTCGCCGACAAATTCATCTTCTCGAGCTTATCGTAGGGGATTTCCAAAAAATGTTTGAGCTGAGTATTAGAATTCATATTCTTCAATTCATATTTTTCATAATAAAATATCACTAAATTATACTATTTGTCAATTAGATCAACCACAACACACTTTATTATTTTTTCTCAAGAAGATATACTAACAATAGTAATCAAGTAAGATATGGGTAGAAGAATTTTTATCTTAATACTTCTTGCGGTAACAGTTTTATTTGTTAGTATAGCTTTTCTTTTTGGAAATGCCGTTCCAAGAGAAAACTCGCTGCCAAAAATAGAACCAACAATAAAAACAGAGGATAAAAGCCGTATAGAGATTCCGAGAGCATCGATTATCGCCAGTGGTTTGGAAATTCCTTGGGGGTTAGCTTTTTTACCAGACGGAAGTATTTTGTTTACCGAGCGGCCAGGTCAAGTTAGAATGATTGACATGGAGGGAAATTTTTTACCCTCACCTATTGCCAATATTCCCCAAGTAAAACATATTGGTGAGGGTGGGCTTTTAGGAATTGCTATACACCCTGATTTTAAAAACAATAAGCATATTTATCTTTATTACACTTATTCAAGTACTGAAAACAATACATTAAATAGAGTGGCAAGGTTTAATTTTGAAAATGGCACACTGACACACGAGCAGGTTATAGTTGATGCTATTCCCGGGGCAATAAATCACAACGGAGGAAGAATAAAATTTGGACCAGATAATTTTTTGTATATCACAACCGGGGACGCTCAAAATCCATCTTTAGCTCAAGACGTAAACTCTTTAGCCGGAAAAATTCTAAGAGTAACAGACGAGGGAAAACCTGCAGCTGGAAATCCTTTTAATAATCTTGTTTATTCCAACGGCCACAGAAATCCTCAAGGGTTTAGTTGGGACGGCAAGGGTAGGCTTTGGGCTACAGAACATGGCCCACAAGCTCGTGATGAATTAAACCTTATAGAAAAAGGAGCAAATTACGGCTGGCCTGTTATTACCGGCAATGAAGAAAGAGAAGGAATGAAGAAACCAGTGCTTCAAAGCGGTGATTCCACATGGGCTCCTGCTGGAGCGGTGTTTGTAGAAAATTCTATCTTCTTTGCAGGTCTTAGAGGCAATGCACTTTTTGAGGCTAAACTTCTTGATGGCGAGGTTGAGCTTAAAGAGTACCTAAAAGGCGAATTTGGAAGAATTAGAGATGTAGTTTTAGGTTCTGATGGTTTTTTATACATTACGACCAGCAATCGTGACGGTCGGGGAATACCAAGAGAAGGAGATGACAAGATAATAAGAATCAATCCTAAAAAGCTCTAAAGAATAAAGATACATGATCCCCAAGAACAAATTCATAATTTTAGATTATGGTAGGACGAAATAAGTAAAATCACATAATTCTTTTTTCTGTGCCTTTTGTAAGGCGAGCTAAATTTTCTCTATGTGTCCACGTGACGATTATCGATAAGACTAAGTAAAAAATAATTAGTTTTGGAAATATAAAATATGCAATTATAGGCAAAGTGTAAGTGGATAGGATAGATGAGATTGAGACAATTTTGGTTGTCAAAAAGACTGCCAAAAATACAATAAAGGCAATTACGATTATTAATGGGTTAATTGCAAGAAGAGATCCAAGTCCAGTGGCTACTCCTTTACCGCCTTTAAATTTTAGCCAAATAGGAAATATGTGAGCAAGTATAGCAACTGCCGCAATAATTAATGCTTGATCTAGAGGTAAAAATTCTAAAGCTATTTTTGTTGGAATAAAGCCTTTAAGTATGTCTCCAATAAGAACCAAAACCGCTGGTCTCCATCCTAATGCTCTTAGAGAATTTGTAAAACCAATATTGCCGCTTCCTTTTTTCTGAACATCTATTCCTTGCATGTGCCCAATTATTTTGCCAAAAGGTATAGATCCAAGAAAGTACGCAAAGCAAATAAATAACAAAAATTGCATAAAGATAATTAACATTATGAAGAATTCATTTAGATTATTCAACAGGAGTAAAAGTTTATCATACCTCGATCACAACAGGGAGTACTAGGGGACGGCGGCGGAGGGTACGAAAGATGCTGCGTTCTGATGTTTCGCCAATTCTCTTTCGTATATAAACCCAATCTGTAACTCTTCCTTTTCTTAAGGCAAAATTTCTTATTAATTCTTTTTTTAGTTCTTTGTTTATTATTGCATTATTTATCTTTGAAAGTCCGCGGGCTATAATATTTGGGGCACCAACAATTTGTCCATTTTGTGCATCTACCTCAACCATCACTATGACCACCCCATCTTTCGATATTTTTTGTCTGTCGCGAATTACAAAATGCTCTACCACTTCTTCTGATATTTCATCAACATACACACTTCCAAGCTCTATTTTTTTACCCAAAAATCCTTTATCTTTTGAAAAAATTACTTCTTGCCCATCCTCAATTAAAAAAATTTGCTTTTCTTCAAAACCAAGGCGCTCTGCCAAATCTTTATAAGCTGCCATATGCCTAAATGTTCCTCCTATTGGCAAGATATTTCGAGCGTTAGCTAGTGTTATCATTAGCATTAAATCTTCTGCCGCAGCATGACCCGAAACATGAAAATCATCATTATTTTTTGAATAAATAACTTTAACTCCTTTCTTGGAAATACTATCAATAAGAGAGTTTATAGACACCTCGTTGCCTGGTATTGGATCAGAAGAAAAAACTATAACATCATTTGGAGATATTTTAACTTCTCTATGCTCTCCATTTACAACTCGGGACAACGCAGAATTTTCTTGCCCTTGACTTCCAGCGACAAAAAGTAACAGGTTGCTATCTTTATAGTTTTTAATATCCTCAAGCGTTATCTCCATGCCTTTTTCAAGTTTCATATAGCCCAATTTTTGGGCGATTTTCGAAGCTTTTACTAAAGAACGACCTACAAAACATACTTTTCTGCCAAGCTTTTTTGCAGCTACTATTGCCTGATTTAGCCTAGAGATGTTGGAAGAATATGTTGTTAAAATAAATTTTCCGCTGCACAGCCTCATTTCTTGTTCGATATTTTCTGACAATATTCTTTCTGAAGGAGTGTGCCCTTCTCTTTCTGCACCTAGACAGTCTGACATTAAGCACATTACCCCCTGTTTTGATACTTCGGATATTTTTGCAAAATCTGTTTTATTGCCATCAAATGGGGTTAAATCAAACTTAAAATCGCTGGCATGATAAAAATTACCAACTGGAGTTTTTATAAAAATATGCGCGGTATCTGGAATAGAATGGGTTACTCGAATAAACGAAATAATAAAATCTCCCAAACGGATGTCTTCTTCTCCAAATTTAACTGTTTTTACTCTTACAGTTTCTCCAAACTCAGTAAGTTTTTCATTTGCAAAGGCTGCTGTTAACGGAGTTGCATAAATTGGAAAACCTGGGAGACTTGGCAAAATAAATGGTAATGCACCAATATGATCTTCATGACCGTGCGTTAAAACCATACCAATAATTTTCTTTTTTGTTTTTAAGAGATAAGAAATATCTGGTAGCAAAAGATCGACACCAAGCATGGTTTCATCGGCAAAACCTAAACCACAATCAACAATAAGTATCTGATCATTATACTCATACAGATACATGTTTTTGGTTACATCCCCTACGCCACCTAAAGGGATGAAAGAAACGTGATTATTCATAATTTAACAAATTAAAATTATTCTACATTTTTGGTAAAAATTCTTTAATATTCTCATTTGTAATTTGAACCGATTGCGCCTTGCCCTCTACAACAAGCCTTGCTACCTTTCTAGAAATTCCCTCAATCGTTCGCTCAAGGCTTCGAATTCCCGAGTCAAATCCTAAAGGCCTTACAACTGTTGGCCAAACTATATCATCAATTGCTATCTGATTTTCGGATAAACCAGTTTGTTTTCTTATTTTTGGAAATAAGAAACTTTTTGCAATTGTTATTTTTTCTTCATCTGTGAAAGATGGCATCTGAACCATTTCAAGTCTATCCAAAACTGCTGTTGCAATATTAGTTGTATTGTTAACAGTTGCTACAAACAATACTTGTGATAAATCAAATGGATAGTCGATATAATGATCTATAAAAGCTTTGTTTTGCTCTGCATCTAAAAGCTCAACTAAAACTCCCATAATATCCGATCTTTCTTCTCCAGTTACTCTATCTAGTTCATCTAACAAAATTACGCAGTTTTTGCTTTGCGTATGGACTAAACTTTTCATAATAAGTCCTGGTTCTGCATCGGGAACTGTTCTTGATTGTCCCCTTAAAGCCTGTACTCCTCCCATCCCTCCAAATGGAATTCTTTCAAACTTTCTGCCCAAAGCTTCCGCAACAGAATAAGCAAGAGTTGTTTTTCCAGTACCCACTAGCCCTATAAAACAAAGTACTGGAGATTTTAATTCTTGATTAGGTGTCCTATTTTTAGTATTTAGAATTAAAGAAGATAAATATTCTAATATTTTGTCTTTAGCACTGTCTAGCCCATAATGGTTTTTATCCAAAATTTGCTTTGCAACCTTGAGGTCTAATATGTCTTTTGTCTGTTTATCAAAAGGAAGTCTGCATATCCAGTTTACATAATTAGACAAACTTGCAAAGTCAATAAATCCTCCTCCTGTATTAAGACTATTTCTAACAGTAGCAATTTCTTCCTCAATCCTTTCAAGTAAATCGTCTGGGATGGATGATTCTTTTAATCTTTGCTCAATTTTTTTTATTTGGCGATCTAGAGAAATAGAGGAATCCATAAAATGATAATACTAAAAAAAAAGCAGATTAACAATAGTTTGTTTCTACAACGCTCGTTGCGTATAGTATAATTCCCCTTAGGGGATTTCCCAGCAGGAGGCTAGCGGAGAGCGCAGCGAGGAGTTCACTAAGTATGAAGTATAAACTTGTTGTTTGCGGAGGGACATTCGATCATTTTCATAAAGGGCATAGAGAATTTTTGCGATATGGGCTATCTATTAGCGATAAACTTCTTGTAGGGTTGACTACCGATGAATTCGTTAAGGCAAAAGATACGATTGGGCCAATTTACGATTACAAAACAAGAAAACAAGAGCTTGAAAATTTTTTTATTCAAGAGAAGGCAAGAAATAGAGTATCTATAGAACCAATTGGCAGTATTTATATACCAAAAATTTGGGAGCAGCTCTCAATAGAGGCAATTGTTGTATCAAAAAATACAATTTCGGCTGCAAAGAAAATTAATTTAGTAAGAAAAGAGCAAAGAAAATATCCATTAATAATTAAGACTGTACAATTAGTTAAAAGCCAGCATAATGAGTATATTTCTTCATCGAGTATAAGAAGTGGAGAAATTAATAGAGAAGGAAGACTAAATGTAAATCCCTATTGGTTAAATCACAGTTTGATTATTACAGAAGAATTGAAAAAAGAGTTTAAAAAGCCATTTGGGATACTCATTAAAGATAAAAAAGATTATGGTAATTTGATCTCCCCTTTTATTATAACAGTAGGGGATATTACTACAAAAGTGTTTAACCAAATGGGTCAAAACCCTGATATTTCTGTTGTAGATTTTCGTGTTGCAAGGCATAAAGAGTTTTTTAGTCTTAAAGATCTTGGTTTTTCGAAAGTGCAAGAAGTTATTAGGGTAAATAATCCACAAGGATATTTAACTTCTGATCTTTTCGAAGCAGTTTCTAATATATTTGGATCACCGAAGAGTAGATGCCGCATAGTGCTTAAAATAGAAGGAGAAGAAGATCTTTCTGTATTGCCCTTAACACTTCGCGCTCCTCTTTCCTCAATAGTATTTTACGGTCAACCAGGAGAAGGAGTTGTAAGGGTAGATATAACCGAAAGGAGCAAAGAAGTAGCCTATGGTCTTGCTAATCAATTCAAAATTGTCAATACCAATTTCGACAGCCCATTAAAAAAAATATTGTACTTGTAAAAAAATTAAATATTGATTTATATGTTGATGATGATTTACAATTGCTTGAACACGTAAAAATTCTTTTGGCTAAACAAAAAGGTGCTCCCAACGTTCACCTCCGAGGTGAACCACGAAAGTATGAATTTTTCTGATGTCATATTTGTTGCACAGTGGTGGGTAATGTTTTTTATAATTGGTCTTATCTTTTTGCCAATTACTTGTTCTGTATTTTCTAAATTTTTTGATAAAGGTTATATTTTTTCAAAAATTATTGGAATTGTCTGTGTAAGTTATGTACTGTTTCTTCTGGGAGTTTTAAAACTTCTACCTTTCACCTTATTAACAATAGATGCGGTAATAATTGGTTTTTTTATTTTCAATATTTTCTTAATATCTAAACGTCCTAGTATCTTAACCTCCTTAAAAAACTCTTGGCGAATATTTCTTTTTGAGGAATTACTTTTTATACTAGCTCTTTTTTTCTGGTCTTTTATACGCGGTCATCAGCCAGACATTCATGGGTTAGAAAAATACATGGACTTTGGATTTATCAACTCAATAATTAGAAGCACACACTTTCCACCACTTGATATGTGGTTTACTCCATATCCAATTAACTATTACTATTTTGGTCACTTAGTTACTGCTGTGTTAACAAAACTTAGCGTAATACCATCCTCTGTAACTTTTAATCTGATGCTAGCAACTATTTTTGGTTTTACATTTACCTGTGGTTTCTCAATAGGGCTCAATTTATTTTATAAATTCAGTCCGCCAGTTGGCGGATCAAAAATAGTCAGTGCTTCTGTGATTGCAGGCTTTTTAACTGGGATTTTACTATCCTTTGCCGGCAATCTTCATACTATCTACGCATTCTTTAAACCTTACGTAAATGAAAACCCAGTTCCGTTCTGGCAACTAGCATTTTCTCCCAATTCTTCCCCAAACTCTTATTGGTATCCTAACGCAACTCGTTTTATCCATAATACAATCCATGAATTTCCTATTTATTCTTCTGTTGTTTCTGATCTACACGGACACTTCCTTGATGTTCCGTTTGTGCTGCTAACAATAGCTGTACTTTTATCGTTAGTATTAAAATCACAAATCACAAATCACAAGCCACAAATAAATCCAAATATTCAAAATACTAAGCCTCTTGCAGTTTTGAATTTTGGTAATTGGAATTTATTTAGGATTTGGAATTTAGGATTTGGAACTTTGTTGTTATTGGGATTCTTCTTAGCAATAATGTATATGACAAATGCGTGGGACGGACTCATCTATTTTGGTCTGACCTCCTTAATTCTAGCGTGCTTGATAATTTTTCGACTTCAACATGCCAAACAGCCAAATACTACCAATAACCCAATACTACAAATACTACCAATCAATAAAAAAATATTTAATAATTGGGTTATTGATTTGTTTATTGGGTTATTTGTTTATTTGTTTATTATTGGTATTACTTTCCTCATTCTTTCCCTTCCATTTAACCTCAATTTCAAACCGTTTGCTTCTGGTATCGGAGTTCTCTGTGCGCCAGAATTTATAACCAATATTGGTAAACTTGGTCCATTTTTATTCGAGAAAGATCACTGTCAGCATTCACCATGGTGGCAGCTTTTGATTCTATACGGTTTCTTTTACTTCTGGGTCGTATCATTTCTTGTCATGATCTTCAAAATCAAAAATCAATCCCCGATTCAATCGGGGACAAAAATTAAAAATGCAAATCAAAAATTAAAAAGTTTTAAAAATTTAAATTTCATTGAAAATTTAACTCCTTCTGATATTTTTGTACTTCTACTAATTGCTTTTTCTACTCTTCTTATCATTATTCCTGAATTTATTTATATTAAGGATATTTATCCTGGCCACTATAGAGCAAATACAATGTTTAAACTTGTATACCAGTCTTTTATTATGCTCTCTATTGCTTCGGCTTACATAATAGTTAGAATAATGCCAATTATTCTACGTCGCTTGAGGAACACCATACCTAATATTTTTAATTTTTCCTTTGTATATTTGCTATTTTCTATTTTATTTTTTATATTAGTAATGATTTATCCATACTTTGCCATAAATTCTTATTACAACAATCTAAAAGAGTACCTAAGTTTGGATGGCATAGAATATCTCAAGCCTCTTTACCCAACTGATTACCAAGCAATTTTGTGGATAAACAAAAATATTAAAGGACAGCCAGCAATCTTAGAAGCTCAAGGAGATTCCTATACAGACTATGGGAGAGTCTCCGCTAATACTGGACTCCCAACAGTATTAGGCTGGGTGGTGCACGAATGGCTCTGGCGTGGAACATATGATATTCCGTCTCCTAGAATTAACGATGTAAAAGCACTATATGAAACCAAAGACGTAAACGATGCTAAAGATCTTCTAAAAAAATATAATGTCTCCCTTGTGTTTATTGGAGAACTAGAAAAACAAAAATATCCAACACTTAATGAAGAAAAATTTAAAACTCTAGGAAAACCCATCTATAAAAACGGGAATACAAAAATTTACAGGTTAAATAACACAAAATAACTACAAAAAATTTATTTCTTTCTAAAGTATTACGCTATGTAACATTGTACTTTGGTAAAAAACTTTTTGAAAAAAACCTAAACACTATTTTGCGGAAAAAACTTTAGAGATCGGGCAGTTACCAGTTTTTATTTCGCAGTCTACATACTTTTGAATTTCCGAAAAATCTCCATTTCCCACCCTTGGAATTAAAACCCACTCATTATTATAGGTATACGATGTTTCTGGATGCGTCAAAAGTCCTGGTCGGTTTTTTTGTTCATCCCCATAATCTAAAACTACATTTTGTATATTGGCATTCTTCATTTTTGTCGAAAGTCTTATAAAATCGTCAAACTCATCTTCTTTAATATTCGTATCGATGCTATCTTTGACAACGGTATAAAGATTTACAATTTTTGCTGGATTAAGTAGAGTTTCCAAAGATATAGCTTTATCTTTAATTGCTTTTATTAGTTCTCCTTGTCTTTTACTTCTTGCAAAATCTGTTCCCTCGTCGCCCGTAGCATGGCGGGAGCGTATAAATTCAAGAGCTTTCTCTCCATCCATATGCTGCAATCCTTTATCAAAATGAAGATGCAAATAGCGGCACGGAAATGCGTCTAGTTGGGATGAGGCAGTTGCAAGAGATTTTAGCTCTTCATCGCTATGACCGCAGGAATCATTTTCTTTTCCAGAAATTGGATACTGGTAATCGTCAAAGGCAGACGACACATACACGTCTACTCCTCCCAAAAGACTTATTGCTTTTTCAACTCCATCAAAGTCAATCCGCAAAACGTAGTCTATAGGTTGACCTACAATTTTTGAGACAAAAGATTTAGCCATAGAAATTCCACCCTTAGCATAAACGGTATTTATTCTTCCTTTAATGTCCATCGTCCATAGATCTCTTGGGATAGAAACGAGTACTGCCTTTTCTTTATTAGAATCTATGCTTACAAAAATTATTGTATCTGTAAGATTAGGCCCTTCGTGCTTGCCCCCGCCTACCCCAAGCAATAATAGATTTATACGGCCATCTGTTTTTTTAAGCGTAATCTTTTGGTTGAAAAGAAGGCTAGATAAAGGAAAATATTTAGAAGATATCAATGAAAATAAAATTAATAAAAAAAATAGGGCTGCGAGAATAACACCAGTCTTTTTTTTACGCATTCTTAACAATCTCCAAAAACTCAAGAGGATTAAGACTTGCTCCGCCTACTAACACGCCATCAATACTTGGCATTTTGGTAAAGGAATTAACATTTAAAGATGTTACACTGCCTCCATACAAAACTGGAGTATCATTAACAATTTCTTTTATTTTCGCTGCCACACTTTCTGCATTTTGAGGAGTGTCTGCTTGTCCTGAGCCAATCGCAAACAAAGGCTCATACGCTAGGATAATTCTATTGTCGTAACTTTGAATTTTGAACCTTGAACTTTGAACTTGATCAAGATTTGAGATGCACAATATTGGAATTAAACTATGTTTCATTGCCATCTCGATTTTTTTAGCAACCATATCATCGTCTTCTCCAAAATTTTTTCTTCTCTCTGAATGCCCAACAATTACATAATTGGCGAATTCCTTAATTTGTGCACCGTTAACCTCACCGGTATAAGCTCCCTTGTCAAATGGAGAAATATCCTGAGCGGCAGATTCAACAGAAAGTTTTAGATTCCTCATGCAGTAGCGAGCGTGTTCGAGCGATACAAAAGAAGATGCAACGATGACCTTTTTTCCCCCAACCCTTGTTTTCCCACCTTTAACTCCATCGTCAAAATCATGAAGCCATTTTTCAGTTTCCTTAACAGTTTTATTCGATTTCCAGTTAGCAATAATAAATAGCTTCTTCATGTGATACAATTGTATTGTCATTGCGAGCGCAAGGCGAAGCAATCTCCACTCTTATTGAGATCGCCACGGGACGCACCGTCTGGTGCATCCCTCGCGATGACACAGTTCACTTATTATACTCTATGCAAAAAGAATTTCTCAAGGACTTAAATCTGGAGCAAAAAAAAGCGGTCCTACATAACCTGGGCCCAATGATAATTTTAGCAGGTGCTGGGTCTGGAAAAACAAGAGTGTTAACCTATAAAGTTATATATCTAATAAAACAAAAAGGTATAGATCCCCTAAATATCCTTATGGTAACATTTACAAACAAGGCAGCGAACGAGATGAAAGAACGTGTGCAAAGATTTCTAGCTACCGACCAATCACCAATCACCAATCACCAATCACCCACTATCTCCACTTTCCATTCTATTTGCGCCAAAATACTAAGGATTGATGGAAAATATATTGGTATTTCTTCTAGATTTGTTATTTATGATACGCAAGACCAGACAGATGCAACAAAAGAAGCTATGAAAAAACTTAGTATATCTGTTAAAGACTATAAACCAGTATCTATTTTAGCAACTATTTCTCAGGCAAAAAACGAGCTTATTTCAGACGCAGAGTATTCTAAATATGCAAGAGGACATTTTCAAGAGACTGTAGCAAAAGTTTATCCAGTTTATCAAGAAATTCTCAAAGCAAATTATGCACTTGATTTTGACGATTTATTGCTAAAAACAGTTTATCTTTTTGAACAAAATCCTCAGCTTCTTGAAAAGTATCAAAATCGCTTTCGTTATATTTTGATAGACGAATATCAAGATACAAACCATGCGCAGTATACACTTGCAAAAATGCTTTCAGATAAATTTAAAAATATTTGTGTCGTTGGAGACTTTTCTCAAAGTATTTATAGTTGGAGAGGAGCAGATTTTAGAAATCTAACAAAATTTAAAACTGATTTTAAAAATGTAGTAACTTTTGCGCTTTCTCAAAATTATCGCTCAACCCAAAAAATTTTAGATGCAGCATCTTCTGTTATATCTAGAAATACTACCCATCCAGTGCTTAAACTTTGGACAGAAAATCCAAATGGAGAAGATGTTACCATTTATGAGGCAGGAAACGAGCATGAAGAAGTAGAATTTATCGTTAGTCAATTATCCAATTTGAAATATGAAATTACAAATTTAAAGTATACAGATTTTGCCATTCTTTACAGAACCAATGCTCAATCTAGAATCATTGAAGAAGTTTTTATACATAGAGGTACCCCATATATTTTAATTGGAGGAACAAGGTTTTACGAAAGAAAAGAAATAAAAGATGTATTAGCATATCTTAGAGTCTTAGCAAATTCAAAAGACATGGTTTCTTACAAACGGATTGAGAAATTAGGTAAAGGAAGGCTTGAAAAGTTTCTAGATTTTCAGAATAAAGTCATTCTGGGGATCCGCCAGCTGGCGGAGACTCCAGAATCTCCTGATACGAAAAGACATTCTGGACAAGCCAGAATGACGACTATTGATATTTTGGATCAAGTTCTTAAAAAAACAGAATATCTATCTTTATATAATGAGAAAAATGAAGAAGATAGAACAAGACTAGAAAATATTAAAGAACTGCGTTCTGTTGCTGTTTCGCTACCAAAACTTACGCAATTCTTAGAAAATGTTTCCCTTGTTGAACAAGAATACCTGCCAGATAAACCTAATAATAACGGAAAAAAAGATGCAGTAACCTTAATGACCTTACATGCTGCTAAAGGACTCGAGTTTCCTATAGTTTTTATGATTGGCATGGAAGAAGGACTTTTTCCTCATAGCAGAAGCTTAATGGACAAGAACGAACTCGAAGAAGAAAGAAGACTCTGCTATGTAGGGATGACTAGAGCCAAAAGTCGACTTTTCCTAACATACACAAGACAACGACTTTTCTTTGGACAAAAAATGTCAAACACTGTCTCTAGATTTATTTTTGAGCTTCCAGAGAGCGTTCTTGCTAAAAATCTTAAGTCTATTAATAAACAGAAAAGCGAAATACCAGAATGGCTATGAATATAAATAGCGTTGCAACTCATCCCCTGCAATCTTTAAACTGGGGAGAGTTTAGAAAAAAAACTGGGGTTAAAGTTGTTAGACAAAATGGATTACAAATAACAATTCACAAAATACCCCATTTTGCTTGGACAATTGGATATTTTCCAAAAGGCACCATGCCAACAGAGGAAGTAATTCATGAGCTTGAAAAAATTGGTAAAAATGAAAGATGCATTTTTATTCAGATCGAACCGAATATAGCTATTGCTCGTCATTCTGGGGAGGAGGAACGACGACTCCAGAATCTCTCTCGGATGCAACATGAGAACGTAAGAGATTCTGGACAAGCCAGAATGACAGAATACGGACTTCGTCCCGCCGCTCATCCTCTCTTCACCAAATATACTTTTATTCTCGGGCTAACAAAATCAGAGGATGAACTACTGAAAAACATGCATCCCAAAACTAGGTACAATATTAAAGTTGCTCAAAAACACGGCGTTAAGGTAATTGAAGATAACTCAGATGAAGCATTTGAAACATACTTAAGACTTACTAGGGAAACAACCAAAAGACAAGGCTTTTATGCACATACAGAAAATTACCATAGATTAATGTGGGAAACCCTCGGAATTCAGAATTCAGAATCTATAATTCAGAATTTCGATAGGAATAAATTGACAGCACATCTTTTTTTGGCAAAATATATACCTCCTTCGTCTAATTCTGAATTATTAATTATAAATTCTAAATTGCAAGCGCTAACGCTTGCCGCTTGGATTCTTTTTGTCTATAAAGATACACTTTATTATCCCTATGGAGCATCATCAAACCAGTATCGCGAAACTATGGCATCAAATCTTATGATGTGGGAGGCAATAAAATTTGGAAAAAAATTAGGTCTTAAAAAATTCGATATGTGGGGAGCGCTGGGCCCAAATCCAGACACTAATGATCCGTGGTATGGTTTTCATAGATTTAAAGAAGGATATGGCGGAAAATTGGTTGAATTTGTTGGAAGTTACGATCTTGTTATAAATCCAATTTTATATCAACTATATAAATTTGCAGATAAACTTCGCTGGTTGATCTTGAAACTTAAAAGCTAAGTGTGATAGTTCGAACTATCGAACTATAAAACACAAAATTAGACTACATACAAACTAAGTTTATTTTTTTCATCGATCTTAGCTTCTGGCAAGGCAATATTATATTTATAGCTTACAATTCTTGTTTCTTTTTTTAATTCTTTTTTAAACTTTGGCAAAAGACGATTTAGTGCTTTTGGGACAAGATAAACAAACACTACTGTTGCATCGGAAATATCTACGTCAAAAAAATTCTTTCTCTTAATCTGCACTTTGTCCGAAAGTTTGTTACTATGTAGTAGCATACTTGAGATAAAGGACCGTAAAGGATCTATTTCTATCCCCACTCCTTTTGCCCCAAATTCTTTTGCGGCAACTACCAGAGCTGTTCCGTCTCCAGACCCCAAATCATAGACAATATCGTCTTTTCCAACCTTTGCCAATCGACACATTGCTCTGGCAATTTTTTTATTCGTCCTCCACCACGGAGACCAAGGACTATCCGGCGGCCACACAGCAGAAAGGACAAGAAGCAAGGATACGATAATACCAAGAAGAATGCTATTAATCAACAAAAAGCTCATTAGGAAAATTCTACATTATTTTTTGTAAGATTTCAGTCGAAATAATTGTAGTGTAATATCACTGAAATCTTACAATCGAAGCCCATGCCCTAATACTCTCTGCCCTTGGCATAAGTCAGGCAGCCCAGTTTCTCAAAGACATGGAAGAAAGTAACACAGTGGTCATTCGGGTGCGGGCCGCTGATGAAGAACGGGCGAAACAGATTCTCTTTCAATACGACGACAAAGACTTTTCCTTTGCTGATGCGATCAGCTTTGCTGTCATAGAGCGACTGCGCATCTCCTACGCCTTCACTTTTGACCACCACTTCACCCAGTACGGTCTAACCGTTCTTACCGCCAGTTAGGTGCGGCTCTACCCTACACCAGCCATCACATTTTGGATAGCGTACCAATTCTCGGTTGCTTTTTTGTTAAAACCTGTTTGAAAAGTAGTTGTTTTTCCTTCTCTGTCATTGCGAACCAGTCCGCAGACTGGTGTAGCAATCTCCAAATGCATGAGATTGCTTCGTCTCCGTCATCTGACGGATCCTCGCAATGACAAATACTTCACCTTCTATCTTCTGTTAACAGAGGATACTTAAACGATTGTCTCAATATGTCAATCTGAATACAAGGATTTAGCAACCGGAAAACAATACGCTATCACATTTTGCCACTTGACAATAAATCGTATATCTATTCTATAATCGAGTAAGTACCCCCTGTAAGATTTCAGTCAAAATAGAGGAAAATTTGCAATGCCTGGGGGTTGAAAGTATATATAGTTTACCTTGCAAATACAGTCTAAAACAGAAATTAGCTGATTTATCATCTATTGCAAATTGTAGTATAATATCACTGAAATCTTACAGTCGGAGAAGGGAGCACTGTTATGGGTTCGTCAAAGATAAGTTTCGCAGTAGTCACAGCAGTTTTCTTGGCAGTGGCGGGTGTTTTGGCGGTCTTTGAGGTGTTTGCTAACAGCGTGTCAGCCGCACCCAAGATCACAGACCCGCTAGTTGTGAAAGCGTGCATGCGGGCTAACGGCAATATTCGGGTGACCATGACTTGGCATGACCTGGAAGGCGGAGTAGGAGCGGTGACTGGGATTGCGAGCTATTATGCAGGTGCTCGAACTGCTTCACTAGCCTACACGCAGTTCCGCTACCAGACTAGTCCCTACCCTTTGTCTGGGCGGCAGGTCATGGAATTTGCGCCGGCTCCGAACGTTCCGAGTCCAAATGACGGCCCCGTAAATCAGGTCTTTTACATCTTCGGCACTACACCTCCCTCAGTCGACTTCAGTGGCAGCATCACGGACTTCCGGAAATGCTAGTGGGTCACTTGTCACGGATATAGCCTTTTCTCCAAGCTGTTAACTGTCATGAGCATGACTGTAAGATTTCAGTCAAAATAGAGGAAAATTTGCAATGCCTGGGGTTAGAAAGTATATATCACTTTACCGATAATATCGTTTTTTGAGATCCAGCCAAACCTCTTACTATCCATACTATCTTTTTCGTTGTCTCCTTTTACGAAATATTTTTTTCCGTCATCTGACTGATCAATTTTGGTAATTCTTTTCATAAGCACTCTCTCATTTTTTCTAAAAACCACAATATCACCCATTTTTGGTTTTGAGAAAAAATAGGGAAGGCTGCTTGCTAAAACACTTTGTCCATTTTTAATAGTAGGTTCCATGCTGTGGCCTTCGATCTTGAAAAGTGAAAAAAGAAGCATTATGCTTATATTGTTTGTTTTATTGCTTAGGAATAATTATTGTTCCACCGCTTGGGTAAGGAGCATTTATTTTTGTTGATTTTATACTTTTTGTCTTCCAAAATATTTCTGCTATTTCTTGAACAGTCTCTAAGAGGTTGTTCGCGGCATCAATATTTACTTCTTGCCGAGCCTTTGATGCAAGCTTCATTGTTTTAAATACTAAATCATGAAGTTCTGGATATTTATTCAAGTGTTCATCTTTAAAATAATCTCCCCACAAAACTCGAATTTCATGTTTAACAATCTCGGCATGTTCTTCTTTTACTTTTGTGTAGCGGGAGAGTGCATGAATAAATTTCTTTCTTTCCTCAATAGACGCATTTTGATCAATCTTTAAATCGCGAATAAGATTCGTCATTCTAATAACAGTATGTGCTGCCATTTGCGCATTGTGCGGATCATAAATTCCACAAGGAATATCGCAGTGACCATAAGCAATTTGTGTTGGTAAAATTTTAGATACCAATAAAAATAATCTTTGCATTATCATAATTTGATAGTAATACTAATCTGTTCTCTTGTCAACCTTAACTTTGTTTCAGTTCGCTTTCAAATTTATTCCACTTCCTGAAAGCTTTAAGCATGGGCAAAATTCCTAAAAGATATAGAAGGAATACTATCTGCTCAACGATCCAACCAATAACTCCACCAATATAAAAATTATTTATCTGTAAAATCGCAAAATGGCCTTTTAAAGGAACAATATATCCAAAATGAGACAACTTATATTCTTTAAGAGGTAATTTTTTTATAAGTCTATAAATATTCTCTGCTGCAATTTTTCCCTGTTTTTGGGCAACTTCTGCAACTAGTGGCGCATACTTTTTTGTTTTATGATCTATAAATTCTGCATTATCACCAATAGCAAAAATGTTATCAAAGCCTACAACTTGCAAATAATTATTGACTATTAATTGTCCTTTTGCATTGGTCGCAAAACCGCATTTAGCAATTATGCTTGCTGTCCTTACTCCTCCTGTCCAAATAAAGATATCGTAATTATAAGAATTACCAATATCTGTTTTTATGGCATCTTTGTTTACACTTTTAACATATTCACCCAAACAAAGTCTAACCCCAAAACTCTCTAGACGTTTTTTGGCGATTTCTGATGCTTTTTGGTCTAATTCTTTTAATAAACGCTCAGATTTTTGGATAAGCATTACTCTCATGCAGTCATCTTTACAAAAAAGTTGTTTTGCAAGACGTTCTCGAAAACTTATAAGTTCTGCGACAAGCTCTGTTCCCGAAAACCCACCTCCCCCAATAACAACATCTACTACTCCTAATTTTGCTTTTTTGTGATATGCATTTTTGATCGCTTTTTTAATCTCTATTGCATCGGATAAAGTTTTTAGCGTAAGACTGTGTTGGGTAAGTCCGGGTATACCAAAATAAGCAGGTTCACTTCCCAAAGCAATAACCAGATAATCGTAATAAAAACAAGCCTTATTTTTTGTTCTTATAAACTTATTTTCCGTATCAATTAAAGTAATCTCTCCACGAGCAACACTTACTTTGCGCTCAAAAATTTCTTTTAAAGGTATTGCTATATTTTTTTTCGGTGCCTCAGATGTTGCAACTTCATAAAGTGATGGGGTAAACAAATGATAATTATTTTTATCTAAAAGGGTAATTCTAATATCAAGTTCGCATGCCTTTTTTACAAGCTCTAAAGCTGTTCTTATACCGGCAAATCCACCACCTAAAATAACGACATTTTTATTAAAGCTCATTTGAAGAGATCCTTCGCAGGTCTCTCCTGCTCAGGATGAATGTGAACGGTACGTGTTCACATTCATCTTATAGAGTTTACAAATATTTCTCAAGGTGTATACGCAAGTTTTTGTGATTGACAGGAAAAATTGTAAATGATATGTTAATAGAGTATGGTGGATCCTGCCCAAACGGCTTTATTTTTAGTGATTGTTGTTTTAACCGTTCTTCTTTTGGCTTTGGGTATTCAAGTATTTTTTATTCTTCGAGAACTTCGTCAAACAATTTCTAAAGCAAATAAGGTTTTGGACAATACTAATTTAATTACAGAAAAGGTTTCTGGTCCTATTTCAGCATTTTCCTCTTGGGCTTTAGGGATTAAAGCAGGAGCTTCTTTTTTAAATCTTTTTAAAAAAAATACAAAAGCAAAGCGGAGCTTTGTAGCAAAGGAGACGCATGGAGAGCAATAACAATGGAGGTAACAAATTTCTAAATGGTTTTTTGCTAGGTGCATTAATTGGTGGAGGAGCTATTTTTTTGTTAAGTTCGGAAAAAGGGAAGAAAATTTTGAAGATACTTTCGGAAGAAGGACTAGACAAAATTTCTGATTTACTACAAGAGCAAGAAAATACTATGGAGGATGATCTTGGAGAAGATGAAGCTTTCTCGGTTAATGGTGAATCAGAAGATAATACCGTTAAGGAAGAAAAAAAGCCGTTTGTAAGAAGGTTTTTTAGAGGAATATCAAAGCGCACTAGATAGGCTTACTTAATTAACGTATTTTTGGATATTTAAGTTATGAGCTTCAAGAGTTTTGGCAAAGTGTAAGTGTCCAGATTTATCAGAAATGTAATACAAATAATCTGTAAGTGCTGGGTTTAAAACTCTCTGTAAGGCATCAAGTCCTGGATTTGCAATAGGAGCCGGTGGAAGACCAATATTTTTGTAAGTATTGTAGGAAGAATTAATATTTAAATCTTCAAGGGTTAAATTTTTCTTCCACCATCTTTTCTCATTTTTTTGATAGCCTAAAGTATATTGTACTGTTGCGTCAATCTGTAAAGGCATAGAAAGCTTGAGTCTGTTTAAAACGACAGAGGCTACAAGGGGTCGATCTTTTTGGAATTTTGCTTCGCGTTCTATCATGGACGCAATAATTACAATTTGTTGAGTCGAAAGATTACTGTTTGGGTTTTTTATACTCTTAAATTTTTTGTCAAAATTATTTTTCATAATATTTATTATAAGATTAATATCTGCATCTTTTGGAATAAGGTAAGTGTCGGGAAAAAGATATCCTTCATGCTCTACAAGTTGATTTCTCCAGCTTGATTGATAATTTGGTACATTTTTTTCGAGCATATCTGCTATTTCTTCGGCTCTTTGCCCTTCTGGAATCGTAACCCAAAGATCTATTGTTCCATGGGTAAGATTTTGGGCGATTTCTTCAGCGCTCATAGAAGGACTTAAGCGAAAATCCCCTGCTTCAATTTTCTTATCTAGCCCTAATTTTTTAATCATCAAGAAAAAAACAATAGGGTCTTTAATTAAATTTTTAGTTTTAAGCTTGTTTGCTATTTCGCGAACCTCTTCCCCCTTTGGTACTACGAAGATATGAAATGTTTTATCGTTTGGGCTTGCGGGACTAATGCCATTCTGCCACCAAAGCATACCTATAATGCTTGATGCAATAATAAGAATAACGAGTAAGAATAGTTTTTTCATACGAAATCCAATATTGGAAAATGCAATAAAGACTCTTTTGCTTCTTTGAGAGTATACAAGTTTTCGCTAAAAAGCGTATAGAGCGTTTGTCCTTTTTGAGCTGTTTCTCCAATTTTTCTGTCCAAGACTATACCAGCGCCTTTCTGTTTTGGTGCACCTAATATTTTTGCAATTATAGTAAGATTTTTACTACCTATACTTTTTACAACCCCATTTTTAGACGCTGTTATTTTATAATAAAATTTTCCCGGTTTTAAATCCTCGCTATCTATATGTTGACGACCTTCTTGTACATGAATTATTTCCTGCATTTTTCTAAAGGCAAGGCCGTTTCTTAGGATTTTTGTTGCCCATCCAAAACAGTTGCCATAATTTTTTTTAACATAAGTCTGAAGTATTTCTGGAGAATCTTTTAGACAAATCTCTAAAAGATTTCCGGCAAGATTTATACTTCTAATCTCAAGATCGAGCGGTCGATTTGGTTTTTGTTGTAATACCCTAAGCGCTTCTCTGGTTTCTAGTATTGGCCCAATCCCGCGTCCTTCTGGTTGATTTGTTTTATGAATTAAAATACGAATTTTTATATTGAATTTTTTTGCTAGATACTCAAATTTTTCTTTTAGAACTTCTGCATCTTTTAACCTATGTATTTTTACTGTTTTACCATATGGTAAATCGATTACAACATGATTTGAGCCAAATGCAATTTTTTTAGCCATTATAGATACTATAATTTTGTCGAAACTTTCAAGTATTAGTGGTTTTTCTACATTTATTAGTGCATCATCCGCCGGGGCTATATTAAAGCTTCCTCCCCATACAATACAACCATTTGTTTTTTTAACTATTTCATATATTTTTTCTTTTGTAAATGTAACTTTGGCCAATGTTTCCATGTCATCTGCTGTTCCACTACATGTAGTGATTGCTTTAGATGAACTTTTGGGAATGGTAAAGCCAGCTGCTGCAACAATTGGCACAACAATAAGTGTTGTACGAGTTCCCGGTACGCCTCCGATGGAGTGTTTATCGGCAACTATCCCTGAGAATTTCAATTTTTCCCCGGTTTCAACCATTGCTTTTGTTAGAAAATAAAGCTCTTGATTAGAAAATCCTTTTGAATAACCCGATGCTGCAAAATAGGTTGTTAAAATGTCTCCCAGTCGGTTGTGCGCTATTTGATCCATGATTGAATACAATTCTTTATACGTTAATGGTTTACCAAGCAGTTTTTTTTGTATGGCACTTATTGCAATATTTAAGGCTTTCATAATTGTCCTCTTATTTGTTTTATGCCACGAGAGATAATCCCTTTTGCGAGAAAGATAATAAAGTATATAACAGTATTCAGGATTCTATAAACAGTTGGCCAAATTTTTATTAAAAATTTCTGCATGTTACGACCCAGCTTCAAATTTTTTCAAGGCTAGCTTTAACAACAAGTCTTTTCCAAACGGTTCCTGGAGGAGTGCAGGTAACTAGGGTTACATAAGAATTGTCAAAGGTTTGAGAAAATACGGATGTATCAGATGGATCAACTACAGAAATACTATATATTTTATACAAATAAGATACGCCATTTACGTGCGTCAAAATTCTGTCTCCAATTTTAAGTTTGTAGGCATTTGCAAAAATCGTTTTGTAATCTTTAGGATTAAAAAGCTGTGGTAAGGTGGAATGGCCAAAAATTACAGCATTGCCTAAATCTCCTGGAATACTTGTCCCTTGGTAATTTACTAAATGGGCTCCCACATTATTATCAACAGCTGACACATGGGCATTATCTATTTGTATTTTTGGGATAGAAAGAGTATAAGAAGAAACTTTAAGAGATCCTTTTCTACCTAATTTACTAACGCTAAAGGTTGGAAACCAATTTTCTGCATTTGTATAATCAACTCCAGTTAGTGTGTTTTTAGCCTGAATAATAAGGTTTTCTATAATAGAAGAATTTACAACAATTGATTTTGGAATAGGCATTGTCATATTTTGGGAAGCAAATACTCTCTGGAAATAAATTTGCCATAAGATTAGAGGCGAGAAAATATAAACTGCTATCAAAAGTCCTACTATCAATAATGTTGCACTTGCAATTCTAAAAGATTTTTTTAATAAATTTCCAGACGTTTTTTTGTAATAGTATTTACTCATTTACGTTGACAATAATTTTTATATTTTTGGAAGTTTTAGTAAGTATTTTTGGCAAGAATGGAATATTTGGCGAGAATGATATATTTATGTCGGACACTTGGGGGATTTTTGAAAGTTTTGCTAAAGCAATCTTATATGAAACGCCAGAAAGCTCGGAAACTAATGATTTTTTATCTATAATAGGCTGTAGTAAAGCCTTAATCCTAAGATTTGCACTAATATTATCCTTGTTCTGGGTGACATCTTTAATATCTATTTTTACGTTTTCGTAGTTTATGGTCATATTATTTGAAATATTATTTTGAACAAGAGAGCGGCTTAACGACTTAAGATCATCATTTTTATAAGCAATGCTTTCATAAATAACTGTTGCGTTTAGCGTTATTTTGTCGGCCTGTTCTCCGATTTCTTTATCTAATTTTTTCTTACCTAGGGTTTTATTGGTAAAAATAGGAAGTAAACTTTTATCTTTTGAGATTTGTTTTGCAATATCGTCTTTAGCCCGGCTCACAAGCAATTTAGGCAGTTCTTCTAACAATTTATCTACATCGTTTTTCGAAACAACAGTAACTTCTTTTTTTGTCCCGCCACCAAAAGGACTATCGTTTTTTGCGACTATATCGGAAGTATCAAAATTGGAAACGCTAAACTTGGTTGCCGAGGGAAGGTTTAATTCTTTGCCAATTTGTCTTGCCGTAACAGAAACTTGTGCTGTAGTAGGAGAAACTGTTTCGTCTGCCGAATGTGATGCAACACCTTTTAGAGTAAGAGAATCATCGAGTGTAAATTCTAAACCATTTGGAGATCTTATTATAGTTGCCTGCGGAAGAGTTTTTTCTTGAGTAAGACTATTAAAAATTGTTACTTTGCCTTTTGCATGACTTCCTATTTCTTTTTTGCCTGTTGTCGCAATTGAGTTTGAACCTTCTTCCGATACAGATACTGTTTCTCCCGCAATTACTCCTTTTGAAGGATCCGAAGTTGTGGATGTTGAGAAAGAAACATTTTTATTTTGCTCTATTATTCTTGGTTTTATGGTTAAAACTACTGTTGCCGATGTTCCAAATAAATAATAAATAAAAAATAAAGCTATACTAGCAGCAACGACAATAGGAATAAAAATATTTTTTTTGCTAGTTGGAATAGCGATTGGAATTTTCTTAAGACGGGAAAGCACGGACAAATTATCTTTTACTCTTACTAAGAGTGAATTTACTTTAGTTTTTGATATTTTGGGAGGGACTATTTCTTGTTTAGCCTGAGCTTTGTCGAAGGGTTCTTCTTTTTTTTGCGCGATAGGACTTATGGTAATATCTTTTTCGCCAATAAACCCAAAGCCAATGAGCGAGGAATACTCTTCTTCTTGCTCTTTTTCTACCTCCCTATCTATTCCTGCAATTGATTCCTCTTTATTGAGCCCTTCTTTTTTCTTGGGTTCTTGTAATACTTCAAAACCCATTTGAGTTGCAGCCCCAAAAAGAACTGCTTTTGCATCAAAGTTGGGAGGAAGAGTTGCTATTTGAGGAAGATGCAAAAAAGGCAAGCTCTTGCTCCATGAATGAGAAATAAATTCCTGGCTTAGATCTTTTTCTCCATCAAAAAGTATAATTCTAGATGGTAAAATCTCCGAAGTTTGGAAATGTTTTAAAAGGGTGTCGACAGTATATGGGACAGATTGGTGAATTTCAGAACTTTTTGCTTCTATAATACGTCCTACTCTCATAAGCGTTACTGTTATAGACTTATTGCCAAGTTCAGTAAGAATAGCAGATACTGGCGCGCCTTCCTCTTTTTGGAGAAGGTGAGAAATAGCCTGTGTAATGATTAAAAATCCTATTGGAGTGAGTCCTAATTCATCGCATACTTTTTTAAGCTTTAACAGATACTCTTTTTTTATCTTGTCGTTTTCTACCCAACTTTCAATAAGACCAAAAATTGTTTTTTGAGCCTCGATGTTTTTTGGCAGAGACTCTTCGGCAGAAGATATTGTCCTATCCAACACATCAAGCATTTCATCGATGGAGGCGGTCTCAATTGAGTTTTCGAAATATTCTGCGTGATGACCAATTACCCTAATTTTTCCATCTAATTCTTCAAAAATTACAGCATTTGCTTTTTCGTTTCTTAAAACGAGTACTAAAAAATACGAAAAAGGATTTTTTTTCTTAAAGAGCGAGATAGGAGGTAGTTTCATATTTATCAGACTTTGACTGATTATCCAACAACTGCGTATAGCCGTCTTTGTCCGCGACCAATGTTTTCTTGCTTAACTATCTTAAACCTTTTCAACTTTTCTGTAAAATCAACATGAGGCCCTCCACAGAATTCGACCGAGTAGTATTCACTACGAGGTCGTCCTGAGCGAACGGAGTGAGTCGAAGGACCTCCCATAAAATATATCTTAACGTCTTCTTGATATTTTTCGTCAAATAATCCAATTGCTCCAATTTCTTTTGCTCTTTTTAGAGTCATCATCTCAAAGCGAACCTTTAAATTTTCTTTTATTTTTTCATTCACTATATCTTCAACTTTTTTTATTTCGTCATCTGTAACTTTTTTATCATAATTAAAATCAAATCTTATTCTCTCTGTTGTAATATTAGATCCTGTCTGATGAATATGACTTCCTAAAACATCTCTTATTGCTTGGTGCATAAGATGAGTTGCTGTGTGTCCCATAATTGTTTTTTCTTTACGATCCGCAAGCCCACCGGCAAATTTTTTAGCAGCACCAGCTCTTGATACTTTTTGGTGCTCTTCCATTTTTTTGGCAAACTGTTGTTCGTCAAAAACATAGCCTAGATTTTTTATTTGAGTAGGAGACAAACCATGAGAAGCATATAAGAAAAAGGCGTCGTTGGCAGATATTTCAATTTTGCCTTTTAATTCATCGCCAACCACCTGATACTTTTTAAGTATATAATCTTTGGCTTTTTTGATAGTTGTTTCGTATAAATCTTTTTCCTCAAGAATTATATTTTTAATTTTTTCAAAGTTAGTAGTGAGTGAAGGATCGGTTTTACTATACTGATCAACTATTGTTTCAAGAATTGGAGCCATATCTTTGGAATTTAAATTATATAGATTATCCAGGCCTCTTCGGATAAGCCTTCGCAATATATATCCTTGTTCTTTGTTGGATGGAACAATACCAGCGTTAATGATAAAAACAGATGCGACAATATGGTCAATGACAATTCTTATGTTTTTTGACCATTGCTTATAATTTTTTTTCGTTAACAGTTCGATAGTTCGAACTATCACACTTAAGAGACTGGTTTTGAATACATCGTTTTTATTCTCAACGGCTGCTAAAAGTCGCTCAAGTCCTCCTCCAAAATCAACATTTTTTTGTGGCAGTTCCTTAAAACCTCCATTTTGTAGTTTTTGGTATTGCATAAAAACACTATTGCCAATTTCCATAAATCTTCCGCACTGACAGTTTGGTTGACACGTTTTTCCATACTTTGCGTCATGAGGTGTGTCAAAATCATAAAATACTTCGGTGTCTGGTCCACCCAGTTCGCCATATGGCATATTTTGCGGGATCCCAGTTCTTGACCACCAATTTTTATTAACGCCGTAATAAAAAATTCGATCTTTTAGATCAATTTTAGAATTTTTAAAAAGCTCTTGCCAAATAGCAGCAGACTCGTCGTCTTGTGGAATGTCATTAAATCCTGCAAAAATACTTATGTATAATTTTGAGGGATTAAGACCCAACTCTTTTGTTAAAAATTCAAAAAACCATGGAAGCTGTTCCTTTTTAAAATAATCTCCCAAACTCCAATTCCCAAGCATGCGGAAAAAAGTTATATGCCTATTGTCTCCAACCTCATCTATATCTTGGGCCCGAAAACAATTTTGCACATTTACCAATCTTTTCCCTTGCGGATGAGGTTCTCCTAAAAGATACGGAACTAAAGGCTGCATTCCGGAGCTTGTAAAAAGGGTAGTTGGATCATTCTCCGGCACTAGCGATGCATTCACAGTTCTCTTATGTCCCCGTTTTTCAAAAAAAGAAATGTATTTTTGGATTATTGCCGATGCTGTCATCATACTTTAAATTATGACTGGGTCATAATTGTCATTTCGAGCTTGCCGAGAAATCTCCTTCAACGAGATTCCTCGACTCGCTACGCTCGCTCGGAAAAATACACCCTTACGCAGCAAGCTGCGTAGTTGTATTCTAAAGCACTAGTC